>CAZQQR010000187.1:0-7025 GCA_964595515.1 uncultured Pirellulaceae bacterium
TTAACAACCAAACCCCGTTCTGGATTCTGGATCGGCCAAACTAAAATTCTTACTTTGACTGAAAAACTCTCGTGGGTTATCAAATACAACTTTCTTGATCAAAGTCTCCGCATGTCCTCGCCTGCGCATTTCCATTATTAAGTCTGGAACCGCGGTCGGCTTGGAAGGCCCCCAGTCGCCTGCAGAATTCACACACAACCGCTCTGCACCATGTCGCTCAATAATATCGACAGCCCGCGCCGGCGTGCATTTCGTTACTGGATACAAAGTCATTCCTGCCCAGTAGCCTGCTTCCAACACAGGCCCGGCCGTATGTTCTTCAACATGGTCAACCAATACTCGCGAACGATCGACTTTCTGCTCGGCAAGCATATCCAGAATCATTCGCGTACCTTGGTGTTTGTCTTCCAAGTGAGGCGTGTGAATCAAAATTTGCTGGTCGTATTTGACGGCAAGTTCAACATGCTCTTGAAAAATGGTTGCTTCGTTGGGCGTATTCTTGTTTAGCCCAATCTCGCCGATCCCAAGCACATTCGGGCAGTCGAGAAATTCCGGAATGATCTTCAAGACCTCCCGTGAAAGCTCGACGTTCTCTGCTTCTTTGGCGTTAATACACAGCCAAGTGAAATGGGCGATTCCAAACTGTGCAGCTCGCTTGGGTTCGACTTCGGTCAACTGCCGAAAATAATCGTGAAACCCGTCGACGCTTCCTCGATCAAATCCTGCCCAAAAAGCAGGCTCGCTCATCGCAACGCACCCCATCCGAGCAAGCGTTTCATAGTCGTCCGTTGTTCGAGAAACCATGTGAATGTGCGGATCGATATAATACATCGTATGCCTTTGGGCGGTTGCAGAATGAAACTTGAAACGCTGAATCTAAATCTTGGCCAACAAGAAAGCTGGAAACCGATTCAATCGCGGAAAATATTAGGTACGAGGCGCCGGCTTAAATGTCTTCATCCATTCGCCATCGTATTCGCAAGAAAACAACATCTGAACCATCTCGGCTCGATTCGGAATTTCTTGTGAAGAAGCAATGATCGAAATCGCTTCTTCGACAAGCTTCGTTCGCCGATCTCCCGACACATCTCCGTCGGCTCGTTGAATGCGGTCCAACGACGCAGCAACTTCTAGAATCTTTGCACGAATTTCGAGGAATTCTCGATCAAGAATCTCTTGGGAGTTCATAAATCATGGCCTTCGTTTTCTGACTTTGTCTCTACAATATGATATTAAGAAAGCTCAATTTTCACCAGTTCCATTCAATCAAATGAAACATCCCCGAACACTTGTTACCGTGCTTTGTCTCGGAGCTATTTTCTCGGCAACGGGATCGGCTCACGAACTCAAAGACGGATTCGTGGAGAGGTCGTTTTCGGTCGTGGTCCAGGACGGCAAAGCTCGTTGCCAATACAGCATCGGTCTCAATGACGTCACGATGAACGATCTTATTGATCAATGGTCGGCAGCCAAGGAAAGCAGCCAATCATCCACTCAAGCAGCTTCGTCGCTCAAAGAAGCCTCAACACCCAAACAGGCTTCGGCACCCAAACAGGCTTCGGCACCCAATAAAAATCCATCGACGAATGAGTTTCAAACCAGCTCTCCAGAGACAACCGCGGAAGAAATAAATCAACAGAAACCATCCCAAATCGACTCCAACTCTAAGCCCAACTCCTCAAAACCAAACAGCCAGCAGGAACCGAAGTCTTCCGCGAACAACTCTCGAATTCCGGTTTTCGAAACTCAAAAAAACAAAGATGTCCATTGGCTTGATCCGGAAAAATTTAAGTCATTCCAAGAGCTTGCGAAAACTCACGTCGTCAAGAATTTGAAAATCACTTGTGATAAAAATCTGGTTGAGGCCTCACAAATCAAAATTGGGCCACCTCCAAGACACCCGTTTTATTTGGTGCTCGAGTTTGAGTTTGACGTCCCTGCTTCGGGAAGTTTCGACCTGGAGATCAGTGATCTCAATTTCCTCCAAAAAACCGGGGCTAGGCGAGATGCTCTAAAGACCCGAGGGAAAGCGATGATATTGAATTCAAACGTCGCCCCAACCATTATTCGGGCAAAGCGGATTGAAATAACGAAGCCGGGCGAGCAGAGAAAGAACTTACCGCCGGCGATAATTGCCAAAATTGCGACTCCAAAATCCGTTTCTGAAAACAAATGAAACGAAATTCTATCGAGAGTCGTCACAGCTCGCTGATTAACCTAGGAGAACTGCAAAGTCACTTTTTAAGTGGCGGCGGCGATTAGAGAATGGGACTTTGCAGTTCCCCTGCCGATTAACCTTGTGGTCCCAACGCTTTGAGCCCTAATATATTCGTTACCAACGTGCTTCCTTTCGACGACTTTTTTGCGTTGAACCAACTACTTTATTTGAATTCTGATGCCAAGAACTATCGCGATCGGTGACATCCATGGCTGCAAAAGCGCGTTGGATCGACTGCTGAAAGAAATTCAGCCTGAAAAAGATGACACGATTGTTGGAATCGGCGATTACGTTGATCGTGGCATGGATTCTGCCGGAGTGATTGAAACGCTTTCGGAACTGATTTCGAAATGCCGCTTCGTTCCGCTGATCGGCAACCATGAGTTGATGATGTATCGGGCGCTCCAGAACGGAAAAACCGATTTCGAATTCTGGTATCAGCATGGCGGCAACACGACACTACAAAGTTACGGCGGACGCCTGGAAAACATTCCAGCGTCTCACATGATGTTCTTGAATCACTGTATTCGTTTTTTCGAAACAGAAACTCATTTCTTCATTCACGCGAATTACGCGTACGATTTACCGTTAGCTGAACAACCTGATGAACTTGTGTTTTGGACTCACATTCGTGAGCAAGCACCGCCAATGCACATCAGCGGAAAAATTGCGGTCGTGGGTCACACGCCTCAACCAGACGGTACCATTCGTGATTGCGGCCACGTCAAATTGATCGACACGTATTGTTATGGCGACCAGTGGCTAACTGCACTTGAGGTCAACACTGGCGAGTATTGGCAAGCGACAAATTGGGGTGATTTCCGAAAAGGAAAACTTGACGAGCTTGACGCCGATCAAACCGGCTCAGATACACCGCAACCTCCGGCCTAATCAAATTTGCTCCAAGTTCGTCTCGAACTTTTGACGAGCTTATCGCGTATCGCGACCAGCCGAACAAAATAGTTTGAGTTCCACAACATCGTTTAACGGCAAGCCGGAGGCGACTGCGTTTAATCAGTGCCATTCGCCGTAGTGCCCGGTCGAACTAGGCCGAAGCTTAAACGCTGTGCCACTCACAAACCTTCGTAAGTCTGTCTCCTTTAAATGACTGTACCCACATTTACGCCCATCCGGACTTCGAGCCAACTCGTCCCCAAATTCCTCGCACTTCGTAATTCTAAATCCTCATCTGTCGCCATCTGCCGCTGACAGAATTGGCCGCTTGCTTATAATGGCGGGCAATGGAAGAAGTAGCGCCGCAGATTCTGACGGCTAACTATCTGGTCCAATTACCAGATAGATTTGCTGACGACACTGACTTTGGCGAATGCATTGCGGCTTTAAAACGAAACGAAACCGCGACTTTCGATTCAGTCTGGGGTTCCTCCTGCGCGCTGCTGACTGCCTCACTCTCGAAACAGTTCAAAACGATCTTGGTTGTCGTCCAAGATTCGAAAGCCCAAGACAATCTCTTGGACGATCTACCAACCTTTACGACTAGTGTAGTCGAGCGATTTCCGTCCTGTCTGGCAGGTTCTCAATCAACGTCGGTTACGGTCGATTTCGAATACGGCGAGAGAATCCGATTAATCAAATCATTAATCGCAGGTGACGACTGTCCGATCATCGTCGCCTCGGTTCCCGCACTCTTGCAGTCCGTTCCATCCAAAGAATCGATTGCTGGGCACTCGAAACGAATCTCAACCGGCCAACAAATTAATGTCACTGAGTTTGTTGAATGGTTGCTCGAACATGGATTTCACCAAACGACTGCGGTCGAGCTTCCAGGTGAATTTTCGAGTCGCGGCGGAATCATCGACGTGTATTCTCCTGATTGGGAAAGCCCGGTTCGAATCGAGCTGTTTGATGACGAGATTGAATCGTTGCGTCAATTCGATGCCGGAACTCAGCGGAGTCATGCAGAACTTCAACAGGCCGAGATTACTGTTCTGTCTTCTGGCCATGAAAAAGAGCAGGGGCATTTCTCGAATTTCTTGCCCGACGATACGCTCGTCCTTCTGGTTGAACCCCAAGACCTCAATCAACAGGCGGCAAGATTTGTAGAACGGGCCGCTGAATATGATCAGCTGTTTAGTTGGAATCAAGTCACCCAGGAGTGGGCGGAACGGCCACAGGCCACCTCCAGCCAAGTGACTCAGGGCCATTTGGGGGCTCGTTGGCAATTGCCAGTCGAGTCCGTAGAAAAATTCAGTGGTGATATTGGCGATCTTCGGATGCAAGTCGATCGTCTGGCTCGAGATCCAGCTGGCGAAGAATTCGACGTCTATGTTTTGGCGAGGGTCGAAGGCGAAATCCCGCGCGTCTCAGAAATTCTGTCTTCGACAGCCGCTTCGGCAGCAGGTCGTTTGCACATCGGACTTGGCTGCGTCCATCAAGGCTTTCGCTTAAGAGATTCACATCAGATCGTTGTCGGCTGCGACCAAATGTTTCACCGGACTGAAAAGCTTAGGCGGACCGGTCGGAAAAAGCTCAGCAAAGCGATCGACAGCTTTCTGGATCTTCGTAACGGCGACTTAATTGTTCACTTGGCTCACGGGATCGGTCGGTATCGCGGGCTTCAGATGCTCGACAAAGACGGCCAAAACACGGAACACCTGGAATTGGAATTTTATGGCGGCACGAAAATCTACGTGCCTGCTACGAAAATCGACTTGGTTCAAAAGTACATTGGCGGAACCAAAACACGACCCGTTCTTGCAAAAATCGGGGCAAAATCTTGGGCCAAACAAAAGGCTTCCGTCCAAGAAGCAATCACCGATCTCGCCACGGAGATGATCGAACTTCAAGCCAAACGTGCGGGACGACATGGAATCGCACTAGGTCCTGACACCGAATGGCAGCACGAGTTTGAGCAGTCGTTTCCTTATCGCGAAACGCCCGATCAGGCTTCGGCAATCGAAGCGATCAAGGAGGACATGGAGCGGGGCCAACCGATGGACCGGTTACTTTGCGGCGATGTTGGATTTGGAAAAACAGAGGTCGCGATGAGAGCGGCTTTTAAAGCGGTCGCCAACGGATACCAAGTCGGAGTGCTTGTTCCAACGACAGTACTCGCGGAGCAACACTACAAAGTTTTTCGCGAGCGAATGTCAGAATTCCCGCTCGACATCGCCAAACTCAGCCGGTTTTGCTCGACCAAAGAAATTAAAGCTTCCATCGCGAAACTGGGTGAAGGAAAAGTCGACATCGTGATCGGCACGCACCGACTTGTCTCCAAGGACGTTAAATTCTTTAACCTTGGTCTGGTCATTATCGACGAAGAGCAACGGTTTGGCGTTGAACACAAGGAACGTCTAAAAACAATCCGCAGCACTGTCGATGTGTTGACGATGTCAGCCACGCCGATTCCTCGAACGCTTCACATGTCACTGGTGGGTGTTCGAGATATCTCGAATTTAGAAACTGCTCCCGCTGAGCGTCTGGCGGTTGATACTAAAGTGATGCGGTACAACAACAATGTGATTCGCAGTTCGATTTTGAGAGAAATCAGCCGGGGCGGACAAGTCTACTTTGTTCACAACCGTGTGAATGACATTCATATTATTCAGCATAAGCTGGAACAACTCGTGCCCGAAGCAACGTTCCGATTTGGCCATGGTCAAATGAAGGAAGGCGAATTAGAAGGGGTGATGACGGATTTTATCGCTCACAAATTCGACGTCTTGATTGCGACTACGATTATCGAAAGCGGATTAGACATCCCTAACGCGAACACGATTTTCATCAATGATGCTGACCGTTACGGGCTTTCGGATTTGCATCAGCTTCGAGGCAGGGTAGGGCGGTACAAACACAAAGCCTACTGCTATTTGTTGCTGGAACCCCACAAGCACTTAAATCCAACGGCAGCCAAACGACTTCAAGCGATCGAAACCTTCAGCGACATGGGCGCTGGATTCGCAATTTCAATGCGCGATTTGGAAATTCGCGGTGCCGGCAATTTGTTAGGGACTCAGCAAAGCGGTCACATCGCCACGATTGGCTATGAGTTGTATTGTCAGTTGCTTGAAACTGCGATTCGAAAACAGAAGCATCTTCCGGCGAAACTTTCGATTCATGTCGACGTCGATTTGCCAATCGCTGCGTTCCTTCCCGATGATTATGTGGTGGACGGCAGACAAAAAATCGACCTCTACCGGCGACTGACGCGGCTAGAACGGTTTGACCAAATTAAAGAATTGAGAACAGAAATTCGTGACCGATTTGGGAAAATCCCGCCTCCCGTCAAACGTCTGCTATCGCTTTCGGAATTAAAGCTGGAGGCGTCCGTATGGCAAGTCACTTCGATTTTCCTTCAGGACAAGTATCTGACGTTTAAGTTTGAAGACCGTCCGCGTTTTTCTCAGCTTTCTAAAGCCCGACCGATGATTCGGATCATCGACGATGAAACCGCGATGGTGACGCTTAAAGAGAGCAAGATCGCACCGACAAAAATGCTTGCACTTGTCAAATCTCTATTGCAGTCGCCTTCCTGATCTATCTATTCTTCCCCGCCAACTTTCTTGCTTGCAGTTTCCGATTTTGAACCAAATTGGAACTCGAAGCGTAAGCGGTGAACGTTGTGCTTCAATGAAGCTGATTTTCGTCTTTATGCAGGAAGCATTTAGACTCCCGAACACAAACTAAAACTTGCTGATCGATTCGACAACCGTTGATTGATCACGATAACGGCTGGATCATGATGAACTTCCGTCATTCAAATCGGATTTCCCTTCCTGGCAAATCTGTCTTGTGTTGCTTCGTAAAAATCGTATTCATCGGTTTGTTAAGCACTCCATTGTTAAGC
>CAZQQR010000187.1:7125-10802 GCA_964595515.1 uncultured Pirellulaceae bacterium
TTGTTAAGCACTCCATTGTTAAGCCCCCCTGTGTTTGGCTCACCTATAGCATCACCTCAGCGTAATGCGACGCCCGATCCGTATTTCACTTCAACGAAACCTACCGGCGCTCAGTTAAAAAACCGCCAAACTGTTGGGCAGGAAACCAGGCTACAAAACGAGATTGATAATGGCTGGGACACACCTAGCACTGGATCGACGAATCGCTTGCGTCAGCCAGCCAATCCAACGCCCTTTCAGCCCTCTCAAGAAAACTTCCAGTTGCCTTCGACACCAGGTACGTCAGCTCAGCCGATTCCCAAGTTAACGATGCCTGTTGTTAAATCAAACTGGCCCAAGTCCAAGAACGTTCCGGGTGCCCAAATTGGCAACGACGTTGGTTTTTCAAGTCAATTGTCTGGAAGTGATTCGATTATTCGGGAACGAATCGCTTCTACCCAATCTGTTGGTAACCCTTCAAGTCGCAATGTCTCGAATTCTGGAAACCAATTTTCTGGAGGTTCAAACCAAGCTACTTCGAAAGACGGATCCAATGGATTTACTGTTCAGTCTCCCAAATCGCCGAGTCCATATTCAAACCAACGTGTCAGCAACGAGTACTTTGCCAATCAACAAAATGAGATTGATAAGCTACCTGCAAACACTGCCAATGGTCGCCAAATGGCGGCGGCGTTTGGGTCTGGAAATGCGGCTTTTTCCCGAGCCCCAATGCGCCCAACGTCCAAAACTCACTCAGCTACAACTCAGTCAGCCACAACTGGGCCAGATGATAACAAGATCACTTTGTATTCTTCGGAGCTAATTGTTGACGACGGAACCAAACCGGTCAAAGCTTCATTGAATACTCCGGCGACATCAAATTCGTTCTCCACGACCAAACTTGCCACGCGACCTTCAACTGGGCCGTCAACGCCATCAAGCCGACCCGTTGCTGCCAACGGATTCGGGCCTGAGAAATCAAACTTTGGCTCACACCAAACATCCGCTGAGCAGAGAATCAGGCAACCGGTCGCCCGGGGCGATGCGTTTGAGCCAGGAAAAGTTCTCGCACTTGTAGGTGGTGAACCGATCTTCGTTGGCGATTTGTTATTCGAAGTAAATCAAGTAATCGAAAAACACATGGCGAAAGCTCCAGAAGACATTAAACAAAAACAACGCGAGAGATTGATTGAGCAGATTCTGCCTCAGTTCGTTGAAAACAAAATTTTGTTTATTGGTTCGCTGCGAAAACTCCCTGAACAAGTCGAAGTCGAAGATGTGATGAAGCAAGCCACCGACGCTTTTGACAAAGACGCGTTGGAAGACATCATGAAAAAATCTGGAATCAAATCAGTCGCTGAGTTTGATGCACATCTTCGCGTTCAAGGATCAAGCCTACGAAAAATGAGACGAGCCTGGGCGGAAAAACAGCTCACCGGTCATTTTCTGGCCGAAGAACTTCAGTCCAATTCAGAGGTCACGCACCAGCAGATGCTGGAGATTTACCAATCCAATATCGAGAGCTATGCAACCAAGGCTCGTTGCCGCTGGGAGCAGGTCATGGTCAGTTTCAGTCGAACGGGTTCAACAGAAGAAGCAAAATCTCAGATCGTAGAACTAGGCAACCAGATCGTATACGGTGCAAACTTGTCGGCAATTGCCAAGAAGAATTCGCATGGATTTCAAGCCTCTGAAGGTGGGCAGCATGACTGGACGAATAAAGGCTCGTTGGTGTTAAAACCGATTGACAAGGCATTGTTTACTTTGCCTGTTGGCGAACTGAGCGACATCATCGAAACCCGCGATGGGTTCCATGTGATTCGTGTACTTGAACGAACTCAAGCAACGTACAAGCCGTTTTTGGAAGCCCAAGTCGAAATCAAGAAACGTATTCTTGACGAAAAGCGAAAACAGGCTTTCAAGAACTACGTTGAAAAGCTCAAAGACGAAATTCCAGTGGAATACCTGCACCATACGCAGATGTAGTCACGGTTTTTACCAATCAAGTGCTGCTTTGCTCAAGTGCTGCTTTGCTCAAGTGTTCTAGATTGATCTGAATTGAAAAAACGGTCTTTAGAGAGCTTGAACTTCCAGCATTCTCAAGCAGATCTTCGACAGCCCCGTTAGTAGCTTGTCCCAGGCCACAATTTGCGTTGTCGTGTGCTTTTGCCGACGGGTATTAATGGGCGGCAGTCTGGGGAATGGTGCCCTCTCATTAGCATTGCGTCAAAATTTTGCCAGGCAGCACCGGGCGACGAATTAATCAAACTCTGTTTCGGGCGGGTCAGTTTTCAGCGGCCAAGATAATCGTTAAACTATTAGGCTTGCGGATTCGGATGGTTCAACCGAAATCATCACCATACATTTTAAAAACAGGAAAGCGTCACCGTGAGTACCGTTACCCCAGGAAAGCAGCTCATGTCTGATAAGGCCAAATTTCAATGTGATGGTCATGATTTGGAATTCCCAATCGTAGAAGGAACTGAGAAGGAGCGGGCGGTCGATATCGGAGCCCTGCGAAAACAGACAGGGATGATCACGATTGATCCCGGCTATGTGAACACTGGGTCGACCGAAAGCGAAATCACGTTTTTAAACGGCGAAGAAGGCGTGCTTCGGTACCGTGGATACGCGATTGAAGAGCTTGCTAAAAATTGTGACTTCGTCGAAGTCGCCTATCTCCTAATTTATGGGGAGCTTCCAAACGGAGAAGAATTGGAAGAATTTCGCCAGTCGATCCGGCGGCACACGATGCTGCACGAAGACATGCGGCTGTTCTACAACGGATTTCCTCGCGACGCCCACCCAATGGCGATCCTATCGAGCGTCGTGAGTGCGATGTCGACTTTTTACCAAGATTCGCTCGATCCACATGACCCAGAACAGGTAGAAATTTCGATTCGACGTTTACTGGCCAAACTTCCCACGATTGCGGCCTACAGTCACAATAAATCTGAGGGCCAGCCATTCGCCTATCCGCAAAATGATCTGTCGTACTGCGAGAATTTCCTGCAGATGATGTTCTCCGTGCCTTGTGAACCTTACAAGGCCGATCCAACATTTACAGAAGCACTTAACATGCTGTTGATTGTTCATGCAGACCATGAGCAAAACTGCAGCACATCCACGGTTCGGATGGTTGGCTCAGCGGATTCGAATTTGTTCGCTTCGATTTCAGCAGGTATCTGTGCACTCTGGGGACCACTGCATGGTGGTGCTAACGAAGCTGTCGTGAACATGCTTCACCAGATTCAAGAAGATAACGGGGACGTTGAAAAATACGTCAAAATGGCCAAGGACAAAGAGAACGGGTTCCGCTTGATGGGATTCGGCCATCGGGTTTACAAGAACTTTGATCCAAGAGCGACCATCATCAAGGCTGCATGCGACAAACTGTTGAGCAAGCTTGACCTCGATGATCCATTGTTTGACATCGCCCAGCGTTTGGAAAAAGTCGCGTTAGAAGACGAGTACTTTGTCAAACGACGACTTTACCCCAACGTTGATTTCTATTCAGGTGTGATTTACCGAGCGATGGGAATTCCGGTGAAGATGTTCACTGTCCTCTTTGCCATGGGCCGGTTGCCTGGCTGGATCGCTCATTGGCGTGAAATGCATGGCTCACCTGCCAAACGAATCTGTCGTCCTCGTCAGGTTTACACTGGGCTCAACTCTCGCGAATTCGTTCCGCTTGAAAA
>CAZQQR010000188.1:0-5789 GCA_964595515.1 uncultured Pirellulaceae bacterium
GACTCAAACGCTGACGAAGCGAACGATACGAAAGTAGAGACCATGCCAGACGCCAACCAAGACAAATCTGCCAAATACAACACGCTCACCGAAGATGAAAAATGGGTCATCTTGAAAAAGGGAACCGAGAGACCGGGAACAGGCGAGTACGAAAAAAACAAGGAGAAGGGGACTTACTGCTGTCGGCAATGCAACGCAAAACTCTATTCATCGGAACACAAATTCGTTTCCAATTGCGGTTGGCCCAGCTTTGACGATGAGTTTGAAGGGGCCGTTCGCCGCGAACGAGATGCCGATGGTCGCCGCGTCGAAATCCTATGTCAGAACTGCGACGGTCACCTCGGGCATGTGTTCGAAGGCGAAGGCTACACCGACAAGAACATTCGTCACTGCGTCAATTCCGTCTCAATGAAGTTCTACGCAAACGGCGTTGAGCCTCCTGCCAAGATCGAAAAATAGAGTGGGTGAACCGGGTTCGAAACAGTTTTCGTTGTCGGCGATCCTGGTTCTGGTCACCGCCGTTAGCTGCCTCTTCGCGATCGCGAACTACCTTGGATGGGAATCAGTATTACTCGCGATCGTACCGCCGCTCCTCATTGCCGGATTCTTACGTGGTCTTCGAGCAGAGTTTTTCCACCCCGGTCTCAAAGAATATCCTCATGTGGGGATGACTCCGTTGACAACCCTGGTCTCAGGGTTTGCCATTTGGCTGCCCTGTTTTTGCGTTTTGATGTACCTGATTCATGCGTGAATTGCTGAGTAACATTGGTTGCTTACTCAGGAACAATCAGCCGCAACTCATCCGCGACTTTGATCGTTCCACCGGAAACGACACGAGTTGTTAGTCCGCCCATGCCGCGCATTGCGTTGAACCCTCCCGGCCCCAATTGTTCTTCCATCAGACTACATGGAGCGCAATTGCCCGTTCCAAACAGAACCACATTGCCGATTTGAAATTCGCTTCCTTTAAGCGCCGTTAGATTTAGTCCTGACACGACAATGTTTCGGCGGAGCAGGGCAGGGTCGATATTCTCTTTTCCAAGAATCGAAGCGATCACCGCGATATGCTCTTTGAGAATTAGTGTCACCATTCGGTCCCCATCAGCTCGCCCATCGTAGCGGTCTCCTTCGATTCCTTTGGCACCGATGGTCGCTTCTTGAATCACCTCGATCGGTCCACGTCTGGCAGTTCGCACACCGATCCATTCAACCTTGCCGACTTGCGGCATGGTTTGCCTGATGGCTTTCATTTCAAGCGGCACGTCACATCTCCCTTGGACAGATTCCGGATTATCTTTCTTCTTCGAGGCATTTTAAACGAACCATACCCATCCGCGAACATGGCCGCAGTTAAATTGTCGTACACATTGTGACCAGTATTTCATCCTCGATGTCAATCCACAGGATGATTTGCTACAGAACGACATTCAGGAACGTCGATATTGATCGACATCTGGAAGGAACGTAAAACTGACTCGGACGGCGGACCAGAGTTTTACGAATGAGACTTTTGCAGATGAGACTTTTGCGAACAATCTTTCGCGAGATAGAATATGAGTCAAACGTCGGCACGAAATTAGCAACCATCACTTCAAGAAAGCTTGGACGATGAAGACCAGCAAATACATTTGGATGAATGGAAAAATGATCGCATGGGAGGATGCAACCGTCCATGTGATGGCCCACGCGTTGCATTATGGCTCAAGCGTATTTGAAGGCGTTCGCTGCTACGACACGCCCAATGGTCGTTGCATCTTTAGGCTCGGCGCCCACACGCGGCGGCTTTTCGATTCAGCGAAACTATACCGATTTCCGGTCCCCGCGACGCCTGAAGAAATCAATCAAGCCTGCTGTGACGTAATCGTTCAAAACGAACTAAAGAACGCCTACATTCGTCCATTGATTTTCCTCGGTGCAGGTTCGCTGGGCGTCGTTCCCAACGAAGACGTTCCAACCGACGTTATCGTTGCCGCGTTCGAATGGGGTTCTTATCTCGGCGAAGAAGGCCTCGTGAACGGAATCGATACTTGTATCTCTTCCTGGACTCGGACCACCAGTGCAGCACTGCCAATTTTATCAAAGGCCGGTGGGCACTATCTCAACGCACAGTTGATCGGTGGCGAAGCCCGTCGTAACGGATTCGCCGAAGGCATCTCGGTAACCGCTCAAGGAACCGTCAGTGAAGGCTCTGCCGAGAACCTGTTTGTGGTTCGTGATGGAAAAATCTACACGCCACCATTGGCGGCTGCCATCTTGAACGGAATCACGCGGGCTTCCGCGATCACGCTGGCGGAAGATTTGGGATTTGAAGTAATCGAAGCTCAAATTCCACGTGAGGTTCTTTACCTCGCTGACGAAGTTTTCTTTACGGGAACCGCAGCCGAGGTCACCCCTGTCCGAAGCGTTGACGGCATTCAAATTGGAGCGGGTACCCGCGGCCCAATTACAGAGAAAATTCAATCTGCTTTTTTCGGCCTGTTCGATGGAACAACCGAAGATAAATGGGGATGGCTGAATCCAGTAGAAGCCAAAGCAAGCGCGACTTCGAAGGCTTGAATACTACCGATTTTGAATTGGTAAGCTCCTTGAATTCAATGAGTTCAATGACTTTATCAGCGACTCGAAAAAACAAACGAGCGAACCTAACCAGCTGAGAGAGAATCATGAATGTCTTTTGTGCATGCGGCAAAGAACTTAACGTCCCCGATCAGTACGCTGGAAAGAAAGTTCGCTGTCCTTCGTGTCAGCAAGTTGTTCAGGTTCCCGAAGCAGTCATCGATGCGTCGGCAGTTTACACCCCCAACGTGACGAGTCGGAAATGCCACGAAGTCGACTATCAAATTGTTGGCGACGACATGCAGATGGTCATCGTTGAACTCGATCCACAAGAAACAGTGATCGCCGAGGCTGGAGCGATGACATATATGGAAGACGGGATTCAATTCATCACGAAAATGGGTGACGGCTCCGAGCCAGAGCAAGGATTTTTTGGAAAGATGCTGAGCGCCGGTAAACGTGTAATCACGGGCGAGTCAATTTTCATGACGCATTTTACGCACCAAGGCATGGGCAAAAGCCACGTTGCGTTCGCGGCTCCCTATCCGGGAAAAATCATTCCCATCGATCTGGCAACCATTCCAGGCAACGATTTACTCTGCCAAAAAAATGCGTTTCTTTGTGCGGCGCATGGCACAAAAGTAACGATCGCGTTCAATAAAAAACTGGGAGCGGGTTTGTTCGGCGGCGAAGGCTTCATCCTTCAAAAACTTGTTGGAGACGGGCTCGCGTTTATTCACGCTGGTGGAACCGTGGTTGAGCGTGAACTCAAAGGCGAAACGCTTCGGGTGGACACGGGTTGCATCGTCGCGTTTGAGCCGCACATCGAATACAGCATCGAACGGGCTGGCAACCTAAAGAGCATGTTCTTTGGTGGCGAAGGTTTGTTCCTTGCGACGTTACGTGGGTCGGGTCGGGTTTGGCTTCAAAGTCTTCCGTTCACTCGCTTGGCCGGTCGAATCCTCGCAAACGTTGGTAGCGGCGGTAAAGGCGAAGGCTCCGTTCTGGGCGCGCTCGGCAACATGCTCGACGGCGACTAAACATCTTCAACGATGTTTGCGCGATGTGCGAGAAACACATTCGCTTTTGGGGGAAACGCATCCGTTTTTGAGAGAAACGCATCCGTTTTTGCGAGGGGCATTCGCTTTATATTCGTTCTCTTGCTGTCCAAACTTGGGACCGCTACCAAACCAATAGCGTTGGTAGCAGTACGCGACGCAGCTTCGCATTCTCGGCAAAAACGGCTCAACCAATCCCTCCCAATCCCCCTGTCTTTCAAGCTAGCCAGCACTGGCAATACTCAAGCAAGTTAAAGCAGCTTACGTTCAGCCTAAGTCAGCCTAAGCAAAATACTTGTATCGGCTATTGGGGTGTGGGATATTGTCGGCTCAGTTCTGCTTTTGTTTTACTTTTGAATCGGTTCGAGTTCACTCATTGTTTGAATTCGTTTCATCGACTGGTTTTCAATCAACTCGTTTGAATTGGAAACAACATTCACCGACGAAAGAGACTTCATGCGAATTCGGCCCGTATTGAGGGGATCAATCGAGATTCCCATTCGTAGCGTTACCAAACTGGCGGCGCTCAATATTGAACGTGGCATGATCGGCAAAGCTCTATCTAAAGGGAACCTGACGCTGGGGAAATTGATGGGGAGGTCGACCCTCGGAAGGTTGACGCTGGCAAATTGCATTGCCGCGAGCTTACCCAACTCCACCTCCCCCTTCTCAGGAGCATCGCCAACGTAAGACACGGGGCGATTCATTCGGGTCGCCCCACTCAAAAAATTGACCAAGGGGACCACTGATGAGTAAAGCGATAGATGCGATCAGGAATGTCATTCTTTGCGGCCACGGATCGTCAGGCAAAACCAGCCTGGCGGATCATTTCCTGACTCTGACAGGAAGCGTCGGCGGTTCTCATCATGTCGATGACGGAACCAGTGTTTGCGACTTTGACCCCGAAGAAAAAAAACACAAATACTCAATCGAAGCAGCCGCCATACACTTTGAACATGGCGGCTTTCGTTTTAATGTAATCGACACTCCCGGCTATCCGGATTTCATCGGACAAGTCATCGGGCCGATGCAGGCAGTCGACACAGCGGCCATCGTCGTCAACGCGCACAGTGGAATCGAAGTCAACACGCGGCGTGTTTTCAAGGAAGCCGGCATCGAAGGGCTAGGGCGAATCATCGTTCTCAACAAACTGGATGACGAGAACGTAAATTTTGAGTCACTGGTAGACTCGATCCGCGAGCAATGGGGGCCGCAGTGCATGCCTCTCAACGTTCCTATTGGAAAGGGCGCTCAATTCAAAGGCGTCGCCAGCACACTCAACATCCCTGCTGACCTGACAGGCGTTGTAGCCAATCCAAACCAGTATCACGAGCCACTCGTCGAATCCACGATCGAAGCAGACGACGCAGTGATGCAGCGATATTTCGAAGGGAAACAGCCCAGCAAACAGGAACTCGACAAACTGATCGTCAAAGCGGTCCAACAAGGGTCTCTGATTCCAATCGTCTGCTGCAGCGCGCGATCGGGAGTGGGCGTCAAAGAAGTTCTTGATGCGTTTGCCAGTTGTGGGCTTTCACCGGCCGACATGGTTCGGTCTGCCAACAGTGATCATGGCGAGGTCCCAATCAAACCAGAGGCAGATGGTCCCTTGGTAGCCAAAGTATTTCGAACGCGGATCGACCCCTTTGTACAAAAACTCAACTTCATTCGCGTATTCTCCGGCACGATCAAACGTGACGATTCGGTGCACGCGTCAGGCGCTCGAAAAAACGTAAAGCTTGGCCCTCTATTAGAGGTTCAGGGAGAAGAAACTCATCCTATTGATGTCGCCGGCCCGGGAGATATTGTTGCGATCGCCAAAATGGATGACTTGCACACTGGAACCGTGCTTGGAGATGTAGCTCTGCCTGAGCCTCGGTTCCCAGCGCCCATGGTCAGCCTTGCCGTGGTACCCAAATCGCGCGGGGACGAAACCAAACTATCGGGAGCGCTCAATAAAGTTCTCGAAGAAGACCCCACGTTCCATCTTGATCGTGATGCCCAAACAAAAGAACTGGTGATGACAGGGATGAGTGAGCTTCACCTCAACGTGATTCAGGAACGATTAATTCGCCGCGACAAACTAGAAGTTGAAACCAAAGAGCCAAGAATCGCATTCCGCGAAACCATCACCGAAAAATCTGAAGGAACTTATCGCCACAAAAAACAGTCGGG
>CAZQQR010000188.1:5889-10801 GCA_964595515.1 uncultured Pirellulaceae bacterium
GATTCGAGCGAGGCCGCTTTTAAGATGGCGGCCAAAATGGTTTTCCGAAAGGTCTTTGAGTCGGCAAACCCTTGCTTGTTAGAACCTGTTGTTCACATGGATATCACCGTACCCGAAGCCAACGTAGGAGATGTGTACAGCGACATGTCCAGTCACGGCGGTCGTGTTTCGGGCAGTGATCCCGCTGGTGGAGGTTTTGCAACCATTCACGGAGAAGCCCCACTTCGAGAGGTCGCCACGTACTCTAGGACACTTTCAAGTATGACGGGCGGACTGGGAAGTTTTACGATGGAATTCAGTCACTACGAAAACATGCCATCCAACATTCAACAGGAGGTTGTCTCCAAAGTGAATCTGAAAGACGAAAACGAATAACACGCAATCGCGTCAAACGACTTTTTTAATTCTCAGCAATTTTCTGCAAAAGCCTCGGTTTTACCGGGGCTTTTTGCTTTGACGCGTCGCCACGGAGGAATTCCCTAAACGACTTAATAGTTGCAGGATCTCCACTGCCTCGACCTATTTTTTAGCGATCACTAGGTGCTTCATCCAGATTTATTCTTTGGGTAGCGGAACTCGTCAAGAGTTTCGAGATGCATGTTTTGGCTGCCACGTTTTCCACCGCACGCGAATCAAAATGACTGAGAATACGATTCAATCATTCGACGACCCACAGCCTTTGGCTGCAGGCCCAGGGTCTGCACCCTACGTCGAATGCATGAACGACTTCTTTAAGCGAATGAGGCTGCTGAATGCAGTTGGGCATTCCGGAGCTTCGCTAGTGGTTTTCGCATTCACATCGAGCTACGTTGAAACAAGCGTTGGAGTGACCTACCTCGTCATTCATCAGCTGCTAATGTGTTTGGTCGTGTTCACGTTTTACTCTGAATGGACCAATGCGAGGCTGGACAAATATGGGTTGCCAAAATACGTGCTCTACTCGAACTTGCTCGCCAAATCGTTTATGCCGTGTATCCTCTGGATGAACTTGGGCGAAGAATTCAGCTACTCGTTCTGCCTCTCGGTTCTAACAGTCGTTTTGGCTTGTGCAGCCGGAACGATGGTGACATTGGGTCCTCTAAGACGGCTCGCGCGACAGGATTTGATTTGCATGGTGCTGCCGGTCACGGTCGCCTGTTTTTATTTTGGCCATCCAGCTATCGCGCTGTCGACAATATTTTTTCTCTTGGTTGTGGCGTTTGCGGGCCTCGACGAAATGCACAAAACCTATTCCGAGCTCGTCTTTCTTCGCGTCAACAGTTTGAGAGATACTCAGGTTCTTAACCAGAGCAATCGGCAGCTGAAAACTGCAATTTTGTCTCTCCAAGAAGAGGCCCAATATTGTCTGGAAATGGAAAAAGAGCAGAAGAAACTCCAAGAAAACCTGATTGCAGCTTCTCGTGAAGCGGGCAAAGCAGAAATTGCGACCGGCGTTCTCCATAACGTTGGCAACGTGATGAACAGCGTCAACGTCAGCAGCAGCGTGATGCAAAACAATCTTCAAAACGGTCTACAAGGGCAACTCGCGTCCGCGATAAAACTTCTCGAGGAACACTCAGACAATCTTGGTGGCTTTTTTGAAAACGACAATCGAGGATTACATTTCATTCCGTTCATGAAAGACTTGAACCGTCAAGCAATCTCCATACTCGATGAAATACAAGAGTTAAGAAACAACATCGATCATGTCAACGGTGTGGTCGCCGCCCAACAATCGTATGCGACTTCGGGAGGCTTGATTTCCACGGTTGATCTCGTAGACGTCATGAACGCATCGCTACAAATTGTTCGCGAAGAGTATCGCCAAAATCGAATTCATGTGGTCAAAAAGCTACCAGATCAATGCGAAGTTACAACAGACCAGCAAAAGCTGATTCAGATCTTGGTCAATTTGTTCAACAACGCCAAAAACGCGATCAACGATCAATCACCAGACGAAAGAACCGTTGAAGTCCGAATTCAAGTTGAGCCCAATGACATGGTGCTGATTCTGGTCTCAGACACCGGCGCAGGGATCACCTCGAAGAACCTATCTAAAATCTTTCAGCATGGATTCAGCACCCGAAAGGGACGTGGCGGTCACGGGTTCGGCTTGCACCATAGCTATCTGTCTCTAAAAGAAATGGGTGGAAATCTCAGCGCACGTAGCGAGGGCCCCGGACTCGGTGCAACCTTTAGCATTCAAATACCAGTCAATAAACGAAACTTATCAAAATCCAACCAGGCAACCGTTTTGCTTTGAAGCAACTCGTAGACGAGACAAATGATGACTATGAACAATAATCGAATTCTGATTATCGACGACAATCCGGCGATCCATAAAGACTTTCAGAAAATCCTGGGCGTTGAATCATCCAGCGTTGAATCTTCTGCTGAATTGTTTCTCGGGACTTCAGCATCAACAAACAGCTTGCCACGCTACCGACTGACGTCGGCGTTCCAGGGGCAAGAAGGCGCCGAACTTCTCAGGGAAGCAATCGAAAACGACGATCCATTTGCGATGGTGTTCGTTGATATGCGAATGCCGCCAGGTTGGGATGGACTGAGAACAATCAAAGAGCTTTGGCGAATTGATGACCAGGTTCAAATCGTGATCTGCACTGCGTTTTGCGATCACAGCTGGCGCGATCTGCAAAATGAACTTGGCAAAACGGACAAGCTACTAATTCTGAAGAAGCCGTTTGACAGTTCAGAGGTAAGCCAGTTGGCCGTCGCACTAACGGAAAAATGGCGACTGCAAAAGGAATTGCAGATGGCACTGCAACAAGCCGTCATTGCGAATGAGGCCAAGAGCGACTTCGTCGCAACCATGAGTCATGAACTAAGGACCCCGCTCAACGGAATCCTGGGGATGACACAATTGTTGGCGGGGACCGAGCTAGACGCTAGACAGAGAAGCTTTTTGGAAGCTTGCCAATCCAGCGGAGAATCGTTGCTCAGTGTGATCGGCAGCATTCTGGATTTCTCGAAAATCGAAGCGGGACATCTTGAACTGGATGTAGCACCGACCAACCTCCTCAACTTGATCGAGGGCGTCATTCAATCAGTCGGTAGTTGCGGAGCCAACTCAAAACCTCATGTCGACCTCATCTGCTATGTCGACCCCGACATCCCCGAAAGCGTGATTGCTGATGCAGGGAAATTAAGGCAACTGATTTTCAATCTCGTTGGCAACTCACTAAAGTTCACAGAACACGGAAACGTCTCAGCCTCCGCGCGTTGTAAAAGGGTCGATGACCAAAAGGTTCTTGTCGAAATCAAAGTCGAAGATAGCGGCATCGGAATTTCGGAAGATCGACTCAGTCAACTATTCGATGCGTTTAGCCAAGTCGACACTTCTGCGAAAAGAAAATACGGCGGAACCGGCCTAGGGCTATACATTAGTCAACAACTCGCAAAACTAATGGGCGGGGAAATTTTGGTCGAAAGCCAGCTCGAAGTTGGTTCAAAATTCTTCTTTGAAATTGAATTAGATATCTGTAACCAGCAAGGTGTTGCCCAGAAATTTAACATTCCACCGGATATCAAAGTTGCAACGGCTGGACTCTCAAGCAAAGCCCACTCTGGGATTTCGGAAATGCTAAATCAAATTCAAATTGACTGTGAGCCGGTCTACTTGATGCGAACTGATGATCCTGTGCGTGACCTCAGTGAATTCGACTTCCTTATTTTCGATTGCTCCAACGATCCTGCTAAAATCAAATCAGCGTTGGCAAAAATCAAATTGTGCCCAAAGAAATCGGACTTGAAAATCATCCCACTTTGCAATGCTGACCAAGAATTAACCGAAGAGCAGCGAATTGGATTGGGGTTTGAACAGCCTTTGTTAAAACCAATTTGTCAATCGCGAGTCTATCGTGCGTTTTCGATCAATCGCGAGAACGAGGAATCTTGCAAAGACGATTCGACATCCTCAAACACTCTTCAACTAGACGAACGTATCCTCTTGGTTGAGGATAACGAAATCAATCAGCTTTACGCAGAGAACCTGTTTGATGCTCTCGGAATCGAATACGAAACTTGTTGCAATGGTTTGGAGGCCGTCAAGCATTTGAAGATTGATGACAACTTTGATCTCATCTTTATGGATTGCCAAATGCCTGTCATGGATGGGTTCGAAGCTGCAACGAAGATCACTCAAATGTCGGCCCAAGGCGAGATCAGAAACATTCCTATTGTTGCATTGACCGCCAACGCAGTTGCTGGAACCCGTGAACGATGCATCGAATCAGGAATGCTAAATCATGTCACCAAGCCATTTACAATCGACCACATAACTTCCAATATCGAGCGCTTCGCTGCTGGTAAAGGAGAAGAATTCGCTATGAAAGACGCTCCCGCAAAACGGGTCGAGCCGAAATCCGTGGCATTGCCGCTGGACTATGACGAGATGATTGGAAGATGCGCGAACAATGCCGAAGTCGCCTCGAACCTCCTCGACAAATTCAGAGATTCGTTACCAAACTATTTTGCTGAAATTCCGAATGAAATTTTCCATTCAGATCTGCCACAGATTCAGTCTTGCTCTCATCGTTTGAAAGGGACCGCCGCGACGATGGCGGCCAAACCGATCGCAGATTGTGCAGGTCGACTAAATATCGCATCAAAGCAAAATGAACTGGATGCGACACGAACAATCTATCGCGAATTGGAAGATGAAATCCAGCGTTTCTTGAATTGGTGCGTTCCGGCGACAGCAGACATTTCGTAGAGTCCCGGGGTCGCATCACTAGCTCGCTCGGCGATTGGATCGCCGCGGCACATGAGATCGTCGGGCTTCGAGGCCCTGTATTTCTGGTTGCCGTTTCTTGCGAGTTTTGGCTGGTACCATGCTTCGCATCGCTTCCAGTCGTCCGAAGCAAAGCATCCGGTCCCCGGCCTGTAATCGGCGCTTCAGTCTTGGGTTTGGAAT
>CAZQQR010000189.1:0-10775 GCA_964595515.1 uncultured Pirellulaceae bacterium
GCATGTGCCGCCGCAAACCGTCTTGCGTGGTGTACCGGCACATCAACTCAAAGGCGTCCGTTCGGCTCGGGCATGTTTGAGTCATTTTTCCGAGCCGCTTCCTGACGATTCTTTTTCGTTTTCTTCCTTTTCGTCGTCGTCTTCTTTGGCATCGTTGTCTTCGCCACCGTCATTTTCTTTTTCGTCGTCGTTGTCCTTATCTTCTTTGTCGCCTTCCTCTTCATCTTTGCCTTCTTTTTTGTCGGCGCTATCATCATCTTCTTTGGCATCGTCCTGCTTGGCCTTTGCCTTCTTTGCCTTTGCTTCTTTTTCCTTCTCGACATCCTGGCTTTCACGCCAAGGCTTTTTTTGTTTGTAGCTTTCTAGCTCGTCTTCCAAGCTTTCCTGCTGTTCATCTGTTTCAGTTTTGTCGGTAGATTTCTCCGCCTTTGACTGGTTAACTTCGATCGCTTTATCAATCCATTCAATTGCTTTGTCAAAGTCACCTGTTTCAGCGTAACCAGAAGCCAGCGTGCTCAGAATGTGTGGTTTCTCAAAGTTACTCATTTCAGCGGCTTTGGTCGCCAATTCAATCGCCCGCTCGCCGTCTCGCAAATCATCTTCTGGTGTCGTGGCGAGCACCCACGCGAGATTGTTCAACACACCGTCGTCTGCTTCGGATGTCTCCAGCCCTTGTTCAGTTTCGGCCGACCGAATGAGGTCTGCCAGTTCAAGCACTTGCTCATAATCCTTAATTGCACCCTCGTGCTGAGCCTTGGACAGACGAGCATCTCCACGTCCACGCAAGGCGCTCATTCTCCGGCGCATCAAAGTCAGCTGCTGGGGTGCAGGTTGGCCTTCCCAAGACTGATCGGCGTTCTCTTTGAGCAAACGATTGAAAATACGGATCGCTTTCGTCGGCTCATCGTCAGCGTTGTACAACATGCCAAGCTGACGTTGATAGAACTGGTCGCTTGGATCTTCTAAAGCCAGGATTTGAAAATCCTGAATGGCTTTCTTGAATTCCCCTTTTTGAATCTGAATGATCCCACGCAATCGCAAACCGCCTTCGGTCGTGCGAATTTTTAGAGCTTCCGTCACATCATCCATCGCCTCATCCAGTTTTTCTTCACCAGAATACAGGGATGCTCGAATCATCAAAGCTTGAAGGTTCCGTGGATCAACTTTGAGTGCCAAACTAGTGTCATCGATCGCGTCTTCGATGTCTTCTTTGATCGTTTTCAATTGTGCGCGAACGCAAAGCGGCTCTGGATCTTCCGAATCGATTTCGATCGCTTTATTGATGATATCCATGGCTTCGTCCTGGATATTCTCATCAAAATTTTCGCCCATCATCATTAACTCACGAACAACTGCCACATGCTTTTTGGCATTCGTTTTCTCAGAGCCTAGCCAGACTTGTAGATCGTCGATCGCTTTTTGTGGATCTCGCCGGCGCAAGTGATAGAGAGCTCGAACGCGAACGGCATCAATGTTTTTCGGATTAACCTCGATCGCTTCATCAAGGTCTTCCAATTGCTCCGCTTCTTTTTCGCGAAGTGTCGCCCGCAAGAACAGAGCCTGTGATTTTTGCTGCCGATTCGTGTCGGCCAAGTCGATCGCTTGATCGATCGACTTGATCGCATCATCACGATCCCCTCCTGGAAGCGTATTGAGCCGAGTCATCATCAAATAAGCGTCGATTAATTCTGGCTCATACTTGGTTGCCTTACGAAGCCGACTGAGGGCTTGCGTTCTCAATATCCGCCAACGACCATCCCGGTTTCTTCCATTTCTTGGATCAATACGCTGTGTCAATTGCTCGGCATGCTCAAACAGGCAAGCAGCGGCAAGCTGTTTGGCCTGAACCGTGCCTTCTTTGTCGAGCCCTTTTTGAATTGCAGACTCGCAAAGTTTCACAACCGAATCTAGGTCCTTGGTCGACCTGGCTTTGATCTTCAGCTCAAACGCTTGATCAAGATCACTGCTTCCTTCTTCAGACTGCGCGGAAAGCGGCGACACCATCAAAACTAAGATCAAAACGGACAATGTTCGAACGCCGAACGCATTCCCAATAAATCGCATGTTGGACTCCTGAATCGTCTAATTTGGAATCTGGGGACCCATTGGCACTCATAATTCCCTTCAATTCAAATTCTATTTGATTTTTCTGCGTGCGAGAACAACCAATCGCTGGCATTTCGTCGAGGGTCTTTCAACTGCCTAATTATCGTCGGGAAAAGTCCGGGCTATACCGAACGATTTGTTCTGTCGCACGGTCTTCATTTACGAAGTAAAGAATGCTTCCCTTGCGGTCGATTTTAGCTGGATAAGGTTGAGGCTATCTCATTACCGACTTGGAACACTGCTCATCTAACAAAGCTGTGATTCGAGTTTTGATTTTTTGGCAGCCGTTTCTAAAGCCCGGATTCTGGATGACTCCGGCTTGCCAGTTTGGACTGACCATAAATTTAGAGCGCATCGCCCGGTTTTCTACAGATGGGACTTTTCCGATTTGAGTAAAGTAAGTTTAATGGCCGTTTCGATAATCCCCGTATTGCGACCCACAACCAAAGCTAAAGGCACTTGAGATGACTAAATTGTTCGGCAAAACAGCGTGGACCTCAGCTTTGTTGGCTTTGTCCGCCACTCTGTTTGTTTCCAGTTTCTGCCTGTTTTCGGGCGAAGCACTCGGACAAGAAGTCTCATTAGAGGCTCCGTCAACAACCAATCAAACGGCACCGGAAACGACAACCTCGACTCCGTCTAATCAAAAGCCTTCTGTGTCATCAGGAAATGTTTCGCTTCCGATGATCAGCTATTTTATTCCATTGCTGGGAATCGCCGGTCTCGTTTTTACTTTCATAAAGTCAAAATGGGTGTCGGAGCAGGAAGTTGGCACGGAAAAGATGCAACGTATCGCCACGAATATTACCGAAGGCGCGATGTCGTTCTTGAAGGCTGAATATTCCGTTCTGTTCGTTTTCGTTGTTGCCGTTGCAGCGCTACTTGGTTGGGCCGGAACCAATCCAGAAGCAAGCTCGTCACCTCTGATCGCATTGTCATTTGGCTTGGGCGCACTCTGCTCCGGATTGGCAGGTTTGATCGGAATGAAAGTCGCAACCAAAGCCAACGTTCGAACGACCAACGCAGCGAGAACTGGACTTGGCCAAGCTCTCGAAGTCGCCTTTGCGGGTGGCAGCGTGATGGGAATGGGAGTGGTGGGTCTGGGTGTTCTTGGACTAAGCGTCCTGTTCATCGTTTACTCTTCGATGTGGGGGCTTGCTGACAAAGAAGCTGTCGTCAGGGTCATCACCGTTCTGACCGGGTTCTCATTCGGTGCTTCGTCCATCGCCTTGTTCGCTCGCGTCGGTGGTGGAATCTACACAAAGGCTGCCGATGTCGGGGCTGACCTTGTCGGTAAAGTCGAAGCCGGAATCCCCGAAGATCATCCTCTCAATCCTGCCACCATCGCCGACAACGTGGGCGATAACGTCGGTGACGTTGCTGGTATGGGAGCTGACTTGTTTGAATCCTACGTGGGTTCGATTATCGGAACGATGGTTCTGGGCGCCGCATTTTTTGAGCTTGATGAGTTCGCTAATGCTCCTTTGGCAGCAGTCATTCTGCCGCTGGTCTTGGCGGGTGTCGGAATTCTGACTTCGATCGCTGGTACATTTTTTGTGAAAGTCAAAGATGGTGGTGATCCACACCACGCGTTGAATATCGGTGAGTTTGGCTCGGCAGGAATCTTACTATTGCTGACCTACTTCATTATCACATTCATGCTGCCTGAGACTTGGGTGACCGAGAACGGACAAACAATCACAAGCTTTGGTGTGTTCTGTGCAATCTTATTTGGACTGGGTGCTGGACTCGGGATTGGAAAGATCACTGAGTTTTATACGGGAACTGGAACGCCTCCCGTTAAATCGATTGTTCGGCAATCAGTAACTGGCTCAGCCACCAACATTATTGCTGGTCTGGGTGTCGGAATGATGTCGACAGCGATCCCGATTTTGATCATCGCCGTTGCAATCATTGGCGCGTTTTCTTTTGCAGGCCTGTATGGAATTGCGATCGCAGCCGTGGGAATGCTATCCAATACTGGAATCCAACTCGCGGTTGATGCTTATGGACCGATCTCCGACAACGCAGGCGGCATCGCAGAGATGGCTGATCTTGAACCCGAAGTTCGCGAGCGAACCGACAAACTGGATGCAGTAGGAAACACAACTGCGGCGATTGGAAAAGGATTTGCGATTGGTTCGGCGGCTCTGACAGCTCTCGCACTTTTCGCCGCGTTTATCACGACTTACAACTCAACTCACGAAATCAAGATCGACAACATCAGCATCACGAACCCCTACGTGATGGCTTCGTTGTTCATCGGAGCGATGTTGCCTTTCCTATTCTCCGCGTTGTCAATGAACGCAGTTGGTCGGGCAGCGATGGCAATGATTCAAGAAGTCCGGCGACAGTTCGCTGAAATTCCAGAACTCAAAGCCGCGCTAAACGTCATGAAGAAGAATGAAGGTTCGGAATATAAGAACTGGTCCGAAGCAGATCAAAAGACCTTCGATGCCGCCGATGGAAAAGCCGAATACGGAAAGTGTGTTGCGATCTCAACTCGTGCTTCGATTCGAGAAATGATTGTGCCCGGATTGGTAGCAGTTCTAGTCCCTGTAGCATTCGGGTTTATCCCAAAATGGATGGGACTGGGCGACGCTCCCAACACCAACGCTTTGATGCTTGGCGGATTGTTGGCAGGTGTGACCGTCAGTGGCGTTTTGATGGCTCTTTTCCAATCAAACGCGGGTGGTGCTTGGGACAACGCGAAAAAGATGATCGAAGAAGGCTTCGAGGTTGACGGAGTCAAGCTTGGCAAAGGCACCGAAGCTCATAAAGCAGCTGTTGTTGGTGATACAGTGGGCGACCCGTTCAAAGATACTTCCGGGCCATCACTTAACATTTTGCTGAAACTGATGAGCGTCGTTGCTTTAGTGATTGCGACTTTGATCTAAGTGTCATTGATTGAGGTCTGACAGCAAAACTTCGCAGTACCAAACGATTTCCATCTGATTTCGCGGTGCATGCTGCAGATTGATACATATCCCGAACGTTGATTGAGGGTTTTTGGAACATGACCATGATCCCAACCGTTTTTGCCAGTGATAGCGGGATCTGAAAACAACGATATACCTCGGTATTTTTCGTCCCAAAGCCAACTGGTCAAAATTGTGTGCTTTGGCCCGAAATCTGCAAGGAAGATCTGCTAAGAAGGTCTAGTTGTGACGATTGACGGGAATCCGCTTGGATTCTCGTGAACACATAAAGTTAGTTCTTCGCGACTTGAGGAAAAAAGTTCGAAATACGATCAAATCGAAAACGCGAATTCAGCGGCCTTATGGCGAACAGAAGCTTATCAAATTGGTCTGAAACCCGTCCAAAAACGATAAATTTGCTGGATCATCGCTTATTCGTGACTATCCTTATGAAGTATACGCGCGGGATTGATTTTCGGCTTGGTTAGCCGATATACCTGATGTAGTCAAAGCCGATACGGGCAAGCGAAATCGGCTCAATAAATGAGGAGTTCTTTTGATGAGAACCATGTTAACTAATTGGTTGAAATTGTCGGTCGCCATCGTGGTTACAGTCACCTTGGCAAACCCATCGATCGCCGATGACAACAAACTCGAAGACACAGCCAAGGCGACTACTGCGAAAGTAGAAGCAGACAAAGAGATGTCGGCACGCGACAAGCTTGTCGAAAAACGGCGTATGAATGCGATCGCGAAGACTCAAACTCCCGTTGAAGGATTCACTTCGGTCGATTTGTTTGAAGCGATGGCCCAAGGCGAGATTAATGTTTCGCTTCGTCAAAAAGACGCAACGGTTGCAAACATTATCGTGACCAATAATTCAGCAAAGCCACTGGCCATTAAAATGCCAGCCACGTTCTCAACGGTTCCCGTACTTCGCCAATTCGGCGCTGGCGGCGGCGGTGGTGGTCTAGGCGGCGGTGGTGGCGGGCTTGGCGGCGGCGGTGGCCAAGGCGGTGGTGGCAACCAAGGTGCAGGTGTAGAAATCGGTGGACGACGACTAATAAAAAAAAAAGGTGGCGGTGGCGGCCAGCAAGGTGGCGGTGGCGGTGGCGGTGTTTTCAACATCCCTCCTGGACGTACCGGCCGTGTTGCAGTCACAACAGTTTGCCTAGAAGAAGGCAAGCCTGATCCACGTTCATCAGTTGAGTACAAAATTCAACCGCTCAGCGCTCTAACAACTGATCCTCGTATCGAGGAAATGTGCCGAATGATCGCCAACGACGAAATCATGCAACCTGTCGCTCAAGCGGCAGCTTGGCACATGACGGACAACTTGAGCTGGCAAGAGCTGCTAGTCAAGAACAAGCTCGAACGAATGGATGGCTACTTTGAGCGGTACTTCCACCCTCAACACATCTTTTACGCACAGCGTGTTGTCACAGCAACCCAGCAACGTGCTGAGGCTCGAGCGAAAGCAGCGAAGAACCAAAAGTCTTCGACGCCTGAAAACGACAAGTACTACTATCCTGCTGAGCAGAACAAGTAAGCAACATAAAAGTAGTCAAACAGTTCATCGAACTCGATCAACAACAGCCGGCAATTTGCCGGCTGTTTTTTTGTAACTAGTGGTGTGTCAAAGCCGAACTGGCGGGTGCCATGTTTTAAGCTTGCATAAGCATGCTCACGCAAGCGTGAGCATGGCACCCGGTGATCTGGTCAAATCAGGTCGACGAACCACTAATGATCCACCTCGACCTCGTTAACGCAAACCAAGATGCATCCCAATCCAGTCTTCTGTGGGAGACTCACTGGCGAAAGGGCAAATCGAAAACATGCATTGAGTCGTCATCCACCAAATCAGGCTTTAGCTCCCAACCGATTGCCAAGAAGAACTTCTTCGCTCCAAGATTCGACTTCTCAACGTAAGCTCTCCACGCTTGGCCAACTGGCGGCAAGAGGCCACAGCAAAGCTGTTTGCTGCTTGTCAGGAACTCAAGAGCCCGCCTGCCAATGCCCGTGCCTCGAAAGCACGGCCGAACCGCGATATCTGAAATCACACAAAACGGATGGTCAACCGTTGGTAACACGACTCCTACCACCGCGACAAACTCGGCTCCCTCAAAAACGCAAAACTGCTTACCAAACTTATCATTTAGGATGTAGTCCATCCATTCTCTGTCAGGAACCGGCCCCAGCCGTTTGTTCAGCGATTCGTCGCTAAACCAATCTTGGTACTCAGACAAATCAGTTTCCGTGAATTCAGTAAATTCCACCCCAATACTCCTACGCTCGGTCGATGGGAAACGAAACCACCTCAGAGATCTTTTTTAAACCAAGCAGAACCATCGTCAGCCGGTCCATCCCCAGAGCCACACCAACGCAGTCAGGCAATCCGCTTTCCATTGCTGCCAACAAATGACTGCTTTCGGGCAACATCGACCGACCATCCTTTTGCCGAGCTTGATTGACAACTGAGTTTCGACGCCGCAATTCGTCCGGGTCCAAAAGCTCATGGTAGCCATTGGCCAACTCAACTCCATCCAAGTAAAGCTCAAACCTCTCGGCAACGGGAACATCATCATGCCGAACCGTTGCCAAAGCCGATTGGCTGGCTGGCCAGTCAAATAGTATCATCGGCTGGCCAACTCCCAGCTTGGGCTCAACAAGATGAACGAGAATCAAATTCAAGAATGCGTCTCGATTGGACTCATCCAATTTCATCTCTTCAAGCGCCATTGAATCGCTTGATTCACTCAAGACTGCTTTTAGCTCAGCAAGGGAACTTCGAAACGGATCAACCTTCGCAAAACGCGCGAACGCATCGCGATATGAGATCTTTTCACATTTCGGACTTTGCAAAATCTCCTCAACGAATTCCGACAGCAAATCCATTCCTGATTGGTAATCGTCGCCTACTCGATACCACTCAAGCATTGTAAATTCTGGGTTATGTCGATCACCCGACTCACTCTGTCGAAACGCTTTGCAAATCTGATAGATCGCATCAGCGCCATCCGCCACCAATCGTTTCATGCCAAACTCCGGTGACGTTTGCAACCATAGGCGTTTGTCCTGATCTCTAGTGGCTCCTGTCACGGAAGTCTTGGTGATCCCGATCGGTTCAATGTAACGATCTACAACAACATCGTTGGAAAGCAAGGGAGTTTCGACCTCGAAGAAGTCGCGATCGTCAAAAAAGCTTCGAACACGACGATAAAGAATAGCCCGTTGACGCAACAGTTCGACGGATGTTGTTGGTCTCCAAGTGTGATTGTTCTCCATTGGTTCCACCAGATCCTATTGATCGCCTAACTCTGACCGATTCGATTTTGCTCAGTCTCAGTTTATCGCGTTAAGTAGCCCGCGAAGTGATTTGGGCTCTTAAATTCAAGAATTCAAAACGTAAGACCGGAATCACCGCCATGAATCGTTTACACTGTCAACTCGGTCTTAACTTGTTTCATGCTATGAATCTTATGTGCGGCAGATTTACTCTTCAAACTCCGGCCTCTGGATTGGCGGCACTGTTTGACGGACTCCGATTTCCCAATTTGATTCCTCGCTACAACATTTGCCCAACTCAACCCGTCGCAACTATTCGTGAATCCTCGCCGGGCGAAAAACAAGTCGCAATGCTTCGCTGGGGCTTGGTACCCTTTTGGGCAAAAGACTTGAAAATTGGCGCACGAATGATCAACGCGAGAAGCGAAACCGTCGCTACTAAACCTGCTTTTCGAGCCGCGTTTAAATCACGCCGGTGTCTTGTGCTCGCAGACGGATTTTACGAATGGAAAAAAGATGGCAAAACGAAACAGCCCTTTTATATTTCTAGATCCGATCATCAACCATTCTGTCTTGCCGGGCTCTGGGAAACATGGACGGATAAATCAAAAGACGACAATACTCCCAGGATCGAGACTTGCACCATCCTGACAACAACTGCAAACGAAATTCTGTCGCCGCTACACGACCGAATGCCAGTGTTCCTTGAGCGGGATCAATTTGATTTTTGGCTTGACCCAGAATTTAGCGATCGACCAAAGCTAGAATCGATACTCACTCCCTGCTCATCCGACTTTCTGCAAACCCACCCTGTTGATACACTGGTTAACAAAGTTGCCAATGATTCGCCTGAGTGTATCCGTCGCTCTGAGCCTCCATCCGACCGCATGCTATTTTAAGACTTGGTTGCTATGAAAATTAAGATTGCAACGATTTGTATCCTTTTGTTTATCTCTGGCTGTAGCGACGGCAATCCGCCGACGTACTCTGTAAGCGGCACGATCAAGTTTACCGATGGAAAACCATTGACGACTGGAACGATCGAATTTGAAGCACAGGATCACGAACTCGCCATTACCGCTGTCGGCGACATCGATTCAGAGGGTCGATTTTCACTCGGTACATACAAACATAAAGATGGAGCAATCGAAGGTCGACACCGCGTCGCAATCATCTCCGATTTTCAAATCGGCAACGCAGAAGAACGTCCCGGAAAGATCCCCAAATCAAAACTAGACCCTATCTACCGAAGCTTCGAAACATCAGGACTGGAAAAAGTTGTCAAAGCTGTAGACAACCAATTTGATTTTGTCCTTGAATATAAAAAAGCAAAATGAATCCAGCGATCGCTCAATATTCATCATTGGAAACAATCTCGGTGTCTTCACGATTGGTCAAACGCCCAAGCACATCCGTCGCGATATGCACCTGAATTGATTCGGTGTGCCCGTCAGCAAACAGAAAATTACAAACGCTGTTGTGGTAACTTCCGAAATTGTTCGCGAACTTGTCTTCTGGAAATCTTGCCAACGGATAGCCAGGACCACCACAACGGGAGAAACTCCCGGGATGGTCGCCGTTGTAAATCGCGCCGTCTTCTTGAGCAATTCCAACGCGTGATGGCCGAACATGTTTCTCTCCGACCATGATGGTCGTACTCTGACCGTCGATGATATCGACCAGTCCAGTCCGGCTGCTCCAACTGACGAGTTTCGCCCCTGGAGGAGCATAGTCACCATCAAACGGCGTTGGCGGATCCGTTTTTCCGCGCCCAATGATAAAAACTCCATTGGAACCAATCCAGTTCCAAGTTCCTGGCGGACCATGACCAGCCGAGCAAGCGTAATCACTCGTCACTCCAGCAACATGACCACTGGTTTCATACGGGGACAGAATATCGTCGCCGTCGGTACTGATATCTGCAACGCCCCGTCGTGTCGGACAAACATACGGATTAATTCCAGTCTGTCTCGCCTCTTCTGTTTGGTAATAGTATTTTAGTGTTGGGTCCCAACTCTCAAACAAATTCACCTCTTCCAGATACGGAAGAATCAAAAACGCCCAACTGGAATAGTGATCATAGTTTCGCGAAGGAGGCAAATCTGCTTTGGCAGCTTCGTAGTTTAGGACCGCAACTCCAATCTGACGAAGGTTGTTACTGCAATGCGTCAACCGTGCTGCGGAACGAACGGACTGAACCGCTGGAAGCAGCATTCCAATCAGAATTCCAACGATCGCGATCACGACTAACAATTCAATCAAAGTAAAACCCTTGGTCGCCAAGCGAGACGATTCGGAAGTTCTGGTTCTGTACTGGTTAGTCATGACTGAAGCCGATCGCGAGTTAAGATCCGTGGCACAACAAAATTCGTTGTAAAACTGCCGACTGAGTTTAACCGTTGTCCGCAAACTTGTCCCGAATTTGTCCCGAAATTGTCCCGAATTTTTGTCTCGAAATCAACGGCA
>CAZQQR010000190.1:0-2841 GCA_964595515.1 uncultured Pirellulaceae bacterium
ATCGCATCAAGCGATTCCTGATAGGCTTTGCGTTTGGACTCATTGGAATCCTTCATTTCCTGCAACATGGATTTCAATTGATCCACGTCGTCAGAATCATACAGCTCGCGGGCTTGGGCTTTTAGTTCTTCCAACTGCCCCAGCGCGGTTTCTCGCTGGGTCTCGATCTTGATTCGTTGTTCGCTGAAATCCTGATATCTGGATTGCAACTCCTCAATCGTCTGGCTTTTTGCGTTAGGCATCGATTAGCTCCTCCGTCCCTGTGACTTCCGTGGCCAACTTTCTGATTTCGTCGGCGATTTCTGTGTTAAAACTTCCAAGGTTGTCTGCCAAAAACTTATGAAGACCAGCCCCACTCTCAGTTCGGCGCGAAGTCAACTCAGCCAGTCCGGACACAAACTCGGACGTTGTCAATTCTCTTTCTTCGGCCGCAACGGCTTCATGAAAAACTTCGTCGTAAGCCTGATGAGGCACTTCGACCTCAGACATCCTGTATGACTCCGAATCCACGTCGATCCGAGTCACTTTTGGCGTATGTTGTTTACAAGCGTCACTTCGGCTGCGCCGTGAAATATTGCCTGGAGTAATCCAACGCGTCTCGCCTGCCTGGACTTCCTCAAGTTTTCGATGGATATGCCCGTTGATCAAAAGCTCAACATTCTCAATTTCGTGCGGGTCAATTCGCCCGTTGTCGTATCCTGCGAACGAAATGTCGTGATGGGTCAACCAAACAACGAACGGATTGTTCTCGAATAGTTTTCGTTTAGGCGCAGAGCGAAGAGAAAACTCAAAAGGGACTTTTTCGCGATACGATGAACCGCCAACATAAACCTGACGTCCGTTCATGATCCCACGCCACGGCTTTTCGGCGGACACCAAACGAAAACAGCCAGCCTTGATCAAGATACTCAGTGAATCGTTTTCGTTAAGCTGCGTCTCCGCACAATCATGGTTCCCATAAATTCCGACCGAGGGGACCTTGGACATGATTTCGATCAATCGCCCCATCATCCAAGTCGGATTGTCTCGTGGTTTGTCAAACAAGTCGCCCAAGAACGTTGGCAACAGACGATTCTCTTTCGCGTAACCCAGACACCACCGAATCTTTTCCAGCACCACGTTGGGGTAGTCGTCTTTTCGAAATCCCGGCTGACGCCCTTCAACATGCGGGTCACCGATCGCCAACAAACCGACGTAGTAGTCGCTCAATTTCGTTGACTTGCTTGCTTTGTTTGTTTTAGCCATGTCGATGACCTCCGCCTTCCAGCAATTGATCGACCGAAGTTCCGCCGCCACAGGTCGGACAAGTTGGAAATTCGTCGACCCAGCTTTTGATTTCCAATTTTACGTTTGCGATTTCAATTTCCGTTTGCTGAAGTTGCTGCGAAGATTTTTCAATCGCGGTGACACTCTTTTTGATCTCTTTCAAGATCGAAACCAAACCTTCGTTGGAAGTTAACTCAGGCGGACTGGCGACCCGCTGAAACACACTGTTTTTTTTCTGCAGCAATTCTGTCTTCGTTTTTTCCAATTGAAGCTGAGTCACCAGTTTTGAAAGCCGAGTCTCGTCTCCGATGGTTGGCGGCCTGTCCAATCGAGAAAGCACTTTTGCAGAGCCACTCGAGCTCTTAAACACTTTTTGCGCGTTCTCCAATCGACGTCCTACATCCGCCAGCCGGGTCACGTCTTCCATTTTTGGTGGTGATGAAATCGGCTGAAGTGCTTTTTCGGTCGCAGCCGATCGCGTGTAGAACAACGAAACCCTCATCAAATCCGACGTGAGTCTTTCCAAGCGATTCGAATCCGCAAGTTCGGGAGGCGAATCCAGTTTCTTGAATACCGCCAAGTTTCGCTGGTGGCCTTCAATCTCTTTCTCAAGGTTTTCGATCGCTCGAATCTGAATTTCAGCCGACTCGATTGCCTCTTGATTCGTCAAAAGAGATTTGTACTCTAATTCTAGAGCCTTCAGTCGTTGGTCAAGTTCCTCCATCGGCTCCAGTAACTCAACCGCTTCTTCGATCGCTTCTTTTTCACTGGTCAGGCGTTTGATTTCCCGCTTTGAATCGCGAACCTTTGACTTGTGTCTGTCCTGCATCTCGACAAGCCGGATTGCGTCTGACGAAGAAGCAAAAAACTGCGCCGACGCTTTCCCCGAATCGTTCAGCAAAAAAACTGGATCCTTTTGCTGACCAAAATGAATATCAAACTGGTCCTTTTCACATTCGACTTTTGGAAGGCCAAGAATCTGATGCACTTGATCCGGCACGCCTCCGCGCAGCCGGTCATGTTTCTCACCATCAATCAAATAGTGAGGCGAACCCGTTTTCGTTTTCGCCCATTCGACAACATGCCCATCGTCCGTCTCAACGATGATCTGGCATTTCTTTTCACCATGTCGAAGGACGTAACTCGATTTGGAATTGTGGCAAAGAATCTGCAACGCGGAAACGAACGCACTTTTACCGCAATTGTTCGGACCAACGAGCACCGTCAGGCCCGGCGCAGGTTCAATCACCGTGCGCTCGTGCGACATAAAGTTAACTAGCTCAATCCGTTTTATCACGGCAGTCCCAGAATTTGGGGGAGATGCGTTCGTTCCATCAGTATCGCCCTGACGCGTGACACGTTTGGTCACAGCATTGCGATTTGCTTGAATTATCCGCATTCAGAGTAAAAAAGAAAGTGGATCACTATAAAGACGAAAACACCTGGGAGGTGACTGAACACCATAGTGCTGGAATTCTCGCTGAGCCGCAAAGCCGCTGAGGCAATCCAGTAAAGCCAATCCCGTAGAGCCAGAAAGCCGAATACTCTGCGGCTCCGCGTCTTCGCGAGAAACCT
>CAZQQR010000190.1:2941-7087 GCA_964595515.1 uncultured Pirellulaceae bacterium
TATCTGCCAACCGATTTCAAATACACTTCCAGTTTTTCGATCTCATACTCGTACCCGCCTGAGAGAATTGGGAATCGGCACCAAGTCTTCGGGTCAAGGTTTTTGTCATCTAAGTGAAACGATGGCGCGTATCGCTCACGCTTCCATTGATTACGACACCAAAGCCGAAAGAACCTGATGATCCAGACGCCTAATTGCTGTTGGTCGAACTCGTCGAACTCCAATTTAAGATTCTTCAAAACTTCGACCGGCATCATTTTGTCACCAATCGCCAATCGCTCTATCTGATCCAGAATCTCGTAAGGCATCAAATCGCCTTCATCCGTTTGCTTGCTTTCGGGCGGACGAAGCTCGGCTGTAGGCTGCTGATCGTTGACACATTTGAGTACTGGCATTGGCCCAATATCATCCGGTCCTTGCTTCTCCATCCAAACCAACCAAGTTCTCAAGAAGGCCTTGTCGATGCCTGCGATCGGGCTGATCCCTCCCGATGTGTCTCCATCCATTGTCGCGTAGCCCACCGCGGCTTCACTTCGATTGCTTGTTGAGACCAACAAAGCATTGTTCAAATTCGCCAACATCCAAACACTGGGTGATCGAACACGAGCCTGGATATTCTGCAACGTGATGTCATGTTTGTCCCAGGTTAATTCTTCGCCGATCGAGTCGCTGACAATGTTTCGATACTGACACACAATGTCATCAACATCAAACTCGTAATGAGTTGCCCCGACATCATTGGCCACATCTTTGGCAGCGTTGCGAGTCACGTCACCGCTGTTTTTTGTTGACTGATAGACGGTCGTTAACACATTTTTGGCTAGTGATCCCATATCAGTCGGTCCGCCTTTGCCGCACAAGAACGAACCCATGCGTTTGCAAGTCTCATGGAACCCAAGCTCTGCCTCTGCCAGTTTCAGCATCGTTCCAATGAGCGCCACGATGCTAGTCGAGTCACAACCTCCACTGAGTGACACAACGAATCCGCGCGAACGGCTTTTGCGCATGTAGTCAAACAGCCCAAGACAAACCGCTCGAGTGAATTCTTCTTCTTTTACATCATCGCCGGCCATCCAGCTTTCGTTGACGACCTCCGAGTTCTCCAGTTCACAGTCTGGAAAATCAAAATCGACCTGAATCACGTCCGATTCATCTCCATCGACTTCTGGCTCAAAGCTTCCCGTGCGGGCCCGAGCCATTCTTGTTACGTCCACGTTGACCACCGCAGGCGTGACAACGACAGGCTCGTAAGAAAGCCGTTTTCCAATCGTCACCATTTTGCCACCAGAGGCGATCATCGCATCGCCATCAAAAATCGCCCGGCCTGACTCGTTGCCGACCAAGTTGGCATAAACGTAAGTCACATTGAATGCTCGGCTGCCTTCCAAGACGAACCGCTGACGAACCGCGTGCTTTCCAAAAGCAAAATGGCTGGCACTTGGATTAAGAATAATGTCCGTGCCTTTGTTGGCCAAGTTTCCACCAGGCCGATTTCCAACCCATGCGTCTTCGCATATTTCGAACCCAATTCGAATCCCTCCAACGTCGAATAAGATATCGCCGATTGGATATTCAATATCTTCGACTTCGACAACGCCTTGAATTCCCGCTGGCCAAGGTTTGAACCAGCGCGGTTCGTAATGAATTCCGTCACCAGCCAAATGTTGTTTCGCGACAAATCCAACAATCTTTCCGTCGACTAACATCGCGGCCGTGTTAAAAACACCTCCCGCATAAGTCAGCGGTAATCCAACGGACACAACCATCCCCTTGGTTTCAGGAACGATTTCAGTCAGCATCTCCAGTGCGGTTGCGTGCGTCCCGGCCGAATGAAACGCGTCTTCACAGCCGTAGCCTGTAATGCACATCTCAGGCAAACACAAAACGGTGACTTTCTCGGAACGCGCTTTCTTAATCGCCTCCAAAATATTGTCACGATTGCCACGCCAATCGAGCGGAGTCTGATTCAGAACGCCCGCCGCAATTTTTAATAACTTCATTTTCGTCCAATTGACTTCGTAAGACTAACCAAACGTGAGGGACTCACCAGAACCAAACGCCTCACATTATTATCATAACCGTTTCGGCATTCTTTAAGTCACACGGTATCTGTGGCTCGTTCAATAAAGTCCAATAACGTCGACTACATGAAACGCACTGGAGTTCGTCAAAAAAGTGTCCACCGTTTATGAAGGATAATTCCTAGGCTTTGTCGTCAAGACTTACAATCCCGCTCGCGAATCGAAACTCGGGAGAGGATCTTCTACCTAGAATTGATTGGCGACTTTGACGTAAATTAAAGGTCATCCATTGAGCCGAGCATGGTTTTGGATCAAAATTGTTACAAAGGCCGTCCAGCCAGACCGCCCCGGAGATTAACTTGCCAAATTCTGACGCCATCGAATTCGAATGTCCACGTTGCACGACATCGATCCAAGTTCAACCTGAGCTTGTGGGAAAACGGACCGAATGCCCGGCTTGCCAAGGCGAGATAATCGTTCCACTCAATTATTCTAAACCGGAATCCAAGCCCGGTTTGTTCGAAGACATTTTTGATGAAACTTTAGAGTCAGAACCAAAGCCAGCGACTCCACAACAATCATCGGAGGCTGCCAGCCCATTTGACGACCTCGACTCCATTCCGCTTGAAACGCCCGTTGAGCTAGAGGAAATCAGTCTCACTCCTGAACCACCGGCGCAGGTCAACTCAGCTAAAAAAACCAACGAAGCGGAATATGGAGAGTTGGAACCGCTCGATGACACCGAGGGTCTGGAAGGCTCCAGGAAATCGGATGAAATCAACGTCGATGAACCACTTCGAATTGAGGGACTGGAAGATCTGTACGGTCACGAAGATGTCGCGGGTCTGAAATGCAATGTTTGCGACACCCGTGTTCAAATTCGGCTTGACCAAGTCGGTGATTACGTTGAGTGCCCCGTTTGCTTTACCAAAATTGCAGTCAAAAAATCCAGGCTCAAAAAAGCTGGCCCAAAAAACGCCGACAAAACGAGCCAGTCAAAAGACACTGCAAAACAAACGCCGGTCATTCCAGCCCAAGACAGTTCGGATGAGCTCAGACTGGCTGATCCAGTCGAACTACCGGCCGAAGTCGTTGACAAATCAGCAGGCATGGTCGAGGAACCGCTTGAGCTGGAACCCATCGATCTTGTCGACCAGGGACAAACTCCAATCGATGATTTTGAAGAAGCCGAAGACGTTGCGAGTTTGACGGGTCCTGATGCCCCACCTGCTCCGACCGACATCGAGAACATCCCGGATCTGGAAGTCATCAACGACAATGCTTTCAAGCCTGCTGTCGTCCCCCGTTCCAAGAAAGCCCAGAAAAAAGCCGCGCCCAAACAACCCAAGAAAGTGGTCGGCAAAAAAGCTGCCGAAAAGAAAGCCTCAGGCAACAATCAAAAACAACGTGACCCACGAAGAATGTCTCGCCGCGAACGCTACGAAGAAACTCAGCGACTAGCGAGAGAGAAAGAACAAGCGACTGCATTCGAAGTCGAAATCGGTGATACCGATCGGGAAGAGACTGAGTATCCAAAGTTCAGTGTCAGCGATATGGGCGATTTGTTTTCGGCTATCTTGAGCATGATGGGCAGTCGCGGACTGGTATGGCGAACGATCATTGCGACTTGCTTGCTCTGCATTGGCTCAACCATCTTCATGACGATTACGGGTGATTTTTTTGTCGACCCAAACGCAGTCGATGTGATCGATGTTGAAAAAAACAAAATTGATGGTTCGCTGATTGAGAGCATCAAGCACTGGACAAGAGCGGGCTTGCTCGGCGGCGTGCCCTACACGATCGGGCTGTTTGGGCTTTGGTACATTTGCAGTTTCATTTTCAGAGAAGCCGCACTTGGACAGCGAGAAATTAAATCGTGGAAGCATCACAGTGCGAACGACTTCATGGGAACCCTGTTACTGTTCGGATTTAGTTTTTTGATTGGTGGACTGCCGGCACTTTTTCTGACGATCGCGATTCTGCCTCTACGAATGTTACTTGCTCCGCTGTTGCTATTGGGGGCCTGGTACAACCAGTCGCCTTTTCAAATCGTCAATGCAATCGTATTCAAAAACATGCCTCGTGAAATGGGGCAGTGGACTGCGTTTTACATGTTCGTGGGAGG
>CAZQQR010000190.1:7187-10747 GCA_964595515.1 uncultured Pirellulaceae bacterium
GGAGTTCTAATGTGGAGCGTGTTTAATATCTGGCTCAACATTCTTGAATTTCGAGTTAACGGAATCGAAGGCCAGAACTGGAACTTCACTTGGTTGATGGTCATCGTTACTTGCGTGATCCCATTCGTGATCGGATTGATCTTGTTATTCAAAACGCTGGGTAAAACTCAAAAGTAGCGTTGTGTAGTTGTCTCGTCGCCGGTGGAATGCGGCAACCAACACGTTTCTGAATTTTGAAGCGGAACGCCTTCTGACCAGATTTTCTTTTCTGCCAAGGCTCGCCACGCATCATTCAAGTTGCGTTGGCGATTGGACTTTCTTTGAATTAGCACCCCAAGGCTGGCTGCTGAAACTCTAATTTCCACAAGCGGCAGCTTTCGAAAAAATGAACGTCTTCAAACCGCAGCTGACTATTGTTATCACAGCGGGAAAACCCCCAGCGCGAACTCAATAGCGTGATGTAAACTTCGATTCAACGCGCCAGAACCAGACGCTCTATCGAATAACCATTGCAATGAACACAAAATCATTCATCACAACTAAATACGTCATTGCACTCTTGCTAGTCGCCGCCACCTTGATTGGCTCCCATCTTATGATGATGCGCCAAACGTCCCGCAACTCGACGGACGGATACATTATCAACATTAGTGGAATGCAGAGAATGCTTTCCCAGCGCATCGCGTTGATATCTAACGAACTGGCCCATACCTCAAGCGAAAAGACATCCGATTCGATGGCTCGAAAGTTGCAACAGGCCTTTCAAAAAATGTCTTTGAATCAATCTGAACTCAAGACGTTCAACCAACAGAACGCGTCAGAAAAACTCAACGGACTTTACTACGGTCCCGACGGGGTGGACGTTCGGGTAACTCATTACCTTGGATTGGCTGAGAGCCTTCTGAAAATGCATCGCGACGATCCAAGCGGCAAAGAATCCCAGCGCGAGATCTCTTCTGAGATTGCAAAAATTGCAAGAAACGGATTTGTAGACCAACTCGATTCTTTGGTTTTGCAGCACCAAGTCGAATTGGAGCAAAAACTGAGTGTGCTCGAACGACTGCAAACATTGCTATTGGTCACTGGGCTGACTGTTTTGCTACTCGAAGCGTTCTTCATTTTTCGCCCGATGGCGAATCGAATTGCAAAAACGATTCGTCAACTAAATACAGCCAATCGCAAACTCAAATCAGCTAACGATGAATTGACTGAATTTTCCTATCGAATTTCCCATGATCTCAGAGCTCCGATTGCTTCCTCGCTCGGTCTGACACAGATAATAAGCGAATCACTGGAAGAGAGCGAATTTGACGAAGCCTCCGAAGCCACCGAGCGCGTGAGCAAAGCAATGATTCGCCTGGATGAACTGATCACCGACGTTATCACTGTCTCCAAAAACAAAACACTCGAGGTCGCGGACGAAGCAGTAGAAGTTTTCTCTATGGTAGATGACATCCTCGAACGTCACTCGCACCTACCTGAGTTTGAGCGAATTCGAATCAAGAACGAAGTTGATCCTACGCTGGCCGTGGCTGTCAAAAAAGTCTTCTTGAAACAGTCGCTCGAAAACTTGATCTCCAACGCGATTAAGTACTCTGATCCAAATGAGGACGTGTCAAAACTTGTCATCAGAGCTTCCTTGCTCGACGAACGATGCTCGATTTCGGTCGCAGACAACGGGATAGGCATTCCACACCAAAGTCGAGGCGAGTTGTTTGAGATGTTCAAACGATTCCATCCTCGACAATCGTTTGGAAGTGGTCTTGGGCTTTATCTCGTTAAGCAAAACGTTGCCCGAATCGATGGATCGATTACGTTTGAACCACTTCCTAAGGGTTCCATCTTCAAGATTCAATTTCCAATTACAGAACATTCGAAGTCTGCTGAGGCAATATTGCGATGAGTCTAAAATGTGTTTTACTTGTCGATGACTGCGAAGATGACCAGTACCTCGGAAAACGTGTATTTCAGCGAGCCTTGGATAACGTCGAGATCATTGTTGCTTATGATGGTTTTGAAGCAATCGAATTGCTGAGGGAAAATAAATGTCAGCCTGATGTAATTTTGTTGGACATCAACATGCCGCGTATGGGCGGACTGGAATTCCTGGAAATGTATGCCAGCGGCAATCCAACGATGCCACCAGTCGTTGCGATGCTGACCTCTTCAGCACAAGAATCCGATCGCTCGAAATCTCTTTCATACGATTGTGTTCATGACTATTTTGTAAAACCGCTGCGAAAAGAAAACATCATTGAGCTGGCCAAATTCTTGGAATCAGAAAATTTTGTTCTTCAAGAAGCAGACAAGAACTGATCTTTTTGCAATTTAGCAGGGATGCCGAATCATTTCAGTCAACCAACCCTTCCAATTCAATAAGCTCACCGAGAGCAGGGTCCGTCGCATTGCCAGCCAATCTGGCGAGCCTGTATCTAAGCAGGCTATTTTCCAGCTTTAACGCGGCTGCCTTTTTGAGTTCTACCGCGTCTGTTTCAACCGCTCCGGCAGGTTGATTCTGCAATTTTCCCAAGTCGCGTTTCACTGTTTTCAATAATTTCTGAATGATCTTTTCGGTGGGATCTTCCTGGGTGTTAGCTTTTTTCCATTCGACCCAAGCGCGAAAGTCTGAGTGTTGCTCGTATTGGTACTGCCTGAACGCCATGTCGAAACAAATCAAAGTCACCAAAATCAAAAGCCCTGAGAGCGACACCCGCCAAAGTGATGGTCGACTAATCTTGCTCATTATTTCATCCTGACAAAATGGTTCGGCCCCGCCACGCACGCGCTGTCGGTTCTACCCTACCAAACTATTACTCGCTCGCATCCAGGAATTTCAGCAATGCGGCGACGCTAGAAAACTCTCGATTGTAGATCTGAATCTGCTTTAGGTTTTCCAGTGATTTCAAATGCTCTAGCCCCTCCCGTGAAATGTTGGTTCGCTCCAATCCGATGCCAGTCAGCTTTCGTAGCTTTGCAACAATCTTTAAATCTTCGTCAACAACATCGCACCCACTAAGCTGCAGTTGTTCAATGTTTGGCAGCTCACAAAGTGACTCAAGCAATTCACGCGAGTAAAATTTCGCATCAAACTCGGCAGCGTAAACCATCTCGCGATGAGACCGTTTAAGCAAGCGAACTTGAGCGAGTTCAAGCTTCAATATCGCTCTACGATCATCACAAGCAACTCCGCGAATCGGATCTGCGGAAAAAAACTCATCCTCTGAGATTGAATTTGTGCGACCGTCATTGCCTCTCACGAAATAGGAATCGGTCGACGCACCGGAAGGTCCGCGAATATGGAGCTTCTCACCCGTTTTGGCGGTTAGCCGAAAATAGTCATGGAACGCCTTTTCCGTGTGGGGGAAAGGAACTCGTATCTCTTGCCAACCCCTCAAGGGTTCAACATTTTCTTGGTCATGGGTAATGGCGGCTGTTGGCAGACCACCGGAATACAGAACGTGAGCGAAACAATGTCTTACAACGCCAAAATAGAAACCGACCGGAATGACGAACAATGCGATGAGAACACTCAATTGCCATCGAGGCTTTGGAATCGCCAA
>CAZQQR010000191.1:0-10714 GCA_964595515.1 uncultured Pirellulaceae bacterium
GACTTTGATCCTGCAGCCTGAGATACGAGACCACTCGATTTCGAACTTTGAGATTCAGAGCTTTGAAATTCAGAGCTTTGAAATTCAGAGCTTTGAAATTTAGAGCTTTGAAATTTAGAGCCTTGAAATTTAGAGCCTTGAGATTCTGAAATTTGAGATTCTGATTCACTTTTTGGCTTGCGCACGGGGGCATTAGCACCACTGGCTTTCCCACTAATACTCGCGCCTGATTGTTGCAGGCTACGATTTCCCACTTCCGAAGCAATTGAATTAAGTGATCTTAATTGATCGGGAAAATCCGGTGAACAATCAAACAACCACCGCTGTCCCGTTGAATGATCGATCAAACCAAGACTGGCAACGCGGCGGCGAAGCGAATGGTCTTTCCAAGCGAGCTTGCAGCAGTTTTTCTGACAGCCGGATTGAGGAAAGCCCGCATCTTGGGCGATCCCCAGAACTACAAGTTGAATGGAGTCATCTCTAGCCAGCGTATCGCCGCTCAACAAAACCATCACCAAAATCGCCACGCACCAACTCGCTACGGTTACTGGGTACCGTGAGGTGCCGACATCGGTGATTTTACAGCTCGACAAGCGGCGAGAAATATTTCCCGCCGAAGCAAACCAAGTTTTACGGATAGAATCAGTCATGTAGAATTCCATGTACATATTCCGAGATAGTCAACCGGCAATGAGCTGTTTAGCAGATTCACGAAATTGCGGATCGAGATAGCTCGATCTTGACAGTTTCGCAAGCCGCTGATAACGTAATCGGTGACGTGAAACCACGTCAACCGTTTTAAAACGGGCCCGTAGCTCAGCTGGGAGAGCGCCACACTGGCAGTGTGGAGGTCGTCGGTTCGATCCCGATCGGGTCCACTTTTAGAACGAGGCTTTTGCCTTTCTGTAATGCAGGCGTAGTATCAAAAATCAAAACGTCAGAGAAGAGCTTTATTGGTGAAATGCTCCCACGTTCTCGCTCAGTAAATGCCAGGAGACTAGCTGCATTCTCGGCATGTGAAATGGGCCTTTCCATAGATTGCCTTTCAAGGTCGAACTGATGCGGCCATCGCGATGAAGGTAGCCGAACCATTCACCATTTTCGCCGTCGGGAAAGTGCGAATACGTCCAGTCGTGAATCTTTCGATGCCAGTCGGCGTACTTCGAGTTTCCTGTTAGCTGGTAAGCGAGCAGTGTGGCGATGATCGTTTCGTTCTGAGGCCACCAGAATTTCATGTCGTGCCAGTATTCTTGAACTGGCCCACCATTCACATCAACGAAGTACAGCATGCCGCCGTGCTGCTGCAATGGCGTTGTAGTGTTCTAAAGTCATATGGAAATTGATATGTTTCCTTTGCTCAGCCATGCAATTAATCAAGGTCTCGACGTCTGAAACTTTGAAGTAGGAAGGGCATGTCGCTGAGACGACGTCTGCTCCAATCTCTTGCGCATGTTTCGAAAGCGCGCGAGCATCTGCCATGCTGTTGTGGCCAACTTGCACGATGACGGGCACTCGGCGATTGGCTGCTTTGACGAACGCCTCAGCCAAGGCCATTCGCTCGTCTTGCAAGCCGTTCCCGTTGTACTCTTCCTCGGTAAGTTTAAGGATTGGCTTGTCCATTTCCCTTGCCAGCCAAATCGTAGCCAGAATTTCATCAAGCAAAGATATGATGAAACAGCCTAGCCGTACCTCCGCAAGTGGAATGGAGCGTTGTCCATCCAACTTTGCAAGCGTCAAATTCGCTTTGCCGAAAATTTGAGGTGGCACTCCAAATTTACCTCACGGGCACAGACGTCGTCGAATTCTAAGATCCAACGGACTGTAATCAATTCAAATTCAGACACCTTCGTTCCGCCAATGCCTCGCACGTGCGAGGGGAAAGATCTGGCCGCTTTCAATAGGTAGAGTAACAAAGGGTGGAGATGGCATCAGTGAGAATGGCTTTGCGAAAGCGACTAGGGTCAACAACTACTAAAGTATTAGAATAGATAGCGACTTTCAAAAATGAAAATCGCTTTTCTCTTGGTGGCTACCCATTTTTAGTTCCACTGGTTTGCTCATTCCATTCATTGCAAAAGTGCAGCTTCACCAGCGGGCGAATGTCGCAAAACGACAACCGATCATCGGCTTGGGGCACGTCCATCGTGATAGGATGATTCTCCGAAGACTCATGGAACGCCATGTTTCTCAAAGTTTCTGAGGTGCTTGATCAAAAACGATTGAACTGGATTCATGACGGAATCAGACACAGCTACTTTTGCCTACCTGCCGGTGCCAGAGATCGTCACTCGGCTAGGCCTATACGTTACTGGAGCTGGTACAGATGTCGTTCCAAAGGGAGCGGAATATCCACGTCAAAACCATCCTGAGCTTTATGATTTTTCATGGACGGCCGGGCGAATTCTGCCAGAATTTCAGTTCGTATTTATCGCAGAAGGCAATGGAGAATTTGAATCACGTGACACAGGTTTGGTAGAAGTAAAGAGCGGTACGTTCATTACGTTGTTTCCTGACGTATGGCATCGTTACCGCCCAAACCCTGACACCGGCTGGACCGAATACTGGATCTCTCTAGGTGGAGATTTATTGTTCCAATGGCATCAGCGAGGTTTATTCAGTTCCGCACGCCCACTGACTACATTACGACAACCAGAAATCACGGTTAAACAATATCGCGACATCATTGATTTTGTGGTGAAGCATCCAGAGCAAGACGCGCCTATTTTAACGGCTCGTGCCATGGCCATTATTGCCAGCGCGCTTGAACAAGCTCAGACATCAGCTGAATCGCTGAACGTCAACGATGATTCTATTCGCTCTAAGGATCCATTGGTTGCCGAATCATTGAGGGTTATTTGGAACAACAGCCACCAACGTGTATCGGTTGATATGATTGCCAAGCAGGTTGGCGTCACAAGGCGCACACTCGAGCGGCATTTCAAAAAACAGCTTGGCCGAACGCTGTTGCAAGAACTGGTTGCTTGCCGAGTTCAGCGCGCGAAACGGTTGCTTTGCGAGACACACGTTCCAATTAAGTATGTTGCCTATGCTGCTGGGTTTAGTTCACTTTCTAATCTTTGCAAAGTCTTCCGGCGGGAAGTCGGAATCACACCGGGAGATTACCGAGAAAGCAAAACTCGCAGGAAATGAGTGCCTAAAGAGCAGAAGGCCAAGTCGCGCAGCATTAACGTCACCAATTCAAGTGGCATCCTTCAATCGTATTGGACGATTAGTGGACCACGCAAAGCATGTCGCAAAACGACAATCAATTTCAGGCGGCTTCTGCCTGCCGCTCTGATAATCTGGTGCAGTGAAAGACTGATATTTGTGGCGCCGAAATATCAGCCGAGAGACTTTTGATCTCGACGCAAAAGGACAGCTCAAATTCCGCCACCGTGCTCCAATCGTTCATTTAGACAGTCAATAGATTAAGGAAACCGCATGAGCGATTCGAATAGAGATTCATCTATCGAGAACGCATTCGAGTTGGCAAAGGAACGATACGCCGCACTGGGAGTTGATGTATCCAAGGCAATTGGGGTGCTTAAGAAGATTCCCGTTTCCGTTCATTGTTGGCAAGGCGATGACGTCGCGGGGTTCGAGCACAACGCGGAAGAACTCGGCGGAGGAATCGCGGTCACCGGAAACTATCCCGGTAAAGCTCGTAATGTTGATGAGTTGCGTGCTGATTTGGAGAAGGCCTATTCGTTGATACCCGGAAGCCATCGCTTGAACTTGCACGCGATCTACGGCGAGTTCCCGACGGCAACCGACCGGAACGAAATTGGTCCTGAGCATTTTCAAGGATGGATTGAGTGGGCACAGGAGCACCGGCTTGGGCTGGATTTCAATCCTTCGTTCTTTTCACACGAGAACGCAAAAGATGGATTTACGCTTGCTCATTCCGATCCAGCCATTCGCCAGTTTTGGATTGAACACGGAATAGCCTGTCGTGAGATCGGGGCATCGATGGGCGAAGCACTTGGAACGCCTTGTGTTACCAATTTCTGGATGCCTGACGGATACAAAGACACTCCGGCTAACCGGGCTGCACCTCGCGAACGAATGATGGCTTCGCTGGACACGGTTTTTGAACGAGCCATCAATCCTGATCACAATGTTGATGCCGTTGAGTCCAAGCTTTTTGGTATCGGTTCGGAAAGCTATGTCGTGGGTTCGCACGAGTTCTGTCTCGGTTACGCATTGACTCGCAAGAAATTGCTTTGTTTGGATGCCGGCCATTTCCATCCAACCGAGGTCATCTCCGACAAAATTTCAAGCGTGATGACTTACTTGCCAGAAATTCTGCTTCATGTTAGCCGTGGAGTTCGGTGGGACAGCGATCACGTCGTCACACTTTCGGATGAAGTCCTCGCGATCGCCCATGAAATCGTGCGAGGAAACTACCTTGACCGAGTTCACATCGGGTTGGATTTTTTTGACGCCAGTATCAACCGTGTAGCAGCTTGGGTGATCGGGACAAAAAGCGTCATCAAAGCACTGCTCGTTGCGATGCTAGACCCGACCCAACGCCTACAGCAGTTAGAACTCGAAGGCGATTACACGAGTCGACTAGCTTTGATGGAAGAGCTCAAGTCGATGCCATTCGGTGCGGTCTGGGACTATTACTGCATGACCTCAGGGGTTCCAGTCGGAGTTGACTGGCTAAAAGACGTCAAGCAGTACGAGCGTGATGTGCAATCGCATCGAACTGGCGTTTCAGAGATTGTTTAGCTCATCCAGAACTGTGATGACATGTTCCGCTTGCCCAATTCAATGAAATGAATCCATGAGTGAAAATCAGAAGAATTCTGGTGGTGAGTTTGAACGCGAACCGGTTCCTGAGAGTGCTTTGTTAGGGCAGAGTAAATTTTGGGGCATGTATGCGGGAGAGCATGCGGCTGGTACCGAATTCATGATTGGCCCGCTCTTTTTGGCTGCCGGCGCGAGTCTACAAGATCTCATTCTTGGCTTGCTGTTAGGAAACATTCTCGCTGTGTTGACATGGCGATTTCTGGTGACGCCAATCGCGATCGCCAAACGAATGACTTTGTATTATCAACTTGAACGGATTGCTGGCGGCTCTCTTGTCAAGTTTTACAACGTTGTAAACGGTGTGCTGTTTTGCTTTTTGGCAGGCGCAATGATTACGGTCTCGGCTAGTGCTGTTGGCATCCCGTTTGGGATTAACTACGCCGTTCCGGACGCTACGTTTGGACTTGGCGCGCCCTCGTTCACGGGTCTTGTGGTGTTAGTCGGTATCGTGATCGCAGTCGTTGCGTCCGCAGGTTACTCGACGGTAGCACGCTTCGCCAATATCGCCGCTCCTTGGATGATCGGGATTTTTGCCGCCTGTGGGATCGTGTCCATGACCCAAATGGGCGCAACAGATTGGTCGACTATCTCGGAAGGCAAGTGGTGGAGCGACGCGATTGAATTTGTGCAAAAACAGAATGTTCTGGACGGCAAGGATCCCGTGAACCTTGGTTTTTGGAAGATCGTCGTGTTTGCTTGGCTGTGTAACGGAGCGATGCACTTTGGAATGGCTGATTTGTCGATTTTCCGTTTCGCCAAAAGCCCTAACGCTGGTTGGGCGCCGTCGATTGGTATGTTTCTCGGGCACTACATGGCTTGGATTTGTGCGGCATTGTTGTTGGCGGCTCAAATCAAACTTTCACACGATCACACGGCCAATCCAGGTGCTCTTGCCTGGGGGGCTCTTGGTTGGACAGGGATTCTCTGCGTCGTCATCGCTGGTTGGACCACAGCTAACCCAACGATCTATCGCGCGGGCTTGGCTTTCCAAGGCGTGTTTCCCAAAAGCTCAAGAACCGTGATGACGTTGATTGCCGGCGCGGTGGCGACGGTCGCGGGAGTGTTTCCGAAGTTGTCCGCACAATTGCTGGACTTCGTTGGAGCATATGGAACTGTGCTTGGTCCGATGGGCGCTGTGATTTTCGTTGACTACTGGTTGATCAAGAAAATTGGATTGCAAGATGAATACGCGGAAAAGGCAGGCCAAAAAATCAACGTCGCCGTTTTGGTTAGTTGGCTATTACCAGTCGCTGTTGGCTTGTATTTAATTCTCTGGCAAGGACTTTTTGCCGTTTATGCAGTCATCCCATGCTGGATTGCGTGCGGTCTGATTTACTTGGTGCTTAGCAAGTTCACTCAAGATGCAACGAAGGACGGCATCGCTGAATCGACCTAGTGATTTGCAATTCTAGAACCCGAGATTGACCGTGGGCGCGAAATGAGATTAATCGCAGCGGATGTGAAGTGAGATGACCGTAGTGGACGTGAAATGAGATTGACCGTAGTGGACGAGGTTACGAGTCCCTTGTTTTAGTTCGTTCAGAGGACTCGTAGCCTCGTCCACTACACGAATTGATGCATTTAAAACGAGCAACTAGAACGATCGAAATTCGAACAAGAATAAAACCATCATGAAATCAATTGTAAAAATCGCTTCAGTCATCGCGCTTGTGGTAACCGTCGTTCCGAGTTGCCTCAATTTCTTTGGGATGATCGAAGCCGAACCGATGAAGTGGATCACATTGGCGGGCACGATCGGTTGGTTCATCACCGCTCCTGCCTGGATAGGGCGTGAACCGGAAGTCGATGATCTCGAAGTCCAGGTTTAATGTGCGGCGTGGTTATACAGCTAATACTGACAAACAATTCAAAAACTTAATTAGCGCAGTGTGCTGACTAGATTTTAGGGTAGTGGGCGAGGCTACGAGTCCTGGAAGTTCGGAAGATCTAAAGGATTCGTAGCCTCATCCACTACAAAAAACTGAATTCGAGATGTAGCACTGCCCTCTGACAATGAGAAGCTTCACCGATGGCACTTGGCCATCTTTGATTCGAAATAAAGAGCAGGCCAGAACCATGACCATACGATTTCTAATTGCTTTTCTTGTTGTTGCTTTGGTCGCCGTTGGCAGCCAAGCTCAAGAGTCTTCGGTGACCTCGATTCTGAAATCGTCGCTTGGTTCAGGTGGCGACGCCGAATTTGCAGCGATGGCCAGTCGCGGTTATCAGCCTCTCTTCAATGGCACGGATTTGACCGGCTGGCGGAATCCCTACCCGCATGGCGAAGCAAAAATCGTTGATGGTGAAATTCACTTGTTGGCAGACAAGAAATTCTTCTTGGTCACTGAAAAGAAATACACGGACTTCCGATTAAGCGTCGATATTCACTTGCCAGAAGGCAAGGCAAACTCAGGTGTGATGTTTCGCTGCCACGTGGATGAAAATGTCAAGAAAAAGGTGTTCGGTTATCAAGCCGAATGTGATGGCTCGGATCGGCGTTGGTCCGGCGGATTTTATGACGAGTCCCGAAGAGGTTGGATTTGGCCCAGCACAGAAGGCCGCTCCACAGACCAATTCGTGAAACATGAGGCTGAATCAAAAGCCGCTTTCGCCAACCCAACCATTGCCAACGCCCTCAATCGTAATGGCTGGAATCGGTACGTGATCACCTGTGTCAAAGACTTAATCACAATCGAGCTCAATGGCGTGCAAACGGTTCGGTTCCGAGATGCCACCGATGCAACTGGGTTCATTGGGATCCAGCATCACGGTGAGAAAGGTCAGACGTATCGTTTTCGGAACCTCTTCATCAAAGAGTTGCCAGTCGTTCCAGCCGAGCAGCACGTCAAATTGACTGAGCAAGCCCCCGTGTCGATTAAACGAATTGGCGACGACATCACTCAGATCGATTTTGGCAAAGTTGCTTTTGGGAACATCGTCATGCCTGTTCCTGCCGGTCGGGGAAAAGTCAAAATCCACTTTGGAGAGAAACAAAAAGAAGGTCGCATCGATCAGGAGCCACCGGGAACCGTGCGATATGGAATGACGGAGATTCGCCGAGGTCAGCAACTTGGAAACTGGATCGTGCCGGCGCCAGTCATAGCTCGTAACATTGAACAAGCCGGATTGATGTACGCCAACCCACCTGCCGTTCTCACGCCTGCGTCATGGCGTTCCGTGATGCCGTTTCGATGGATTGAAATCGAGGGGCTCGATGAAGATTTTCCATTTGATCTCATTCGGCGGCGTGCGGCCTACTCGGCGACCTGGAATGATGACGCAAGTTCGTTTGAGTGTTCAGATGAAACGTTGAACCGTATTTGGGATCTCTGCAAATACAGCATCAAAGCCACAACCTTTGCCGGTGTCTACGTGGATGGTGATCGCGAACGGATTCCGTACGAAGCCGACGCTTACTTGAACCAACTGAGCCACTACACAACTGACGACAATGTCATGATGGGGGCGAGAACGTTCGACTGGCTGATTGAAAATGGAACATGGCCGACCGAGTGGGCACCCCACATGGTCTTTATGGCGCACGCCGAGTGGATGTATTCGGGGAATGATCAATGGCTTGCGCAGCGTTACGAATTGTTGAAATCCAAGACGCTGCTGCATCGCAGCGGCGACGACGGACTAGTTCGCAGCGCCGAGCTAGACCAAAAACGACATGACATCGTCGATTGGCCACAAAAAGAACGTGACGGTTTTGTGTTCACTGAGCTCAACACCGTTGTTAACGCATTTCACATTGAGGCCCTGAAGCAAATGGCCGAGATGGCTCGGGCGATCGGTAAATCGGATGAAGCCGAAGCCTTCGAAGCCCGCGTAGAACTTGCCAAAAAATCGTTTCAAAAAACGTTGTTCGACGAAGAGGCGGGCATCTATCGCGACGGCATTGAAACAGATCACAGCAGCATTCATGCGAACTTCTTTCCGCTGGCGTTTGATTTGGTCCCTGCAGAAAACGTCCCTGGCGTGATCGCATGGCTTGAAAAAAAGGACATGCATTGCAGTCCCTATGCGGCCCAGTATTTCATGGAAAGCTTGTTTCAAAACGGGAGCGACAAAAAAGCGATTGACTTGATCCTTGCTGACGGAGATCGCAGTTGGAAGCACATGGTCAACAGCGGCACGACCATCAGTTGGGAGGCATGGGGCATGAAGTACAAACCCAACCAGGATTGGAACCACGCTTGGGGCGCGGCCCCGGCGAACCTGTTGCCTCGATTTGTTTTGGGGGCCCAACCGGCAACCCCCGGCTGGAAAACGACAACGATCCGACCATTTCCGGGTGGGCTAAAACATGCTAACGGCAAGGTCCCTACTTCCCTCGGTGCAATAGAAATCGACTGGAAAAATGGTGATTCGTTTAAGCTCTCGCTTACCCTGCCCGAGGGAATGTCAGCGAACATTGATCTCCCCGATGTTGAGGGCGCGAAAGCTGTGTTTGCAAATGAAAAGAAAGTACCTGCAGTTCGTCAAGGCGACCGCTGGATTGTCTCCGACACTGCAACCGGTTCTGTGACCTATGAAGTCAAATAACCAGGCTTAATCCGGATGACATTTGCCGCCACGGAGCCGATCAGTTCGGTCAGTTCAAAAAATTCGACGTGAGCAACAACTAAACTAGAAAGCTTCCAATGGACCGTAGAAATTTCCTTGGTTCAATTGCATCTAGCAGTGCAAGCCTCGCACTTTCAACCAACCTGCTGCTGAACCACGCTTCCGCTGACGACACAAGCAAGAGCGCATTAAAGAGCACGGCAAAAGGGGGAGCCTTCGACAAACTAACCAAGCAACTGCTTGTCGATTGGACGGATGGAATGTTGCGCCGGCAAATTAACCAGCCGAACAACCTTGCGCTGCACGGAGCGTTGGCATGTCCAGCTTGTGAGCACATCCACGGCCGCTGTTCCGATGCGCTTTATCCGTTTTTGCACATGGCTCACAAAACGGGAGACCAGAAGTATCTTGATGCAGCCATCAATGTCTACCAATGGGCAGAGAACAATGTCAGTCAGCCAGATGGAAGTTGGCGAGTCGGTGTCAAACCTAAATCCTGGCGAGGGACTTCGATCTTTGGAGCCATCGCACTTGGCGAAGCCCTCCACTACCACGGCGAGGTGCTCAGTGATGAACGGCGAGCCGAATGGACAGCGCGATTGGATGCTGCGGCTGGCGGTTATCTTTACCGCGATTTCAAAAAAATCGACTTTACCAACCTCAACTACGGAATGACGGCGGTTTATGGTTTTCACTTGTTTGGGCGTCAGTTGCAAAATCAAAAATACACTGACCGCAGCAAGCAGCTGGCCGCGCGAGTCAAAGAGTTCTTCACCAAACCAAACACGTTGCTTTGGGGCGAAGGCAAGCCCAACGACAATCGCAGCGGCCGAGGGTTGCTGCCGATTGATCTTGGCTACAACGTGGAGGAGACGCTCAACGGCCTCGCGATGTATGCGTTAGAAGTCGACGACAAAGAACTACTAGAACTATTGGTCAAATCCTTGCAGGGACATCTCGAGTTTATGTTGCCTGATGGAGCGTGGGACAACAGTTGGGGGACACGTTCGCAAAAATGGAGTTATTGGGGCAGCCGAACCACCGACGGCTGCCAGTCTGGTTTCAGTTTAATGGCCGGCCACAATCCTGCGTTTGGAGTGGCGGCGCTCAAGAACGCTCAACTGCTCAAACGTTGCACTGCCGATGGGCTTTTGCATGGTGGCCCGCACTATGTTTCTCACGGCATCAAACCCTGTATCCACCACACATTTGCCCACGCGAAAGTGATGGCTTTGGTGCAAGACAAGATGCACGAGATGCCGAGTTTCGACGAAGCAAAACCGCTTCCGCGGGAAACCTCAAAAGGCGTCAGGCATTTCCCAGAACTGAA
>CAZQQR010000192.1:0-3495 GCA_964595515.1 uncultured Pirellulaceae bacterium
GTTAATTAGACAGAATCGTCAGGCACCGCAAAATTTCTTCGCCCGTTGCGGGAAGCTTTAGTTCCGGATCATCGTTTCCAGGTAGGAACGACAGAGCGCTTTTGACCGCAGCCCAAGCCGCAACCCCAAGTAACAAAGGTGGTTCTCCGACAGCTTTGCTTCGGCGAATACAGTGCAGATTGTCATCATTGGGAAACAACTCACAGCGAAAATCAACCGGCACGTCGGTGATCGCAGGGATCTTATAGGTCGTCGGTGAATGTGAAAGAAGTTTTCCAGATTCGTCGTAGACCAAACACTCCGCCGTCGCCCAACCCATGCCTTGGATAAAGCCACCAACGATTTGTCCCATGTCGACGCCGGGATTGATTGATTTTCCGATATCCATCAACAAGTCGACTCGCGAGATCGTTAGATCGCCAGTGAACCGATCAATTTTTACTTCTGCTGCGGCCGCTCCCTGTGTGAAATACAAAAATGGATTTCCGCGTCCAGTTTCACGGTTGAAATCTACGCCGGGAGTTTTGTAAAAACCTCGAGCCCCGAGATCAATTCGTTCCATTCTTGCCCGATTCGTCAAATCTCCGAACAGGATTCCAGCTCTGTTGGGCTGGCGTGAATCCTGGACCAGTCCATTTTCGAAAACGATATGTTCCGGCGATGGAATGAGACCGAGTGTTGGGTCCGCGAACAAATCTGCAGCAAACTTTGCAAGACGCTTACGAATAATTCGGCAGCCGTCAACGGCCGCCGCTCCGTTGAGGTCTGTTCCTGCAGATGCAGCAGTCGGCGAAGTGTTATTGTTTTTTTCTGTTGATGTTGGCATCACGATGACGTTGCTGTAATGAACACCAAACTCGTCACTGACCAGTTGACGTATTTTCGTGTTTAGCCCCTGCCCCATTTCTGTGCCACCGGTTGAGACTTGGATCGTTCCATCGGTGTAAATGTTGACCAAAGCGTTGGCTTGGTTGAGAAATTTTGTCGTGAAAGAAATGCCGAACTTGACTGGCACCATCGCCAGCCCACGTAGATGCAGGTTGTCGGATCGATTCTGTTTTGAGATCTCTTCGGTTCGCTGAATGTACGACGAGGAATGAGCCAATGTCGTCATGATCTCGGACAGATGATTGCCAGTGAATAACTGATGATAGGGAGTTAAGTTTCGATCCGTTGTTCCGTAAAGATTTTTCAATCGGACATTAAGTGAGTCGACTTTTAGATACTCGCTGATTCGTTGGATGATGTTTTCCATCGCGGCGACGCCTTGGGGACCGCCGAAACCGCGAAAAGCAGTATTGGGCGGGAAATTGGTACGGCAAACCTGGCCGTTGACTTCGATATTTTCAATGTAGTAGGCATTCTCAGCGTGTAGAAGCGTTCGTTCCATTACTGACGTAGAGAGATCGGCTGCCGCCCCGCCATCGGAAAAGAAGTCGACCGTCATGCCATTGATAGTTCCATCTGATTCGAAACCAACATGCCACTTACACAAATAGGCATGTCGTTTACCCGTCACTCGCATGTCGGTGTCTTTGTCGTAAACGATCCGAGCGGCTCGGCCTGTTTGTTGAGCGACGATGGAAACCATCAGCGCCGGAATAACCGCTTGCGTTTCTTTGCCTCCAAAAGCTCCGCCCATGCGTTTACATACGCAGACCACTTGATGCTGCGACAGCCCGAGCACCTCAGCAACCATCGTTTGAATCTCAGTTGTATTTTGCGTTGAGGAATGAACAAAAAGCTGCCCTTCCTCTCCCGGAAAAGCTAAAGCCGATTGAGATTCAAGGTAGAACTGCTCCTGGCCCCCGACGTGGAATTCCCCATTGAGCTGATGGGCCGACGCGGGAATCGCGGTTTCGGGTTCACCTGTCCTGATCTGTCGCTGAGGTCCGATAAAATGCTTGCCCTTGATCGCGTTTGCGATCGACAACACAGGCGGCGATTCTTCAACTTCGATTTTTACAAGTGAACAAGCGACATCAAGAATCTCGATTGACTCGGCAGCGATTACGACGACTGGCTGGCCGACATAAGAGACTTTTTCGGCAGCCAAAAATGGCTCATCACAAATCAACGGCCCAAAAATGTTGTGGGGTCCGATTTCTCGATGGCTGACAACGCAAACAACTCCGTCTAGTTCTTCGGCGTCTTGAACGTCAATAGAACGGATGTTCCCAGCTGCGACCGGACTGCCAACAAATCCGACATACAGTTCGTCTTCTCGGCGAGGCAAGTCATCGATGTAATGAGCGGTTCCGGTCACATGGCCGACCGCAGAGTCATGCGGAATCGTTGTGCCTACAGAACGAGTCGACTCAGTGCCTTTCTTGTCTCCTACGTCTGGAGCGTTGTTCATACCGGCGCTCCAGCTGAATTGGTTTCGTGGAAAAACTTGATCAAAACATTTCGAGCAAGCTGCAATCGAAAATCAACTCCGCCCCTCACGTCCGAGATAGGCGTGATCTCTTGGACCGCTAAATCACCAGCCTGTTTCATGGTCTCAAGTGTCAGCGACTTCCCCGCCAAAAACGATTCTGTTTTGGGTAATCGTAATACGACTGGGCCAACTGCCCCATAAGCGATCGCAGCCGTTTGGATTTGAGTGCCCTTGCACTGAATGTTGATGGCGGCGGTAAACGATGAAATGTCGAGGTCTCGCCGCCGGGAGACTTTGTAGAGCTTTAAGAACTCCTGGTTCGTCGGAACAGGAATCGTGATTTTGGTAAGGAGTTCACCTGGTTTCAAATCGAATTGTTTGTAGCCGAAATAAAACTCGTTGATGTTCACGGATCGCGTCCCTGTCGCGCTGGTCAATTCAAGCTCAGCTTCACAGACATGTAAGAAAGGCAGGGAATCAGCGATGGGCGAAGCGTTAATGATGTTCCCACCAATCGAACCCACATTTCGAATCTGGGGTGAACCAAAAATGGAAATGATTTGGTGGAACTGTGGTGCAAGCTCTTGAGTAGCAGCTTCCAAATCCGCCCATGTCGCACGAGCGCCAGCAACGATTTCGTTTTTTGATACTTTGACACCTGTAATTTCGTTGACGCGATTGAGGTCAAGCCAAATCTGACTGTCGCAATGACCTTTATTAAACTGGACGCCAACATCCGTTGCGCCAGCGACAATTTTGGCGCTGGGGTGCTTGGCAAGAAACTCCGTGGCCTGCTGGAGGGTTCGCGGGAGAAAGACGGTGTTTTTGACTGCCGGGTCAAACCGATTGGGGGCTTCGATTTGAACGGGTTCGTCCGTTGTAGATTCAAATTTCGAACTTAAACTGGCCATCGGGTAAAGCGATTCCATTGATGGTGTGTTTTGGCGGTTGGCTTTTTCTCCTGCTGCAACGATCGACGTGTAGCCTGTGCAACGACAAAGATTCCCCGTCAGTCCGTGTCGCCAATCGTCCGTCGTCGGGTTCTCTTTTTGTTCAAGTATTCCAGTCATCGCCACGACAAAACCTGGCGTGCAAAATCCGCATTGTGAACCATG
>CAZQQR010000192.1:3595-10693 GCA_964595515.1 uncultured Pirellulaceae bacterium
GGCTCGTTTGATTCAGCGAATTTAGATCTTACCGATCGAGATGGGATTTCGATGAGATCGGCACTTCAGCAATTTGGCTGCAACCCGGATGAAATCAGTAGCGCTTCCTACCAAGCCAAAAACTTGGTTGGGTTTATGGAGGCTCATATTGAACAGGCGGTGGTGCTTGAAGAAGCTGACGTTCCGGTCGGATTGGTCACTGCGATCGCGGGTCAGACTCGAGCGACGATTCAGTTCTATGGCCGAGCTGGTCATGCGGGGACCGTTCCACATGACCTGCGGCAGGATGCGTTGGCGGCTGCGGCAGAATTTATTCTTAAGATCGAGGAACTTGGGAAAAACACCACAGGCCTGTTTGCTACGGTTGGAAATGTTGTTGCCAATCCGGGTCTTTCCAATGTTATCAGCGGTTCGGCGGAACTTAGGCTGGACCTTCGTCACGAAAATGATGAGCAGCGAGATGCGGCTTATAAAAAAATCGAAGCGTTGATTTCGAGTGTTTCACTTTCTCGAAATTTGAGCGGAAGTGTGGTGACTGTTCAGCACTCGCCAGCGGTTCCGATGGATAAACAATTGTCGTCGCATTTGGAGTCTGCAATTTCGGATGCAGGTTTTCCTTTGGAGAAACTTGTCAGTGGCGCAGGGCACGACGCGATGGTAATGTCACGGCTTGCTCCATCGTGTATGCTGTTTGTTCGATGCCGTGAAGGAATTAGCCACCATCCTGATGAGTTCGTTTCAAAGCACGATATTCGGGCGGCGCTCGACGTGATGGTTCGCGGTTTGATAAAGTTCGCCAAACGAAAAGGAAAATGAGTCGATGCAAATCTTTGGTCAAACACGAAGCAAATTTTGCGGCGACTACGCACTGATCACGCCAGATACCCATGTGAACTCGAATCTGGTCGACTGGGAAGATACGACTGCCGTGATTCATATCTCTCCTGAGATGGGAGCCAGGTTCATTCAGTATACGGCTTCGATGGTGGCGGGTTCACGAAGCGGGCTTCCTGGAGAAACCGTTCAGCGGCTCGTGTACGTGCAAAATGGATCGTGTTCGATTGCGATTGATACTCAGCGAACAGGCGCGGATTTGCGTTCCGAAGGAATAGAAAAGCAAGAGCTAGCTGCAGGGTCGTTCGCTTTTATTCCCGCCCGAATGAACCACATCATGATTTGCGAATCTAAGGCGACTTTGGTGGTGTTTGAGAAAGAATTTCAGCCGCATCCAGATTACGGCGTGCCAGCCGCGGTCATCGGGCACAGCGATGAGATTGACGGCGAACCGTTCATGGGAGACGAAGACGCACGGCTGAAAACGTTGCTGCCGATTTCACCCGAGTATGATATGGCCGTTAATATTTTTACCTATCAACCAGGGGCAACACTGCCCCAAGTTGAAATTCACGTGATGGAACACGGATTGTTGATGCTGGGTGGTCAGGGCGTCTATCGATTGGGTGATGACTACCATCCCGTCGGAGCTGGCGACGTCATTTGGATGGCATCGTATTGCCCGCAGTGGTTTGTGGCCATGGGGAAAACGCCCGCCAGCTATATCTACTACAAAGACGTTCATCGCGAACGAATTACAGAGAAAGAAGTATAGATCGAGCGAATCGAGTTTTGCATAGGTCGCATTGATTGCTGGCTCGATGGGAATTTGGTTTCGCTTCTTGAAGACAACAGGATATTACGGAAAGAACATTATGGGCATCTCTGTTTCGAGGCAGTCCTACGGCAAGTCCAAGGTTTGTTTGTCTCACATCACTCGCGGCGAAGAGTCACACGAGTTTATTCAGATCGAAGTCGAGGTCGCTCTAGAAGGTGACTTTGATTCCGCCTATCAGGATGGCGACAATAGCAAAGTCGTGCCGACTGATACGATGAAGAATACGGTTTATGCCATCGCGAGATTGCATGGCATTGAAAGTATCGAGACTTACGCGGCACATCTGGCGAATCATTTTTATGACTCATTCGAACAAGTAAAAAACGCGACGATTTCTGTGGTGGAACTGCTTTGGCATCGCATCGATCTTGATGGAAATGCACATGGGCACGCGTTTACAGGCGGCGGTAGTGAGCAGCACACTTGTAAAGTCTCTTCGTCAGCGGATGGTTTGGCGATGTCGTCAGGCCTGCGAGGATTGAAAGTCTTGAAAACGACTGAGTCGGGATTCGTTGGATTTTCGAAAGACAAATTCACAACGTTAACCGAGACCACCGACCGAATTTTTGCGACCACGATCACAGCAGATTGGGATTGTCCTGATGAACATCACGATTGGTCGACTACGCGAGGAACGATTCGGAATTTGTTGTTGGATGTCTTTTCTCACACGTTTAGCCCGTCGGTTCAAAAGACGTTGCATGATATGGCGAGCTCCGTCTTGGCTGCTTGTCCAGAAATCGACGAAATCTCATTGAGCATGCCCAATCAGCATCACTTGTTGGCTGATCTTGAGAAACTGGATTTGAAGAACGACAACGATATTTTCGTTCCTTCGCCGGAACCGTTCGGCGTGATCACTGCCACGATTCGCCGCGAAGGGTGATGGGTGAGTGGACACAAAAATATCGCGGTTAAGAGTTCGCGGATCGTTACGCCCGAAGGGGAAGTCGACGGCTTGATCTTGATCGATGGTGGTAGGATCCAACAAGTCACCAAACGATTGGATTCTGGTTTCCAATCCGAGATCAACGAATCAACCGTGATGGATTTTGGTGATCTCGTTGTTTCCCCGGGAGTCGTGGATGCCCACGTGCATGTCAACGATCCTCCAAGGCCCGGTTCTGATCCGTGGGAAGGATTCGAATCTGCCACCGCCGCGGCAGCTGCTGGCGGTGTGACGACAATCATCGACATGCCGCTCAATAGCATTCCTGTCACGACCAGTTTTGCTGCTTTGGAGCAAAAACGGAGTGCGGCAGCCGGAAATTGTCATGTGGATGTTGGGTTCTATGGCGGATTAGTCGAGGGAAATCGGAGCGAGTTGTGTTCGCTGATCGAGCAGGGTGTTTGCGGTCTCAAGGCATTCATGTGTGAATCGGGATTGGCAGAGTTTCCGGCCGCTACCGAGTTAGATTTGCGAGCGGGCCTAGAGTCTTTGAAATCAACAGGAATCCCACTGCTGGTTCATGCGGAATTGGTTGACGGGAGAAAAGTTAGTGATACATCCGATAGCCCTAACTCTTATTCACGCTACGCCAATTCGCGGCCACCAACTTTTGAGACAGCTGCAATCGAGTTACTGATCAAGCTGTGCCGAGAGTATCGAACTCCAATTCACATCGTTCATCTCGCGACTGCGGCTGCATTGCCGATGATCAAATCGGCGAAGGAAGAAGGATTGCCGATCACGGTGGAGACTTGTCCTCACTACCTTTATTTTTCCGAAAGTGAAATTGGCGATGGGCAGACAATGTTCAAATGTGCTCCGCCGATCCGTGATGAAGAGAATCGACTCGCGCTATGCGAAGCCGTTCAGTCTGGATTGATCGAAACAGTTGGCTCAGATCATTCACCCTGCCCTGCGATTTTAAAATTGATCGACGAAGGCGATTTTGAAAATGCTTGGGGCGGAATTTCCGGATTGCAACTTTCTTTACCCGTGTTGTGGACGGTTGGTCGGCGACTTGGGTGGACGACGGATATGATTGCGCAGCGACTTTCGACTCGTCCCGCTGAAATTTTTGGGTTGGCTGATCGCAAAGGCAAAATAGCGGCTGGATTTGATGCTGATCTAACAGTATGGGACCCTGATAAAACGTTTGTCGTTCGCGGAGAGAACTTGCATCATCGCCATCCAATCACTGCATACGAGGGTCGCGAGTTGTATGGGGTTACGGCGGCAACCTTTGTTCGCGGGAAACAGGTGTTCCGAGATGACCGGCTGATGAGTGAGCGAAGTGGTGAACTGCTGCGGCCAAGTAAATTTGTTTCCGCTTGTATAGCCAGATTTCTGAACGGCTTTGATGAACAAACCTTGCGAGGAGTTCTGGAGAGTTGTTGTGCGTCGAAAACCTGGATCGAAGGCATGACCGAGGGCGGACCATTTCGAAATGATGAATCGTTGTTGTCGCGAGGGGAATCAAATTGGCAAAACGCGATCGAATCGGATTGGTTGGAAGCTTTTTCCGCCCATCCGAGAATCGGCGACGTGGAGAGCCTGCGGGAAAAATACGCGAATACCAAAAGGATTGCTGGTGGCGAACAATCAGGTGTTGATTCAGCAGATGATGAGACATTGAATCGTTTGGCTGCCGCGAACGATGAGTATTTTGAGAAATTCGGATTCATCTTTATCGTGTGCGCAACAGGAAAATCAGCAAATGAAATGCTGGAGATTCTTGAGTCCCGATTGCCCAATGATCGGGAAAGTGAATTGCGGATTGCTGCCGCAGAGCAACTGAAAATTACAAAAATTCGGATCAGGAAATTAGTCTAATGAGTGGAATCACGTCACACGTTCTCGATACAACATTGGGGAAACCTGCGGAAGGAATTGAGGTCACGCTGGAGATCGCCAGTGAAGATTCTGGTTGGGCCGGTGTAGGAAAAGGAACAACCAATGCTGATGGACGTGTGGCAGATTTGTCTGAGGGTGAAACGCGACCAGGACACTATCGAATCAGTTTTGGTGTTGCTGACTATTTTGAGCGACTAAAAGCCGATTCGTTTTATCCGGTGGTCCGGATTGAATTCAAAATAAGCGATCCGTCTCAGCATTATCACGTTCCCTTGCTGCTCAATCCATTCGGCTATTCCACCTATCGTGGTAGCTAAAGACGACTCGCTAATTCTCTCCTGTTTTGATTCTCTTTTGATTCAAATTTGAATATGAACAAAGACTACGACGTTCCTTACTACCTTGACTATTTGCCAGATTCGTTGCTGGAGCGTCTGGATGGCACCAGTGAATCGGTTGCTGCGGTTGAGGGACTAAAAGTTACGGCGGGCCTTCGCGAGCAGTTTCCGAGTATCGAATCCGATGAAGCGCTTCGGTTTGTCTGTGATTTGTATAACGCGATGAAGGAATCGCTTTCTAGTGTATTGAACCAGCGAGAAATTGATCGAGAGTTTATTGACAATGAGACGTTGGCCGCGGTGGAGAAGAATCGTGGAGTTCCGTATCAAAGCGCTGATTATGAAACGGTCATCGGAAAGCAAAACGAAAACGGCGATGTGATCGTTGGCCCGCTTCCGAAATCGGAACAGCCGGCCCACCAAGTGCAAATTCCAGATTTTGTGGATGGATTCCAAGTAACTTTGTTTGGTCCGCCTGACACTGCGAAAATGGCAATCAACGCAATGAATGCACTTAATAGAATTTCGCCAAACGAACCCGATATCGTGACGGAGTTGGTTGAATCATCAAAAGCCGTTCCGCGTTGGGGGGCGGACAACGAAGATTCGCAGACGCCAATCATGGCGAATTTCTTGAATGCCTGTAAGAACTTGGTCGGTTGCTTTGACCGGTCGCTTCGATTCGAAGATCCGCATAATGGGAAGACTTATGAGCTAGATGATGATGGCCTGTCGATTCCAATCAAGCGGATCCCCGGGTTGGCGCTTCCTGATGGGAGTCACTTGCTCGATGGCAATCCGCTTCCTCTGCATCTGTTTGATTTTGCGATGCACCTATTTCACAACTGGCAGCGGCCCGAATCTTTGATGTTCTACATTCCGAAATTAGAGAATGAATCCGAAGCCGCCTATTTGCGGCAATTGATCGAGACTGCGGAGCGGCGCGTCAAAGAGATTCATCCGGAGTACGAGGTTGGGTCGGTACGATTGTTCATCGTGTTTGAAAATCCAAGGGCGATCTTCCGTATTCAAGAAATCGCCGAAGCTTTAGCTCCGTATTTTCTCGGTGGAAGTTTGGGGTGGCATGACTTCCTAGGTTCAACGGCGAGGCTGTTTAAACATGATCCGAACTATCGCATTCCGGTGAAGGCAGACCCTAATATTGTGATCAATCACATTCGCGAGTCGCATCACCTCTTGGTAAGTGCTCTCGAACCGATCAATGCGATTCGCATTGGTGGAATGTACGGCGTTCTCTACGAAGACAACAATCAAGAGTCTTATGAAGTCTCCATGGTCGGCTACATCAAGGATGTGGTGACTCAGCTGAAACGAGGTCTGACCGGTTTTTGGGTTGCCCACCCGGCTTTTGTTCGTCCCGGTCTGGCGATCGTCGAAGCTTTTTCCCGGTTGAAAGCGAACCCAAAAGACAAGTCACTTGAACAATTGATTCGAGCCTTGGTTCCCAGCCAATCAGAATCGGAACCTTTGATTGAATTCGTCGATGGTCCAGATGTGAAAGGGCTCGATGCAACAGATCCGCTCTATCAACGAGGCGTTTTGGCTGCGAGTATCGCGACATCCAACGTGATTGCAAACGATGATCCGCAAGAAGTTCGTTACAACATTTTTCAGGCGATTCAATACATCACCGATTGGCTCTGCGGCAATGGATGTGTGGCATTGCCGACGACGATGGACAACGCGAATGGAAAAGCGGTGTTTGTGCGGGTGATGGATGACCTAGCGACCACCGAACGTTCGCGCTGGGAGTTGTGGGCGGAAATTCATCATGGGCGAGTTTCAATCGAACTGTTCGATTCAATTCTTGCGGAAGAAATTGAGTTCATCAAAACCAAACAACAGACACGAACCAAACGACCTCAAGTCCTATGGGAGGGTGAGGCTGCAAAATGGTATCCGATTGCGGCTGTATTGCTTCGTCAGTTGGTGACGAACCCGGAGCCCGTCGAATTCGCGACACAGCTGCTGATGCCATTCACGTTCGATGTTGTGAGGCGCGCCGATGATCCCTGGAAAATGGTCAACAAGCTTTGTCCCGGCAAATACGTCCAGGCAAAAACGAATTGGCAAAATAGCTAATTTGATCTCGGAAAGCGATTCGGCAGAGTATCGGCGGTAAATTTGGAACTCGTCACGAGTTCCGATACTCATTTTTTGCTACTTTCGTTTTTCCTTAACCGTCGCCTCATAATCTGGCGCGTCGAATTCTTGACGTAGTCGGTGGTACTCTTTTGTAAGAGCCGATTTGGCTGAAGCACAATTTG
>CAZQQR010000193.1:0-10667 GCA_964595515.1 uncultured Pirellulaceae bacterium
GAATTTGATCTTCAGTCATTTGGCGACTGGATATGTCCGGGCGGTTGAGTTTAATGCAGACGGAACGGTGGCGGAGATCAAGACTTTGTTCCAAGGCTCGCCGTTTATGACTCAAATTTCGATAAGCCCAGACGGAGGGTTTTACTTCGTTGATTTCGGGACTGGTCGGATAGGGCGGTGGAGTTTGGATGAAGTGTTGTAGAATTCGAAAGGTTGTTGTTAGTCTTTCTGCGCCAGGTGAAACTGAATGAGTTCAACGTCGGTGTAAAAGTGTCAGAAGCACGCCCTTCCCGCAAACGACCGTGAGTGAGAGCGTTTTGTCTTTTCGGCGAGTCCATTCATTGAACGGTTTCGATGTTGCGCTAAGCTAAAACGCCATAAAGTCTTCTGGCACCGTCTCAACTGGCCGCCAATCGATGTCACCCGCCTCTGCACCTTTGTATTTAAGCAAGACGCTTGCCATCAGGTCTTTGTCGAGCGTTGGTTTGTTGTCCACCGAAAGTTGGCTCCACTGAACCGCTAATTTTGGTTTGAGTTTTTTTGTTTTGGTTAAACCGACCAACATCACCAAGATGTGTTTGCACATTGCTCCGCGAAGTCCACCGCACGATTTAAGGTTTTGGGTACAGCAAGTGAACTCGCCGGCCTTGGTCAATTGACAAGAATAAACCAAGTCTGAATCTGATTGAGATTTGACCACACCAACAAACGAATCTTTGGAAACTTCGCTGAACAATTCGAAGCTTTCTTTTTTGAGCATCTTCAGTGCTTTGTCCAAGCGACCTTTTTCCACGCTGGCGGATAAGTGTTGCATGAAATCATCGAACGTTTTTACGGACGCGATTGACTTGGGAGCAGCGATGCCTTTTCGCGGGTCGTGCCCCTTACCCGAAAATATGAAATCCTGTGGTATCACGAACTTATCCGGGAAAACAGTTTGGTTGTCGAAATCGCATTCTTCCCAAGTCGTCGTTTTTGATGTTTTCGCGTTCGAGAAATCAACACCCTGTAAGCTCGCGTGATCAAACTTGGTTCCCGTCAAATTTGCACCTTTCAAATCGGAACCTCGAAGATTGGCGAACTCGAAATGAACACTGTTCAGTTTCGAATTTGAAAAATCGCAGTTCTTGAATTCACAAACATGGATGGAGCTGCCGGACAAGTTTGCGTTTTGAAAATTCGAGCCGGTGAAGACGAAGTTTTCAATCTTTGCTTTCTTCATACTGACATTTTGGAAATTGCTTTTCTCAATACTAAATTTTTCTTGGCTCAACCAGGACAAACTAGGTGATAGCCCATCCATGTTTGCTTTGGAGAAATCTTCGTTGGACAACTTGTTGGCTTTGGGAACTGCAAGCAAGCCCAGATCGCGTTGATTGAATTTCTTGATTCCACTTTTGCCGCCCAATAGTTCGCTGCGAATCTCGGCCTTGATGGATTCGCTTTTTTGCTTTGCAGAAAGTTTTGCTGCTTTGACCGAGTCTTTGCTGGCCGTTGTTGTTCCAAAGATGGCTGAAATCGCGGTGACAGCCAGGTCCTGTAAAGCTTTCCCTTTCAGTTTGCTCTTGGTTGTTTTGCATTTGATGGAGGCAAGGTCCAGTTCGCCATGCGAAAAGAGGTCTCCCGCTTTTTTAAATGCTGCCGTCATCGTTTTGGTTATAAATCGGCTTGTTTGCTTTTTCTTGTCGACGTAAATCTGATAGCGAACACCTGGCGAGTTGTGATAGTCTTCGCTCGAACCGATCCAGACCGTCGCATCCCCACAAGGAACTTGCACATTAAACTCAACAACGATCCTCCCATTTCCGACGCCGTCATTGATTTCTTTACAGGCGGGTGGCAGCCTAAATTTGCGAGGTTGAGGAATGTTAAGATTTTTTGCCTTTGAAACGTCTGCTTTGCCAAAGTCCGTCCCAATCAGGATCGCGTCTTTGAAATTTGCGTTGGTGAGGTCTGCTTTGTCAAACCTCGCTCCCTGCAGGTTTGCTTTCGAGAAGTTCGCGTTCTTTAGGTTGGCGTTTCGAAGACTGGCGTACTGCAGATTAGCGGAAGTAAAATTGGTTCCCACAAAAGAGTTGTTCTTGCTGAAATCGGTGGAACGCAGTTCGGCCCCCGTCAGGTCAGCCTTGTCGAAGTTTGATCCAGATACTTCGGCGCTGGAAAACTTTGAAAACATCAAATGCGTTTTAGTGAACTGACTGTCCTTGATGATTGAGTAAGTAAAATAAGAGTGGCGTAAATCGGCATTGGTAAGATCAGTTCGGTACAGTTCCTTGCCTCCACGTCCGAATCCGAGATACATGCTCCTCCATTTTACATTTCGGCAATTGCAGTCGATCAGACTGGCGGGCCGGAAGTGGTCGCCGGTTGCATTTTGGAAATTGCACCGAAAAATTGGTGTTGTTTGAAGCGTACCAACCTTGGCATTTCGAAAGTCGATGTCTTCAAAATTCAAATCTGTAAACGTCAGGTCCGAAAGTTCTATGCCCTTCAGCGAAACGTTGGAGATCAGAAAACTCCTGCTGTTGCGGTGACTATTCGACTGACAGGCGTCGCGAAGAACTTCCAATCGCTTCAAGCCCTTAGGGCCGGCTTTGAGCATGGCGATCACATCATCGCTGGTTGGTTCGATACGATCGCGGAACTCCTCCTCCGAGATGATCTCAATTTCTTCGCCTTGTTTGATCAGTTTTTGTGCTTCTTGTTTAGGCTTGGCCGTCGCACCAGCATCCATGACGATCAGCCAGTCTACGTTCTTGGATACCTTGGCAACAACTTTGGCCCCCTCACCTGTTGCATAAGACTCCAAGTCCTTTCTCGCCTGATGCCACTTTTTCTCGCGGCCTGCGAACGCAAGCGTTAATCCTTCAAATTTGAGCTTTTCCCAGGGAGCGACTTTCAGGTTGCTTTTTGATTTTGCCTTTTTGACATTCGTCTTTTTAGCGTCCGATTTCTTGGAACGCGTTTTCTTGTTTGATTTCGAAACCTTTTTTTTCGCCATCTCAATCCGTCCTTCTGGAAATTGCTTGTCGTTCAAATGCTAACAACTTGAATGGTCAAAGTCATTTTGGTTTCAGGAATTTTTTTGCTCTGTGCCGAGAACATGGCCACTGAAGAAAGGGTGACATCTGCAAGGCGGCAGCGGAAAAGTCCAACCGTAATTGAAATTCCGGTGCGTGGCGTTCGTTTACGAATGTGTTGGTACCAAGGTCCGATAGTGATCGGGTGGTGAAACGTGTCAGAAGACAGTATTCTTTAGGAGCAAAAGCCGGTGCACTCTAGTAGATCACTTTAGTGGATTGCAAAGGTAGTAGACCTCTTTTTCACCCATTGCTGACGGAACACCAGGAGACCTTGATGTCGGAAGACAAAATCGGTCAAGAAGCCATTGATTTGCTCAAACGATCCAGAGAGCAAATTTTGTCCGAACTTTCAAAAGTGATTGTTGGGCAGCAGGATGTAATCGAGCAAATTTTGATTTCGATTTTCAGTCGAGGGCATTGTTTGCTCGAGGGCGTTCCTGGACTTGCCAAGACATTAATGATCAGCACATTGGCTGACACGTTGGATCTATCGTTTTCTCGGATTCAGTTTACGCCTGACTTGATGCCGGCTGACATTACTGGAACGGAGATTATCGAAGAGAATAAATCAACGGGAGCACGAGAGCGGCGATTCTTAGAGGGACCCGTTTTCTCGAATATTATTCTGGCGGATGAGATTAATCGAACGCCTCCCAAAACGCAGGCGGCACTTTTGGAAGCCATGCAGGAACGAACGGTGACCGTTGGCCGCGTCCGGCATCAACTTTCGGATCCGTTTTTTGTGCTTGCCACGCAAAACCCAATCGAGCAAGAGGGAACTTATCCGTTACCCGAAGCTCAACAAGACCGATTTATGTTCAAGGTCTATGTTGACTACCCAAGTTTTCAAGATGAGTTCGAAGTCGCTCGGCGCACCACCGCTCGAAGCACCTACGACGTTAAACCGGTGCTCTCTGGTGAAGACATTGTCAAACTTCAAAATATCATCCGCGACGTGCCAGTTTCAGATCACGTGATACGTTACGCGTTGATGCTTGTTAGGCAGACTCGGGTTGGTTCCCAAGACGTTCCAGGGTTCATTTCCGAAAGTATCGGCTGGGGAGCCGGTCCGCGTGCCGTGCAAAACTTGATTCTCGGTGGAAAGACGCGGGCGTTGTTGTATGGACGTACCCATGTTTCAACAGAAGACATTCAAGCGATCGCCAAACCCGTACTTCGGCATCGGCTCGCAATTAATTTCGCTGCCCAGAGTGACGGAATCACTTCGGATGATGTGATCCAACAGTTAATCGAAGAAACGCCGACCAAAGAAGACGAACTAACCAACGATGCCCGATTCCAAAAGTTTTTTGCATCCTGAAGCAATCAAGCGTATCGCACGTTTGGATCTAAGGGCTCAACATATTGTCGAGGGGTTTCTTTCGGGCATGCATCGCAGTCCGTACTTTGGTCAATCAGTGGAGTTCCTGCAGCACCGCGAATACACGCCCGGGGATGATTTACGGCATGTTGATTGGCAAGTCTGGGCCCGACAAGATCGGCTGTATGTAAAACAGTTCGAAGAAGACACCAACATGCGGGTTAATTTGCTGGTGGATGTTTCCAAGAGCATGGAATACGGCGAAGGGCATTTCAACAAGTACGAATGTGCGGCGACCATTGCCGTTTCGTTGGCTTATTTGATTCTTAAACATCAGGACGCCGTCGGCTGTATGTCTTTTGATGCCAAAGCTCGCGCAAAAGTTCAAACGCGGAGCAAGGGCAATCAGTTGATGTCAATCATCCAAAGCCTGGAAGTCAATAAACCGGCCGACAAAACCAATCTCCACGATATTTTCATGGAAGCCGCTCAAACTTATCCGCGACGCGGGATGATGGTTGTCGTTTCTGACTTGTTCGGCGATATCGAATCCACGCTGAAGGGGTTGAGAGTATTGCGTCAGCGAGGGCATGACGTGCTGGTCTTTCATGTGATGGACGATGATGAATTGGAGTTTCCGTTCAGTGGACCGACTCGGTTTGAGGATATGGAATCCGACACGCGACTGAACTGCAATCCCAAGGCACTTCGGGAAGGGTATCTAGAGGCGGTTCAGGAATTTCTGGATGAGATGCGACGCGGATGCGCAAAATCAGCAGTCGACTATGCGTTGGTCCGGACCAGTAGTCCGCTAGATGCTGTGCTGGCTCAGTTTTTAAGTCGCCGGATGATGCGGAACAGGGTGCGATAGATGATCGACAACCTGTTTACGAGTTCGCCTGCTGTTTGGGGGTCGTTGATCGCCGGATTGGTGGCGCTTCCAATTCTGATTCACTTGATCAATTTGCTTCGGCATAAAACGGTCAAGTGGGCGGCCATGGAGTTCCTGCTCAAAAGCCACAAGAAAAACAAGAACTGGGTTTGGCTAAAACAGATGTTGTTGCTGCTGTCCCGGATCGCGGCTTTGCTGCTCGCGCTGTTCATGCTTTCGCAGATCGGTTGCGAAGACGATCGTATATCCAAATTGCTGGGTGGGGCGACAACGCATCACTACGTGATTTTGGATGATAGTTTTTCGATGAGCGATCGAGGAACGGGCGGAAGCGCGTTTGACAAAGCTCGCTCGACATTGTCGCAGATCGCGTCTCGGGCCAGGAATCGTCAGAATCAGCTGTTTTCAATTGTTCGGTACTCGATGGCCAAGCCCCGTAGTGAAGGGCAGAGTGGGACTGAAGACTCGGAGGCCGCTCAGTCTTATGATTTGAGCAGCGAGCTAGTCGACAACCTATTCGATCAGCGAATCGAAGGAGTCAAAGGCCGGCTTGAAATTTCAAGTCTCTCCGTCGGAATTGATGGCGCATTAGAATCGGTATCGCAGCTAATCCGCGAACGCTCAGGAGAAAATGCGATCGTTTACGTGTTATCCGATTTTCGCCAACGGGACTGGGATAATGTGGATGATGTCGCTGACCAATTTCAGCAAATTCATTCTGCAGGGGCTGGAATAGAATTGATCAACTGTTCACCTTCCCAGCGTCCAAACTTGGCGATCACTCAGCTCGAAGCAATCGGAAACGTTCGGGTTGCTGAAGCCCCTGTGATGATGAAAGTGACTGTCAAAAACTGTTCCGATTCGACGGCGGACAAAGTCCAAGTGCAACTTGGATCGCTGGCGTTTCCCAATCCTGATTCGAAAACGTTGCCTTCAGAGATTCAACCAGATTTTGTCGAGATTCCCACGGTCTTTATCCAAAGTATTCCCCCGGGTGAATCAGAAACTCGGACGTTTCCCGTTTACTTTAACACGCCCGGCAAGCACGTCGTTTTTGGATCGTTGCCAGAGGATTCGGTCGCGATTGACAACCAACGCTGGAACGTGACGGAGTTTTCGACCGACGTAAAAGTCTTGATGGTGGATGACGAATCGCGGCAGCAAGCAAACTATTTGTCGTTGGCGATTAGTCCGGGTGGGATGACGGGGATTTCGCCAGAGATTCAAACCAAATCCTATCTGCGTGACGCTTCCCAGGAGCAGCTTGGTCAATTCGACGTCATTTTTTTACTTGGCATCGATTCATTGGATGAGTCGGCGGTGAAAAATTTGGAGTTGTTCGTTCAAGCCGGAGGCGGATGTGCTTTTTTCCTCGGGCCTAACACCAACCTGAACGCTTTCAACACCACATTGTATCGAAACGGCGAAGGTGTTTTTCCGATGCCGATTAGTCGTGTGTTCGACGTGCCTGAATTGATCGAAGATCGAGTTCCTGATATTTCGCCGAATCAGCATCCGATGTTTGCACCTGTCTTGGGGGTAAAAAATTCTCTGCTGGATTTAGTTCAGGTGAACACAATGGTCCAGCCGCCGATTGAATGGGACGCCAATGATCAAGACGATGTGACGATTGCCGCGTCGGTTCGTGGTGTCGAAGGTTGGCCTCTGGCTGTTGAAAAGAACTTTGGCAAAGGCCGCGTGATTGCTTGGACTTCGTCTGCCGGGCCTGTGTGGAACAATTGGTCGCGCAATGCGACGTTTCCGCCGATCCTGTTGTTGATGCAAGACTATTTGGCGGCCGGGAATTACCTGGCGGAAAATCGGTTGGTGGGAACGCCGATCAACATTGAACTTCCCTCAGAAAGTTACACGCCCGAGTTGACAGTATTGGCTCCCGTGGGTGGTAAGGAAGAGCGGTTTGTGAATCAGATGAAACTGTCAGTTTCTCCGACAGATTCCGGAACGCTAGAAGCCATTGTTGGACGAGCCCGAGAAACGGATTTACCTGGAATTTATGATTTGTGGGTGAGACGAACGGATTCATCACGGGCTGTTGAGCGTTACACTTTGAACGTGGATACGGGCGAAAGTGAATTGGCAGTTGTGAACCAGCAAAAATTGTTGTCGCAGTTGGAGCAATCGAAACCCACGCTGGTCAATTGGGACGCTTTTAATCCCGAGCCAAAACAGAAACCAACGTCTTCTTTGGCGAAGCTATTGTTATTGCTGTTAGTGATTGTCCTGATCGCCGAGCAGCTTCTGGCCTATTCAACGAGCTACCACGCCAAACCAAGCCGTAGTTGATTTTGATTCGGAAAAGCTGCAGTCGGATCACGGCGCGGAAATAATTCGAACGCTTGGGCTAATCTTGCTTGGTTTTGGTCGCCTCGGTGGTGGTAATGAGTTTTCGAAGCGGCCCCGCCATCGCCTTCGCTAATTTCGCCGCGCCTTCGGGAGTTAAGTGCACATTGTCTTTCAAATCAGAGTCGTTCGTCATTGTCTCCGAAGCGATGATGTGAATATTCATGTCACCTGATTTTTGACGTGCCGAGACTAGCTCGTTAGCAGCCTCGCGAAAATCCGCTGCCGAGTATTCGTTGCTAGTTCGCTTGGACACCGTTGTCTTTGTCTGCAGCATTCGCGGGATCGCGATGGTGGCATTGGGATGTGCAGACCGAATGACATCGATGGCCGCATTCAGGTCCTTAGAAAATTCGTCTGGCGTTTTCCCCTTATTCACCCAGTCGTTGTAACCCCAGAGAATAGAAACGAGATCGACACGGGGTAATTTTGCAATCGCGGTTGGCATGTAGGCATTGGCACTGCTGCCTCCGACGGCAAGGTTGTAGTGTTCCATCTCAAGCGATTCAGCGACTTGCCAACTCCAGCTTTCGTGGCTGACCGTTTGTCCCTGCCCATGTGTGATGCTGTCTCCCAGCGCGACGAGCACTTTCTTTCGCCGCGGTGGCACGGCCAAGAGTGAAAAGTCGTCTTGCAGAATCAGCTCTTTGAAAATCGGATTACGCAAAACCGGAAAACTGATTCGGTATTCCACTCGTTTTCCTGGATTAATCGACTGAATCTTTAGTTCGTCGTCATTCGGGGCGGCGGTAAGTATCTCCGTCAGTTTGCCGTTTTGAAATACTCCGAACGAAGTTCGTTTTGTGGTTTGGAATTTGATTCGGACGATGGGACTGGCCGTTGCGAAACTCATGGAAACGCCGGTTGTATTCCGAGCTTTTTCTGGGTTGAAATAATGGCTGGGAGGTTTCGCTTCTTTAAGCAGTTCGGGCGCGAACCGAAGAAACTCTTGCCCTCGCTCCGTCGTTTGTGGGAACAACGTTCCTCGAAAATCGAGGCGGTCGTTCGTCGCCTGCTGCGCGTAAGAAATTTCTCCAAGGGGGAGGGTAAACAGGAGGAGGACAAACAGGATTGCCATTTGAATTTTTAATGAAAATTGCATTATCTTCTTGAGTCCCTACGCTGCGTGACAGGCTTTCATTTAGTTCGTCCGGGGAAGAGTTTAACAACGCCTTCGCCGCGGTCAATTGAGGAACGTCAACTAGTGGGTTGGAAGCTTCTGCTACCCGATTCCGCGCATTGGATCAACGGAGCAAGGCCCAAGGTTTTCTTACTTCTCAAAATCATTTGCAAAAAAGACGGCTAGAATATGGGAATGTCAGCCGGAAAAATTCATTCCCCGAGTAGGTAGATGAACTTAAAAATACGAATGCTAATTGTTGCTACTGCTCTGCTGATCGTGCCCACCCTCGCCGTGACTCAAGCCCAGCAGACTCAGAGCGAGCCTTCAGTCGCCGATTCCAAGGCCAAGACTTCCGCCATCAACAACGCAACGAATATTCATCTTTCAAAAATCGATGGCCGGCACTGGCTCGGTGGCTCAGACGGAAAACCATTCTTTGCTCATGGGATCACCCATGTGGGTAACGTCAGATCAAAGCATGGCTTTGTGGATATCTCCACCGCCTGTAGAAAACTGGGCTTCAATGCCTACGGCTATGGATGTCCACCAGAGCTTCGTGGTGACATGCCCTATCTGGAGAGTTGGAACCATCTCGTGCCAATTTCGATGTACCGCGACAAACGCTCTCACAAGTTCCCTGATATTTTTGATCCCAAGGAACAGGCTCGTATCGCGACCGGCGTCGAAACGAACTGCAAAAAAAAACAAAGACAATCCGAACTGCATCGGTTATTGCTGGACGGATTTGGCGATGTGGCCATTGGAGAGCAAGGAAAGTAAAGTGAAGGGTAACTGGGTCGAATTCATTCGGGGGTTACCCAAAGACGCGCCGGGGCAGAAGGCTTATCAATAGTTTCTCGGCACATGGGAAGGTGATGATGACAAGGCACGCGACCAAGCTTTCCTGCGGCTCATCGCGCGCGAGTATTTTCGCGTGGCCGGCGAAGCGAACAAAAAGCACGACTCTGTTCACTTGATCTTTGGCGATCGGCTTTCTTTCTATACCTATGACGAAGACGTTTTGAAGGAGATGCTGCCTTGGGTGGATGCCATCGCTTTCCAGCCGCATTTTTGGGGGCCGTACCCAAAGAAAGAGCTCGACGAAATCTACGAACTTTCTGGCAAACCAATTCTGCTTTGCGACTTTTCCATCCGATTCAAAGACGGCGAAAAAGACGTTCGCAACTGGAAGCTGGCCGATGATTCTGTCGCGGCGGGAAAAGCATATTCTGAGTATGTAAAAGCCGCGCTGGGAACTGAGTAATCCTGGGCGTGTTTTGGTGCAACCCGATTGATAGCTCGAAGGGCTTTGGTAAATCGGGAGTGAAGCAAGGATTTTTCGGCGACGGACTGACTGAGCGTCCGGGCTTACACGAGGCGGTAAGGAAGTTGAACGAGTATCGGACCAAGGTTACGCCTACGACCGGAAGAGCAAAAAATCCTCAAACCGCGATTCCCAAAGAGGTCGCCAAAGACCCTATTAAGCTGTCTATTAACTTTGACACTCAACGTCCGCTTTCCCAAGATGTATATGGTGCCAACAACGAGTGCATCTTTCGCCCTGTCTGGTTTGAGCAGATCGTCATGGACGGCCCCTTCCGTTTGCCTTTAGCGGAAGTTGTTGAGACAACGCCAAAACGAACCGTAAGTGTCTGAGCGACTAGTTTTCTATCAAACCCAGTTCCTAGTGGCCAAACAAGAACGTTGTGAAAAGGCCCGTGCGAAAAAAAATATAAACGCGAGATCGACACGGGCAATCTAATGCAAAACCACCTGATGGCATCAGATCACCTGCTTGTGGTCTCGAATTGGTTGGATCCCGTTATTTTTTTCAGAGTTTGCATGGCCATGACATGAGGCCACATCGAAACGTAAAAGGCTTCTCCG
>CAZQQR010000194.1:0-10605 GCA_964595515.1 uncultured Pirellulaceae bacterium
TGTCTTGGTTCTTGCATCATCCGAGTTCTGGCCTGTCGTTTGAACATCGGCTGGTTTAGGCTCGTCAAATCCCATCCACTTCCAGCGTTCTGGTTTACCTGCTTCTTTCATTAAAATGATGACGAGAATCAGGCTTGCGAAAAGCATCATTAGACGCATGCGAATCGCCCGAGAAGCCGGATCAGGTTTGGGCACGATTGATTCAGGAACAAACGCATCGGATTGTTGTTGGTCGTCTTCGGTTTCAGAACTGTCAAATCTCATCGTCGTACTTTTAAGGTCGAAGTTCGAACGCTTTTCGGGGGCAATCCCAAGGCTACTTCTTCACTATCATATCGGGCATTTTCTGGCGTCAATGATCCGGTTGTAGAAAAGTCAGCTGGCGGGCGTATAACGTAGTGCTTTTTCTGTTTTTTAGGGCAGTGTCCTGAACAAGTTTGTTTTTCGTGACGGGCATTCCTGCGATGGGATGAAAACTCGAAAAATTGAGGGTACAATGGAGGGACTTCCTGCCCGCCTCTGCTCTCTTCCAATTCTTTCGGCGGAAATCATTCTGGCTGACTGTACGAAAGAAAATACTCGCCGATTGAATAATCCGTCTGGTTGGAACAAAATGGTTCCCCCGACACTTATACCCTTACGTTGAGGACTTTGGCCGTGAAGCGATCCGCTCTCTTTCTGTTGGCATTGTCAGTTTGCTGTTTCGTTTGTCCCAACGAAATCCCCGCCGAAGAACCTGCTCGCCAATTTTTAGATGCATTGCGAGATCGAGGATACTATGACGTTGCGATTGATTATCTGTCGCAGGTCGAAAAGAGCGATTTGGTCAACGCGGAATTCAAGAAAGAGCTGCCTTTCGAAAAAGCGATCACTTTGATTCGTAGCACCACGAATCTTCGTGACAAAGACAAGATTGACGGGCGGCTGGATCAGGCTCAAAAACTATTGACGGCTTATGCGTCGCAAAACAAGTCACTCAAAGTCAGCGCCAAAACGCTTCGGTTCAAAGGTAACCTGCTCTACCTACGATCAAACAGCTACGTGCGGCAGGCTCAATCGGATCGACTGACGGCTGGAGAGAAGAAAGCGTTGCTGGATAAGGCCCGTGAGTTTCTCACGCAGTCACTTCAAAGCTACGAGCAAGCCAAAACTCAGATTCAACGTTTGATTGATCCCAACAGCGATGACGCGATCATTTTGGATGCTCAGGACCCTTCGACAAAACGGGATCGAGATTCGTTTCGAAACTTGTACACCGATGTTCGAGTGGCTTTGCCGATGGTTGCCGAAAAGCTGGGTGACACTTATCCAGAAGGTAACCCGCAAAGAAAAAAGCAGCTTGAAAAAGCCGCCAAAGAATACACCGACGTTTACAACAGTTATCGAAGGTTTCTCAGTGGTCTCAAGGCCTGTGTTTATGCGGCACGGTGCAATCGAAAGTTAGGCAAGTACAAACCAGCACTCGTTTTGTTGAATGACATTTTGGAGCTTGGTGACAATACAGCGCTGAAACCGCTAAAGCTCGAAGCCTATGTATTGGCGGCGGATTGTTGGAACGAAATGAAACCGTATCCCTACACCGAGATCATCAAACGATTAGATCCTGCGGTTAAGGTTCTAAATCGGATCGAGGTCAAAAACCCGAACTGGCTGCGAGTGCAAATGGAATTGGCAAAAGCCAAATACGCGGCCGCAGAAGCGATTCAGAAAAAGGGCGGCCCTAAGGCGGGTGTCAACTCGCGGTCAATGAAGCAGTCGGCTGCCAGAGTGCTTCGCAATGTTGCTCGAAGTCCTGGAGAGCTTCGCGACAAAGCACGCGAAATGTTGGCCGAGTGGAAAGTTCCCTTGACGGAAACGGCAGACCCAAACGAAAAGCCGCCTGAATCGTTTGTCGATGCCAGGCAAAAAGGTAAAGACCTGATCGGTGAGATCGAAATGGTGTTGGCCGAATCCAACACGCTTAAGAAACAAATAAAATCAACTCGTGATCCAGCCAAAAAAACGGAGCTGCAAAATCAACTTGGTGAGTTGGATAGTCAGCTAAAGTCACAAGCCATGTCAGCGCTTGACTACTTCAATCTCGCACTATCGTTTTCCGATGAGGAAACCATTCGGGCGGACATCAACAACGTCAGATACCTGCAATCGTTCTGCTATTTCGTCAGCGAGCAGTATTTCGAATCGGCGTTGATCGGTGAATTTTTGCTTTCCAAGTATCCAACTGTCGACGGCACTCGTCAGGCAATGTCGTTGTTGGTTCAGAGCTACAACATTTTGTTGAACAATGCAAAGGACAACGAAAAACAGTTTGAGTTTGATCGACTTACGACCGCCTGCAGCGCGGTCGTCGAACGTTGGCCGGGCTCCAACGAGGCGGGGACGGCTGCTAGTACGATGACGCGGCTGAATTTGAATGCCAAAAAGTATCCAGCCGCTGAGGACTACTTTTCAAAAATTCCCAGTAACGCAACCTATCGAGATTCACTGGGCAGTCGCCTTGGACAACGAATGTTTCTGGACTATCGGTCCAAGACCGCTGGCGGTCAGAGTTCGGCTGAGTTAACGGATCAGTTGCAACGTGCGAAAAAATACATGGCCGATGGTGTGAATAGCGCCGATCCGTCAAAGCTTGATTACGAAACGGCTCAGGGGGCTTTGTTGCTCGTGGATGCGTATTTGAGTTCGGGCGAAGTCGACAAGGCTGTCAATCAGTTGGAGTCGGCACCCATCGCGCCTTTGGAGTTGGTGAAAACAAAAAATCCAGCAGTCACCAAGTCACGGTACAGCGCATTGTTTGCTCGTGAAACTTACAAAACCGCAGTCAACGTTTATCTCGCCGCCATGAAGAATGCGGAAGACAAACAAAAGTGGACGGACAAGGCGAGCGGCATCATCGCTGGCATGCGACGAGACATGGAGGCCAGCAAGGATCCCAAGGATCTCGCGAGAATTACGACGATTTACCGAATGATCGCGATCCAGTTGAAATCGAGTTTTAATGCGATCACGGATCCAGCGGAAAAGAAAAAATTCGCTGACACTTTGGCTCAGTTTTTAGGCTCGATCGAAAAAGACTCTAACGATTCCAAGACCGTTTTATGGGCCGGTTCAACATTGTTGACGGTTGCCGAGTCGCTTGCTCAAAGCGGTGCGATCGAAGCTGCGAAACCAAAATTCCAACAAGCCAGTTCTGCACTTAGCCGAGCCGAAGGGATGGGATTTAAGGGCGACCCTCAGGAAGCCAAAATGTTGGTCGAACTCAAACGTCAACGTGCTCTGGCGAAACGAGGCAGCGGCGACTTTGACGGCGCGGTCAAACAGTTTGTCGAAATTTTGCGTTCCAGTGGACCTGCGTTAAATCTTCAGCTCGATGCAACTGAAACGTTGCAGATGCGAGCCAAAGCTCAAAAAAGACCCAAAGGTTATGTTGAGGCGATCAAGGGAGCCGAGCCAGTCAAAGACCCAAAAACGAAGCGAACCACGAAGCTAATCTGGGGCTGGGAAAAGATCGCCGGTGCTACCCGGAAAATTGAGAAGTTCCGAACAACCTATTACCGGGCGCTTTATCATGTTGTCGAATGTCGATACGAATACGGTGTGCTGGAAAAGCAACAGAGCGCGATCAATTCTGCTCTTAAAGAAATTAGCAACCAGAGAAAACGAGATGCAACGTTTTCAGGGAACGCGGAGTGGAAAGCTAAATTTGATGAGCTGGAAAAGCGAATCAGCCAAAAGAAATAACCTTGTACTCAAATACACATCTTAGTCATGTTGACCTAAGCCATCGAAAGTCGGAGCAAAATTGAAAGTGATGAATCGTCGAAACAGTTGGATGTTTTCCGTAGCCTTGATGCTGATCATTGCCCCTGCACTTTGTAGTGGACAAGATGCTGTATTTCGGTTGAAGTCGGCAGGCGGAAGTTCGAAATTAAACGGCAAGATCAGCAACATTTCCCCCAAAGGTGTTTCCATCGACGGGCGAGAAGTTCCAGCTGCGGAAATCAAACGCTTGGCATTCAACAAAGAGCCGTCTGAAATAAACCGTGCTCGGGAGCAAATGAATTCGGGGCAGTTTTCTGACGCCATTGAAGAATTGAAAAAGATTACCAATCCGGTGCGTAGTAAAGCACTTCAGGCCGAGATTGATTTTATCAATGCCTATTCAACAGCACAGATTTCGCTGCGAGGCGGAAACATTCCAGCTCAGTCAGCCGGGAAAACAGTTGGGGCGTTTATCAGTAAACATGGCGAAAGTTTGCATCTTTACCCAGCAACAGAGCAGTACGGCAAACTAATTTTCGCATTCGGGCGTCCTCAGACTGCCGTTGAGCAATTCGGAAGGCTCTCCAACTGCGAGTGGCCAGAGTACAAACTCAAAGGCAACTTTCTCAAGGGCCAAGCTTTGATTGAGCTTGGGAAGTTTGCAGAGGCCACCGCTGCCTTCGATGCTATTTTGGCAATCCAGTCTAACGATGATTTATCGCAGACTTATAAACTGCTTGCTCAATGTGGCAAAGCAAAAGTTCAGGGATTGCAAGGCAACGCGGAGGTCGCCAAGAAAGCCATCGAGGACTTGATTCGCAAAGAAGACTCAGACAAAAATAAATTGCTGTTCGCGAATTTATACAACGCGCTTGGTGCTGTTCACGAAAAAGCCGGCCAAGCCAAGGAAGCTTCGATGGCCTATTTGCACACCGAAGTTCTCTACGCATCTCAAGCTGAAGCTCACGCCGAGGCGCTTTACCGATTGGCGTTGCTATGGCCAAAGCTGGAAGATACGGATCGAGCAAATCGAGCGCGTGATACTCTTAAAACGCGTTACCGGAACTCGTATTGGGCAAACAAGCTTTAAAGTTTCACCGCCGTGTTGTGTTGGGTTTCGCCCAAATTTTCCGCGATTACAATAAAGATTCCTACCTTCAAGAAAACTATTGGAGTTTGTCGTTATGCAGGAAGTCATCCGATCGAGCGTTGAAAAAGTTGCTCGTTTCTCAATCCCGCAACTTTTGATATTTTCGATCGCCTTTGCGATGTTTGCTTTTCCGTCTCCGATCTTGGACACGGGAGTGCTCGCGATTGCACAAGACGCAGCCGCTGCTCCGGCTCAGGCGGCTGCGACAGCTTCCGACGAAAGCCTGCTTGGTTGGCTCGTTCGCTCACTAGGTTGGGTTTACATCTTGGTGTTCTTAACGCTCTCCTTCATCCTAGTTGCCCTGTTCATCATGAACTTGTTGTCGGCACGACGCGAATACGTTTGTCCGCAGCACTTGGTGGATGGTTTTGAAGCGCATCTGGATGAAAAGCAATATCAAGAAGCATACGAACTTGCAAAAACCGACGAGTCGTTCCTTGGAAACGTTTTGTCCGCTGGGCTCGCGAAACTTTCCAGTAGTTACCAGCACGCTGTGGGTGCGATGCAAGAGGTTGGGGCCGATGAAAACATGAAACTTGATCACCGGTTGAGCTATCTTGCCTTGATCGGAACCATCAGTCCAATGATCGGTCTGTTTGGAACGGTTCACGGTATGATCAACTCGTTTTACACCATCGCGAACGGTGGTGGCACGCCGGATCCAAACAAACTAGCCGAGGGTATTTCGACGGCGTTATTGACGACGTTGATTGGATTGGCGATCGCGATTCCGGCGATTGCTGCCTACAACATTCTCAGAAACCGCGTTCAGAGATTGGTGCTTGAGGTTGGTATCACCAGCGAAAATCTGATGGGGCGATTTGAAAAAGTCGGTAAGAAGAAATAGCAATCAGAGCTTAATTGATTAGTTGGGGTCGACGCGAACTTCTACAAACTTGATCAGATGAAAATCAAACGACGAAAAACTGAAATCCTCGAAGGCGATCTCACACCGATGATCGACATGACGTTTCAGTTGATTGCTTTCTTTATGCTGTTGATCAATTTCTCAGAAGTTGACCGAGCCGAAGAAATCACTTTGCCCACCAGTGTCCTCGCGGTCCCACCTGAGGTTCGGCCTGACTATCAGATCATTTTGAACCTTGAGCCAGGCGGAAGTGTCAAACATGAGGGGCAGGCGATTGAGAAAATCGAATTTCTTGGCCCGATCTTCACGCAGCAGCTCAATGCTGCAGCTCGTGAAGGAGTCACAGATCCGGGGGAGATCGCGGTCATCATTCGATCGCATCAAGACACGCCGACGGGCTTGGTTCAGGAGTTGATCTCCAAATGCCAAGAGTCTGAGCTGCAAAGTTTTAGCCTGCGAGTTAAAGAAAAAGTGGGGGGCGGCTAATTATGCAAATGGAACCCACCGAACCGGAAGAAATCAAGCTGAACATGACGGCGATGATCGACATCGTTTTTCAATTGCTCGTTTTCTTTATCATGACTTTCAAAGTCGTCGCGATGGAAGGCGATTTTAATGTCAAGATGCCGCTGGCTGGAGATACGGCAAACGACATGGACACCGTTCTCCCTGATTTGATCGTTGTTGAATTGATTGCCGGAACCAACGGAGCGATCAATAGCATCGTCGCAGATGGCGAGACATTTTCCGATCAGAATATGTACATCGATTTGACGAAATTCATCGAACAGCGAATCGCGGGTGAAGGAAATCCAGAGGACGCTGCTGATACCGAGGTCGAATTCGATATCGATTATGGGTTGAAGTATTCATTCACCGTCAAAGCAATCGAAGCGGTCTCAGGAAAAGTTCTTCCTGATGGCACGATTAAGAAATTGATCCAAAAGGTCAAATTCAAAGACAACTCGAATTAGCGTTGAGATTGCACATTGTTGATTTCAAGGGATTCGGTTTGCCAAAGTGCATCGCGACCAGCATCTCCTGCAATTGACAACATGATCATGAAGAGGCGACAGCGCCGATCGAGAATGCTGACATCTGAGGAATGTGGCGGCACCGTTAATCGACGAAGTCAGTTTTGCAGCTGTTCAAGTTTCTATCCCAACGGGATAACAGCCATTAGCCGGATATTGAGCGAAGCGATATTTCCGGAACCCGAAATCGCAAATTGATTATTTATCTATCCTGAAGGGATAACAGCAATTCCAGCTGAGCCATCTATCCGCCGGGGCAAAATTGACTTTCGATTCATTCTCGTTTTTTGAACTGGTTTTTTGAACTGTGTACGACACTTTTCGCAACCCGCGAAAAATCAAGCACGCGGGTGGTACTGCTTGTGAACCTTCTTCAGCCTCGTTTGATCCACGTGAGTATAGATTTGCGTTGTGGCGATGCTTGCGTGTCCAAGCATCTCTTGGACTTGCCTCAAATCAGCGCCGCCAGCCAGTAGGTGGGTCGCAAAACTATGCCGCATTGTGTGTGGGCTAATTTTTACCGACACATCCGCGATCAACGCGTATTTCTTGACGAGTTCCCAGATCGCTTCCCGACGAAGCCGTTTCCCACTACGAGAGAGAAACAGCCAGTCGATTTCTTTTGGACGAAGTGACTCCAGCTGCGGTCGTTGTCGTTCGATGTAGGCAGTCACGGCCTCAATCGCACCATCACCCAGTGGCGCGATTCGCTGCTTGCTTCCTTTTCCATGACACTTGCAAAATCTCTCGTTCAAGTGAATATCACGAAGCCGAAGATTCGAAATTTCGGATGCACGACAGCCCGTTGCATAGAGCATTTCCAAGAGGGCGCGATCACGATGATAATACAGTTCGTACTTTTTTGGAGAATTCAAGAACTGATCGACTTCACGCGGAGACATCACCGATGGAATTCGGTCCCAGAGTTTTTGGCTTCCGATCAGCTCAACTTTGTTGTCGACCAGCACTCCCTCGAGTTGGAGGTAGCGAAAAAACATCTTCACTGCGACAACATTGCGGGCGACCGAGCTGGGCGCGAGTCGTTCACCATTTAGGAAAGCGACATAATCAGAAAGTTCGCTGACCGATAGTTTGACGACGTTCCGGCTCCCAAGCCATTTTGAGAATCGGCGAAGGTCGCGAGAATAAGCCATCACCGTATTGTCGGCGAGGTGGCATTCACTTCTCAGGTAATCGGGAAACGCGTCGATCCATCGTTTGGTCGAGCTACTGCCTGCCGATCGAAGCGATTTCAATTTTCCCAGTTTGCTTTTTTGAAGTCTCTTCTTCATACAAGTATGATTCGGTCCAGAAAAGAAAAGCCAACTCGTCAGTGGGAAAAATAAGGCTTGTCAGGCATCCTTGGTACGTGCAACAGGTATATTCGATTAAGTTTATCTCGTCTGACGGTCGAAACCTTGACTGACCGTCAGAATCTCAAAACGCATTCGGTAAACCGTCTTTCCACTGTTTCCACAGAAAAACGAAATGCCAAACGAACAACATTCCATCCACAAGCACTCCCCGGGCTTCGTCATTCCCGCCGGAACGCAGGTTGTCCTCAGGCAGTCTAAGCCCGTGGAAGGCAGTGATTCATTCAAGAAACCAGGGGCAGTCGGATTTGTCGCACGATGCCCTGGCCGCGCCGACGGCAACTATCTGGTCGAGTTTACTGACGGGGCAACAGTCGAAGCCTCGTTTGACGAGCTATCGATGCGTCGCGCAGAGGTCGACAACGAACTCGCAGTTCAGTCAGACCTCGGTCTGGATCGGTACGTTATTTATAAGTGCATGGTTGGCTCGAAAGCATACGGGTTGGATAACGATGACTCCGACGATGATATCCGGGGTATTTTCTTGCCGCCCGCAAAAATGCATTGGTCGTTGTTCGAGTTGCCAGGTCAGCTCGAAGACCACGCCAATGGAAACGATGAGGTATTTTGGGAATTCGAGAAATATGTCCGCCTTTCGTTAAAAGCAAATCCGAATGTGCTGGAGGTCATGTGGACTCCGATCGTTCTCGAAGCCAACGATATCGCCAAAGAATTGTTGGCGTTGCGCTCGTCGTTTCTGTCAAAGCATTTGTACAAAACCTATTCAGGTTACGTGCTCAGTCAGTTTCGGCGTATGAAAAATGCGTTCGAGAAAACGGGCAAGTATAAATCGAAACACGCGATGCATCTGATTCGGTTGTTGCTCTCTGGGATCAACGCGCTCAATGAGCATGAAATCATGATCGACGTGAGTCAGCACCGTGACGAGTTGCTGAAGATCCGACGTGGTGAACGATCATTCGAAGAAGTCCGTCAGCAAGCGCTCAGTCTTGATCGGGAATTTCAGACTGCCTTTGAGAAAACAACTTTGCCGGAGCAGCCAAATTTTGCAGTCATTGATGACTTATTAGTTCGCGCCCGTCGAAGCATGGTTGAATGAGAGAGTCGTTCGATGTGTTGCAAGTTCTTTGCCGCTTTCTTTGCAGCTTAAAAAGGTAGTTTTCCGGCGGACGGCATAGCGTGCTCAGCGATGTGCACCGCTGCCGAGCTCCCGGAAAAAAGTAAGCGATGCTTTGAACGTATCCCCAACTCATTTTGACAGGATCAACAAGATCGGCATGATGCAGACTCAGCCCAATAAATCCTGCTAATCATGTTCATCCTGTCTGAAAAATGGAGGTTGTCCAAAGACGGGAATTGTTTTGGGATAGTAGACGTGGCGGCGGTCCCGGAGATGTAGATGACGAAATGGATTCGTAGCCTCATCCACTGCAGCCCTAAATCCAAGATTAAATCCAAGACGTAGCGCTGCAACAGATCTTACGATACTTTTTTGGCCACGACGATTCGTTCCAGCCCAGCAAAGTCTTTTTGGATTTCTACCGACTCAAACACACCGTTTGATTTTGCGAAACCGGCGACTTGATCCATTACGATCGGACTGGATTCAAATATCAGGTATCCACCGGGTACGAGAAAATCGGGTGCGGATTCAACGAGTCGGCGAGTCGCTTCCAGTCCATGTTCACCCGAGAACAGTGCAATCTCGGGCTCATGTTTTTTGACTTGGTCGTCCATCGTTTCGATTTCGGACGTCCCAATGTAGGGAGGATTGCTGACAATCAACTGGACCGGATTGGAGCCTGCGGGCAGTGCGTCAAACAAGTCACCTTGAAAGAAGCGGATTTTATCCTCGACATGATGTCGCTCTGCGTTGGAGCGAGCGACGCCGAGCGCGGGTTCTGACAAATCAGTTGCTGCGATTTTGCAATGTTCGAGTTGCGTCGCAAGCGTGACCGCGATGCAGCCGCTGCCCGTACCTACATCAATGATTCGGACGGGTTCACCAGAGAAAGATTTGGCAGCTTCGAGAGCCGCAACCACAACGTGTTCGGTTTCAGGACGGGGGATGAGCACGTTCGAATCGACATCAAACTTGAGCGAATAAAACTCGCGGTGACCTACGATATAGGCGACCGGCTCCCCTGCCCCGCGACGTTTTACCCAGTCCCGAAATGGAGCGAGTTTGCCGTCTTCTGGCACTTCATCGAACCGGGTGTAAAGCATGATTCGTTGGCAATCGAGAGCTTCTGCCAGAAGAACCTCTGCCTCTAGCCGAGGCGACGTGCTGCCTTCTGACTTGGAAAAGAAATCCGTTGTCCAGTCAAGCAGTTTCTTGATCGTCCATTCTTGTTGGGCGGTTTCTGTCATGCGTTCCTTCTTTCGCGGCCTTCCTGATGGGTAGCCTATTTCAATGGTTCAATTTGCAATCCATTGCTTTGTCTTGTTCAGTTCTGT
>CAZQQR010000195.1:0-10604 GCA_964595515.1 uncultured Pirellulaceae bacterium
TACTTCTTCCTTCGATCTCAAGCTCACGAAGCCACGCCAACAAAAAAACGGCAACCTCCCAAGAGAGATTGCCGATCAATTAATTCCAGCGTTCGTGGAATCGTAAGCCGATTCCCATTGAACCCAATCAAGGAGCTTATTTCACAACCCGATCCACGATTCGTTTCGCCGCATCACGGCCACCCCAGCCAAACGCGATAGCGGCAGCCAAACCAAGTCCACCTAGAATCGACCCAAACGCAACGTTGACGATGGAAGCAGAAAGCCCCATTTGTTGAAGTCCAAACCCGCCAGCGAAAATCAGAATCGCGATCCGAGCAACCATCGCAAGCTTACTCGCGTGCTCAATTCCCGAATCCTTCACAAGATTTGCTGTCAGGTTAGCCAGGTACAATCCGACCGCCACAATCGCCAATCCCATCAAGACTTGTGTCGCAAAACCAGCGAACGTTTCAAGATGGCCGGCGAAACTTTCTAAGCCCATCATCGGGAGCGCCTGGAGGGTCGACAACAAAACGATGGCGACCAATACAAGCTTTCCACCGAGCTTTGATGGTGTGGCTTCTGGATTGGTGTTGGCAAGCTTCAAACCAATTTTTTCTGGAACTGCATCGAACCCAATTCCTGAGAGCACTTCTTCTGCAAGACCAGAAACAATTTTGCCTACAAAGAACGCGATCGCGAGAACGATTCCTCCGCCCAAGAATCCAGGGAACAACGAAGTGATCTTATTGAGGACAGCACTTGCTGGCTCAGTGACCGCTGCAATGTCTAGCGTGTTAAGTGCCGCAACACCGATTGGAAGCAAGATCAACGCGTAAACCACGACGCCCAAGATGTCTGAAATCTTGCTGCCACTCATGGCGTCGCCCAAACCGGCTTTGGCTGCCAATTTGTTAACGCCGAGTGAAGCCGTCAAATTTGAGACTACTTGGCGGACGATCTTCGCGATAAATGTTCCAACTAAAAGAATCACAGCCGCACCGATAATGTTTGGCAAGTAATTAAATGCTTTCGTGAACATTGCCTGAACAGGTTCCAGCAGCCCAGGCATTTGAAGCGCCCCAAGAATCGCCGGCAAGAACAAAGCAAACACGACCCAGTAGACGGCCTCAGGAAGTGTCTGGCTTAAACTAACCGAGTCGTCATCACTCGTTACGCTTGACTGGACCGGCGCGACGGCCTGAGCGCCGCCACCAAAACCGTCGTCGTCCATTGAGAAATCCAACTCAGCTCCTTCGACACCATCAACAACCGAAGGCGCAGATTCAATGGGAGCCTGAACGGCTTCTTGAACAGCCGCGTTGGCGGTAGAAGCGAGTGCCGAAGCATCTTTTCCAAGAGCCGCAATTCTGGAATCAATATCAGCAGCTTCAAGGCCTTTGCGAGACACATCTCGCAGCACTCTGGCAAGTACATAAGCGATCACGCTCAAAATACCCGCACTCAAGATCCTCGGAGCAAACTCAAAAATCTTTCCGAGGAAAGCGTTTAACGGCTCGGAGACCACGGGAAGATCCAAGACACTAAAGAACGTGATCAGGACAAAAATCATGATCATGTAATAGATCGCTTTGGCGATCATTCGTGCGACATCGATACTTCCATCGGCAGCAACCAAGTTGTTCAACTTGGTTCCTAGACCCGTCTTTTTCAACGCCAAACGCACCACTCGCGCGATGAGGTGGGCAATGATCCAGCCGATGACCAAGACTGCAAGCGCAGTCAGAATGCCTGGCAAATACGTTCCCACCTGCTGGGAGACGTTTTCCAATAACTTGTCGAACATATTCAATTCCTGTTGTTAGAAATCTTGAAGCGGAGAGACCCGCAAGCCATGCGACGTGCGGAAAATGTTTCTTGAAAGGCACCACAGTAGATATCCATGGCGTCTATAACTCGAACGATCTGATGCGAATTAGTTTTCGCAACAACCGTTATTTCAAAGTCTGAATGTAGGCTTGGTCTTCAGCCGAGAAGCGTTTGACCGGCAAGACGTATTTAACTTGTTTGCGATCTACGAAAACCAGCATCTCATTTTCGAACCGAACAAACCCCAGTTCCACCTGGCGACCATTGCTTCCTGTCCAAAGACGATAGCCATTTTTTGGAGTAAGCGTTTTCGCAGGTGGCGTCAAAGATAATTCATTATCAACTGGCTCTACAGCGGAAGCTTTAGAAGGTCCTGGCTTTGCTGAGCTACTGTTATCACTTAACTGAATCTGCTCCTTCAAGCTGGCGACTTGAGAACGCAGGTCTTCCATCGTGAGCGACTTGCTTTCCATCTCATTCGATTGAGTGGCAAGCTGCTGCGTTAATTCGTTGACTTGGGCGCGAAGCTCTTGAGCAATAGCGGCACTCTCGTCAGCCTTCTTCTGGGCTGCGATTTTTTCAGCATCATTCGGTTCTGGCATCTCTGGGAACTCGCCGCCTAACTCAACCGAAGTTTCCGGCTGCTCGGACTTTGCTTCTTCCATCGCTTTGGTCAGGAGGTCGTTGTATTCAGCTTTCAAAGTTGCGGTGATTTGATCGCGCTCGGTTTCCAAATCAGCATCGAACTGTTCTTGAAGATTTTGTTTTTGGTTTTCAAGCTTCGATTCAAAATCCGAATTCATTTGCTGCTTTTCAGCGGCAAGCTTTTCTTCGAACTCTGATTGCAATTCCTTTGTTTGCTGCTGAAGTTGCTCGGAAAAATCTTCGTCGGATCCAGCAGGGGATTTCGTTGAGTTCTCTGCAGAATTATTCTCAACGGACCCGTCGCTACTCGTATCCTCCGATCCGTCATCGGATTTTTTAACCGCCTCGGATTGATCCGACTTTGCCGAACCAGGAATCGTCCCTTGCGTGGAGGCGATCAAACCTGAATTACTGGCCAGACTCGTCCCTGCCTTCATGGGATAAAACGTCAAATAGATATGGCCGAGGATCCAAAACAGCAACAAAAACGCGGCCAAAAACAAAACAAGAAAATCGACGGCTGCGCCGTTACGATCAATGCGAAATGACATAGGTGTTCAACGTGGTCTATATTCTGGGTATTACAATTCACTGAGCAGCTGAAATCGTAAACTATATCGCCGTGAGTTGAAGTGGATTCCTCAAATATCACACCATTGTCTGGCAATTTTTGCATTGCGACGAGATTTGCGATGACGCGAGGAGCTGAGATGGTCTCGTTTCGGGGTAACGGAATTCCCCTGCGATTAGTGGTTCATCAATGCTAAAGATCTGAGTTGGACGATCTAGCCGTTTGGGCAATAGCCCCGGTTTTCGCAGCAACCGTGGCTATCGCCAAAAAACGGCTTATCCCAAAATTGGGCTTTGACGTTCCGCTCACCAGCCTGATTCGGCGAAATCGACTTGATTAGCGACGTCCGCGAGCTTCCATCATTTTCTCGAACGATCGCGCATTCATGGCATCCATGAATGATTTGCCCAGCGCGCCAATAATGATGACCCGTCGCAGCCAGCCTGCTCCTGAAACCAAAGAGAGAGGGTCCATCAAGCAAAGGACAAGTTCGAGACTTAAGTAAAAAACCAGCGCCAAGACACTACAGGTGATCGGGAAGATTTGGACACCGAACGCGAATCCGACAAAAATCGCCCCCAGCCCCATGCCAACGCCCCACACCCATTTCAATCCTGAAGCAACTCCTTCTGCCGCCTCTTCAGCATCCAAACCCATGTCTTCAACATTCGCATTTGCGGTCAGCGCTGCCGCATCAGAATCTGCGTTGAAAAGCATAAAACCAAAAGCACACATCGTCAGCACGCCAATGATCAACAAAGTCATCGTGGCTTGATCCAAAGAGTCTTTGACGCCAGGGTGAACCTTTTTCTTCTTCTTTTTTCGCTTCTTCTTTTTCTTGCCGGTTCCATCTGACTCTGGCTGCTTCTTTTTCTTTTTCGCCGTGGGTGCAAATGGGTTGTTCACAATCGAAGACATCCCATCGTCACCTCCCTCTTCTTCGACCTCAAGCTGAACGTCTTCGATACTCGCAAATCCCGGATCCTGAATGTAGTTTCCCAATGGATTGGCACGAGGGTTGGGTGGCCTTGATGCAAAGATGTCTGCTTGACGTCTAATCGGACCATCGATTCCAAGCTTCGCCAGCTCTTTTGCAGACGGCTGAGCGACAGCCAAAGCACCGCCTTGTTTCTGAACGCTTAAACCTTGACTGGCCGGTGTCTTTGTCTTGAATGTCGTTCCACAAGATTTGCACTTTACCGCTTTCCCCAAAGCCGAGTCGGGTAGCTGATATTGCGCTTTGCATTTAGGACAAGAAATCTTGGCTGGCATCGTTGAATTCCGACAGCGAGGTTCAGGAAACAGAATAGTATATTGTAGTCAAGCTTTGGAACCAACTCGCAAGAATCACGAGTTAGCGTTCTTAGCCACCATCCGCGGTACCCATCGCTCGCCAAATCGGCAACTCGATATGGGTAGAAAAGAAAGCCACCGAGCCGTCCATTCTTGCCGCATTCAATCCTCCCTCGTGGTACGACCGAGCCGTTACCGCCGCGTAGGTCGGTCTGGTCAGATCCCGTCCTTCTTGTTGAGAATTAAAATCAATATCGTATGCCTCACCGTCATGCTCAAACTTCACGACTGTGTTGGGAGCGAACACCGTCGTAAAACCCGTATGATGAACACGACCGTCAGCCCAAACCGTATGGCCCGTGTTGGAACTTTGCCCGGTCCCAAGCTTCAGCTCGCCCGTCATCCCTTGAAAAAAATCTGGATCGGAAGGAAACGTCCCATCAAAACCAGTCGCGTTGCGAATGTAGCTGGTAAACGATTTGACGTCGGCGACTGCAAGGGTGTTGCTTAGTCCGTCTCGAAACGAAGCGTGTCGTGTCGCCTTGTTCACGCGGAATGCTCCATCACTGGGAGTATCGGTAACCGGATCGTGAATCAACCAGCTTCCCTGATTGAATCCGTAACTCGTTGAGTGGACATACGGCCGGTTGTCTTTGAACCGAAGCCCCGCCTTGTAATCGCTTGGGCAACTATAAACTGGAACGCGTAGCGCCGGCATTCCGGAGTCGACTTGTTGATGCCAATCAACATCGGAATTGATTGCTTGGCTGGCGTTCCCTTGCTCAATCCACGAAAGCAATTTTCGATGGACCGACCAGGATCCACGAGTGATTTCGCCTGCTCTTACGTTAAAAGTCGTTGGATAGAACTTGTGGTGGCCTTCATAGCTGTGGGTGGCAAGAACAATTTGTTTCAAATTGTTCGCACACTGAATTCGTCGAGCCGCGCTTCTGACCTGTTGAACGGCGGGAAGCAACATCCCGATCAAAATCCCAATGATCGAAATCACGACGAGAAGCTCCACCAAAGTAAATCCTTCGCGGGAATTCTGCGTTCGCATTTTGACGACTGGACTCAGCTTGAACTCTTAGAAAAGGATGACGTTTTCCGAATTTCGAATGACTATCCGATTATTTTTTACCCTGACTAAAAAGGCAAGGAATCACAGCAACGATTCACACTGAATGTAAGCTAACCATCGTTACAAGCGGACCTTCATCCCTATAATCCGTTCTCGCTCTGATTTGCGACCATCAATTGACCGAGATTCGGTTTTCGCTCCATCAAAAATTAATGATTACCGTAATTTTTGCGAAATGAGCGATGGAAACGGTAGGCGCAATTCGATAACCTGAAATAATCTCAGCGAACAACAGGTTCGAAAAGCAACAACTTAGCAGACCGATTTTCATTTCTTCGACAACGTTTTCTACGCCATCGAATTTCTCACGGACGGATCTCGCGAATGCGATGATCGGCAATTTGAATAATGAACGTATTTAGTCGGGCTTATATCGACAGCCTCTTTCGCGATTATCAACAAGATCCTGGCTCCCTACCTCCCGAGTGGCAAGATTATTTTGCTTCATTCGATCCCAACCAAGCCGAAATCGATGTCGCTGGGTTACCGAGTTCTTCGGGTGCACTCAACGAGTCGTCAGAACACAATTCGACGTCCAGTCGAAGTGTCGCGCAGCTTCAAGATCGTGTCGACCAATTAATTCGAGGTTATCGCGTGCGCGGCCATCTCGTGGCCAACATTGATCCACTTGGGCGACCTCGAGAATCCAATAGCGAGCTCAGCCTGGAATCGTATGGTTTACTGCCGTCTGACTTCACCCGCAAATTCTCCGCCAGAACCGTCGACGGTCAGAACTTTCGAACACTCGAAGAAATCGTTGATTTGATGCGGCAAACTTATTGCCGCTCCATCGGCGCGCAGTTCATGCACATCGACGACCACAACGTGAGGTATTGGTTGCAGACACGGATGGAAGGCTCCTGCAACCGAATGCAGCTTCACAAAAAGACTCAGCTTCGAATCTTGACCAAGCTCACGGACGCTGTGATCTTTGAGCAGTTCATGCGCAAGAAGTTCTTTGGCGCAAAAACGTTTTCGCTCGAAGGCGCCGAAACACTTATTCCCCTCTTGGATCTTTCGCTTGAAAAAGCTGGAGACCATGGCGTCAAACAAGTCATTCTCGGAATGGCTCATCGTGGTCGGCTAAATGTTCTGGCCAACATTATGGGCAAGCGTCACCAAAACATTTTCTGGGGCTTCGACGACCCAGATCCCGAAAAGAATCGTGGCGGTGGCGATGTGCTTTATCACATGGGCCATAGTAGCGACTGGACGACGAGCAAAGGGAAGCAGCTTCACATTTCGCTGTGCTTTAATCCCAGCCACCTGGAGTTTGTAAATCCTGTTGCCCAAGGGCGATGTCGCTGCAAACAAGATCGCATGGACGACACCGATCACTCGGAATCGATGACGATTCTGATCCACGGCGATGCTGCGTTTGCGGGTGAAGGCGTCGTGCAAGAGACGCTGAACCTTAGTCGGCTGAAAGGCTACAAGGTCGGTGGAACACTTCATGTGATTGTCAACAACCAAGTCGGATTCACCACTGACACGCACGACAGCCGTTCCACAACGTATGCCAGTGACGTTGCGAAAATGCTTCAGATTCCAATCTTTCACGTCAACGGCGAAGACCCTGAGGCTGTCGCTCAGGTCGTCAATCTCGCAATGGAATTCCGGCACGAATTCAACCGAGATGTAGTGATTGATATGTACTGTTATCGGCGGCATGGGCACAACGAAAGTGATGAGCCTCGGTTCACGCAGCCTTTGATGTACAAAACGATTGACAATCGACCAACGATCCGCGACAGCTACCTGAAACGTCTGTTGAAATTCCAAGAGGTCACCCAAGAAGAAGCCGACGGAATCGCGGAAGATCGAAAGGCCGTCCTCGAGAAAGAATTTGAGTCAACCAAAATCGAGACTTATGAATCTGATGCTCAGAGTCTAGAAGGCGTATGGTCGGGCTATTACGGTGGAACAGAACGAACAGACGACGACATCGACACCGGCGTCACGGCAGAAGCTTTGACGACCGCCATTCATGGAGCAACGCTCTACCCGGATGATTTCAAGATTCTGAGCAAGCTGGACCGCGTTCTTCAATTACGTCGTGAAGCCGCCGAAGGCAATCGTCCGATCGATTGGGCAACGGCAGAGCTTGCCGCATTCGGTACGCTGGCGATGCAAGGTCATGCCGTCCGAATGAGCGGTCAAGACTGCGGTCGCGGAACGTTTAGTTCTCGCCAAGCCGTCTTGCACGATTCCGAAAGTGGCGCAAAGTACTCGCCCGTTGACAACCTTTCACCCGACCAAGCACCGGTAACGATTATCAACAGCCCACTCAGCGAAGCCAGCGTGCTTGGGTTCGAATACGGCTACAGTCTTGACGCTCCTGACAGTCTTGTAATCTGGGAAGCTCAGTTCGGTGACTTTTTTAATGCAGCCCAAGTCATCGTCGACCAGTTCATTTGTAGTGCGGAAGACAAATGGGATCGCTTGAGCGGTCTGGTAATGCTTCTGCCTCATGGATTCGAGGGAGCCGGTCCGGAACACTGCAGCGGACGACTAGAAAGGTTCTTGACCTCGTCGGCAGAGCACAACATCCAGGTCGCTGTTCCCACAACCGCCTCTCAGTATTTCCATCTGCTGAGACGACAGGTCATTCGCCCTTGGCGAAAACCTCTGATAGTGTTCACTCCTAAAAGTTTGCTTCGCGAACCGTTCGTTTCGTCACCGATCGAAGCGTTCACCAGCGGGAACTTTAAACGAGTACTTCCCGATACCGAGGTCACTACTAAACAAGCACCTGCTCGGATCTTGTTGACGGCTGGAAAAATTGGCGTCGATCTGTTGAAAGAGAGAGCCAAACTAGAACGGGATGATTTCGCCGTCATTCGAGTGGAACAGCTGTATCCGCTTCCGCACGATGAAATTGAAAAATACTTGAGCCAATACCCAAAGGGCACACCCGTTTACTGGGTTCAGGAAGAGCCACGAAACATGGGATCTTGGTACTTTATAAAAGTCAAATGGGATGAATTTGGGTTGGATGAAAAATGGCCGCTCAAAGTCGTTTGTCGGCCCGAATCAGCGAGTCCGTCCACAGGCTCAAAAAAGGCTCACAAGATTGAGCAAGAAGAAATCATGCAAGCCGCGATGGGCGTCCGAAAAACCGCTAACGCCTAACTTGGATGCCTTTCATGTTTGCACGCACTGTTGTCGATCAAAGTAAATGCTGCTCCAACAAGCAGTCGCACTAACTTTAAACTTATTAAGTGATTCACGATGTCTGAAATCAAAGTTCCCAGTTTTGGCGAGTCCATTCAGGAAGTTCAGGTTGCCAGTTGGCTAAAACAGCCCGGCGATTGGGTGAACAAGGACGAAGAGATCGTTGAACTGGAATCCGAAAAAGCTTCCCAAGCCCTGCCTTCGGAATTTGAAGGTGTAATGGGAGAAATCTTGATCCAAGCAGGCGAGTTCGCTCAGGTTGGAGACGTGCTTTGCGTGATCCAGGCAGGCGAAAAGCCTGCCGCAGGTGCAGCGGCATCAGGATCTGCAACCGCTGCAGCGGGTTCAAGCACCGCTGTCGCCGCACCGCCAACGACAGCTGAAAAACCAGCTGACTGGATTATGCCCGCTGCTGAACGCGTGCTCAGTGAGTATCAAATTTCAGCGGACGCAATCACACCAACCGGACCTGGTGGACGCCTGCTCAAAGAAGACGTTTTGAACTACGTGAAGGCGACTGGACTCAAGCCCGGTCAATCGGCGCCGGCAACCGCCCCCGCAACGGTAGCCCCGTCCGCGCCTTCTGCCCCGGCACCACCAGCCCAGCGCCGGGAAACCAAACCGCCAGCTGCCGTCAATCCATCCACGCCAACGACGGGATCCGCCTGGGCTAGTCCAGGTGCTGTTGGCTCGCGTGAAGAAAAATCAGTTCCGATGAGCATGATTCGGCGAACGATTGCAAAACGCTTGGTCCAAGCACAGCAAACTGCGGCCCTGCTAACGACGTTCAATGAAATCGACATGAAGCCGGTTAAAGAACTTCGTTCCAAATACAAAGAGCCATTTTTAAAGAAGCATGGCGTGAAACTCGGTTTCATGTCGTTCTTTGCCAAAGCCGCAGTCGAGGGACTAAAGCGTTTCCCGGCGATCAACGCGGAAATTCGTGGCAACGAAGTCGTGATGAAGAACTATCACGATATTGGAATCGCGATCGGCGGCGGGAAAGGACTTGTGGTTCCAATCCTTCGCAACGTTGAAACTATGAGCTTCGCTAACGTTGAAAGAAAAATCGGCGAGTATGCCGCCCTCGCCCAAGACAACAAAGTCGTTCCTGAAGATCTCAAAGGTGGGACGTTTACGATCAGTAACGGTGGCGTATACGGATCGCTTTTGTCGACACCCATCGTCAATCCACCCCAAAGCGGAATTCTTGGCTTGCATTCGATCCAAGACCGTCCGGTTGCAGTTAACGGCGAGGTCGTGATTCGGCCGATGATGTATGTCGCACTGACCTACGATCATCGAATGGTCGACGGAAAAGAAGCGGTCGGTTTCCTCAAAACGATCAAGGAAGTTCTCGAAGAACCAGCTCGATTGTTCCTTGAGGTCTAGACGTATCAGTAGTGGACGTCGTCAAGACTTCCAAAACAAAGTAAACAAAAAAAGGCTGTCGGAAATTCCGGCAGCCTTTTTCTTTTTAATAACGCTCAGCGGAATCATGGCCCGCAATCTCTTTGACTACTTGCCGAAAAGACCTTTGACGCCGTTGCCAAACTTCTTGGCTCCACTACTGAAACTCTTACCAGCTTTCTTGGCTGTGTTGCCAACGTTGCGTGACACCTTGCTCGCGGTATTCCCAACATTGCGAGAAACCTGGCCGGCTGTGTTTCCAACGTTCTGCCCCCATTGCTTAACATTGCTGGCTGATTTTTGGCTGAAGTTTTGAACATTGTTGACAGATCGCTGACCAAAACTCTGTACGTTGCTGACCGACCGTTGGCCAAAATTCTGGACGTTGTTTCCAACTCTCTGACCGAAGTTCCCAACGTGTTGAACGCCATTGGTTACGCCACGGTTTAGATGCTGGCCAGCCTGCTGTCCCCATTGCCCAACGCTCTGAACGCCGTTGTTGATGTGTTGGCCCGTTCGATTGCCCCACTGATCGACATGCTGAACTCCGTTGCGAAA
>CAZQQR010000196.1:0-7460 GCA_964595515.1 uncultured Pirellulaceae bacterium
CCCCAAACAAACTCAAACGTCGCTTCGCCTTGATCTACTGATTTCAAAATGGCTTTACCGCGTGGACCATTTTCCAATCCAACGTCGGTCGAATCTCCCACTTTTCGGCGCAGTACGTTCAGGATGTGAGTGACCCGGTGATCGTCTAACGGAAACGGTGAATCAATTTCATGTTCACCAAATAGAATGATATTCAAGGTCGAAGAATCCAAATTCTACAGATGAACAGGGATTGAGCGAACTTGTTCGTCAGGCAAAGGTTCCGCTGGAGGTTCAATCCAATCGATGGTTTCGCCTGTGGCATAAGCTCCCCTCACACGGGCTTTGAACTCACGACAAACCTGAGCCATCGCGTCGCGGGGTGACGCACAGATAGCTTGGGAGCATTCCAAGTTGGCAACACGCGCTTTCGTCGCCCCCGACTCATCCTGCGAAAGGTAAACCAAGCACGTAAACGTTGGAACGTTTGGAGCCGAGTCTTCAATCGGAAGTGAGTTCTTGGGCGCCGCGTTCTCGTTTGAAGTCATGGTTTCGTTGATTCTTGGCGTGGACTTGTGTTGGGTGGTCGAGACTCGGTTGATCAACAATGATCAGTTTCGGTCAAACGACTTCTTCGACCGAGACCTTCGTTTTGATTTTTCCCTTGCTCAATAGAGCTGGCCAGTAACTGATAATCTCTTGAGCTTTCGGACGCCCGCCGGCGAATCCAGTCACTCCGGGAGGACCACTTGTGACTAAAGGAACAATCTCCATCCCCAGCCGATTGAGTTTGTCTTTTTCAGGGCTTCGAGCGCCCAGTCTCAGAATAACTTCGGCTGGCTCCTCTGGTGCGGGTGCGATCCCAGCATGGCAAACATTCGTTCCCACGATCTCGATGAATTTTTCTTCTTCGGTAAAGGTGACGCCATCAAGTGCAACACGATCGAAAACAATGTCGGCACAAAGTTTTGCTTTTTCGACTGCATCAGGGCCGGCGACGGTCAGTTGACTGATCAGTTTGTAACCTTCATGAAACGCAATGGAGACTTTGTAAGTGTCGGTCGCCGGCAGTCCTTTGATTCCCGAAACTCCCACGCGATCTTCGCCAGATTGTTCCAATTGAATAGACGTGAAATCGGCAACGCAGTCCGGTGTAATGTAATTTCCCGGGTCGCTCATCTCATAAACCAATTGTGACGTTACCGTTTCGATTGAAACGCGGCCGCCGGTTCCTTCATGTTTGGTCACTGTAAAACTCCCGTCAGGTTTGGCTTCGACAACTGGATAACCAATCCTCGCCATGTCAGGGATCTCTTTCCAGTGAACGTAATTGCCTCCAGTGCATTGGGCACCGCATTCGACGATGTGACCGGCGATCGTTCCAGCCGCCATCATGTCCATGTCTTCCATTGACCAACCAAATTCGTAGATCAATGGAGCAAGCACGATTGACGGATCCGTTGCTCGGCCAGTGATGACGATATCCGCTCCCTGTTTTAGAGCCTCGACAATTGGTTCAGCACCGATGTAAACGTTGGCGGTTTTGACAAGATCGAGATACGGTTCTAGCGGTTTGCCATTGTCCATGTTTTTGAATTCTTCACCGCCGTCGATGAGTGATTTCAAATCTCCGAGGATGTCGTCGCCCTCGACGATGCCGATTTTCATTCCTTCTAATCCAAGTTCACGAATGACACCGGCTAAGGCTTCTCGGCACGCGACTGGATTCACGCCGCCAGCGTTGGCAACGATCTTGATCCCTTTCTCGCGACACGTCGGCAGGACACGGCGACACATTTCCACAAAATCAGTCGCGTAACCTTTGCTTGGATCACGGCTCTTGAGTTTTTGCATAATGCTCATCGTGACCTCGGCGAGGTAATCCAGCGTCAGGTAGTCCAACGGCCCTTCGTTCACCAATCGAATCGGCCCGAGAATACTGTCGCCCCAAAAACCCTGTCCGTTCGCGATCAGGATTTTCTCTTTTTTGTCGGCCATCGATGTCACCTTTATGATTTCAAACAAGCTTTCCATAAACCCGTTTACGCCACCGATTCTAACGAATCTTGATTCTCACGACGAGACGACGGTCACTTCCAAATGATGGACTTGGTGATTTCAAGCAATCGCTTGAACGATGGGCCGTTTGTCCGTTTGCGCTTTGTTCGCTTGGGCTGAACTCTTAGAATATCGAGCATGGACAACCAGACTTATATAAAAACAGAATTTGACTCCGGTGTTGCAACCATCACGCTTAGCCGGCCTGAAAAACGGAACGCGCTAAAACGTGATTTCATTCAGGAGCTCAATGACGCAGTCGATCACGCTCGCAGTCAAAGTTCCCTGCGAGTTCTCAAGATCCAAGCCGAAGGGTCCGTTTTCTGTGCCGGCATGGACCTGGGGGAAATGCAGCAGCGAGCCGAATCCGAAGCGGGTAAATTGGAGTGGCAGCGTGACTCCGAAATCTACGCCGAGTTGCTGGAGAAACTCTACAACCTATCAGTCCCGACCATCGCTGTTTTGCAGGGACCGGTGTTGGCGGGAGGCGTTGGTATGGTTCTCGCGTGTGATTTCATCGTCGCTGCTGAGGAGTCTTTTTTGATGTTGCCTGAGCCGATGCGAGGAATCACGGCTGCCATGGTGACGCCGTTCTTGATCGCACGCGTCGGTGTTGGACCGGCCAACCATTTGTTGTTGTCCGGCGAGAGAATGCCAGCCACGCGCGCTCACGATCTCGGAATGGTGTACGACGTGGTTAGCGCCTCGGAGTTGGGCTCACGCGTAGACCAGTTGGTTAAATCGATCATGTCAGGATCTGTTTCGGCTTTGGCCATCACGAAACAACACGTGCGAGACTGTTTCAGCGAAGACTTGAAATCGCTCGTCCAAAAATCTATCACGGTCTCAGCAGAAGCCCGCGAAACCGCCGACGCGAGGGAGGGGCTAGACGCGTTCTTGCAAAAACGAAAACCAAACTGGCAGAGCGAGTGATTGCGGGAATGATCATTCCCACGGCTCACGTTCAGTTCAATCGGCCAATGCGCTGTGTTTAAGCAAAGTCAGCGAATACCAACGCAGCCACCACGGCTAGCGAAGAGCCATTTACGTTTATGTACCGTTTCCCAGACGTGATAGTCCAGCCAATAGAGAACGCAACTTTCGGTGACAACGGTAAGTATGGGTGACGGTGATCATCCGTTGATTTCCAACCGCGACGGGTGACATCATCCCCAATCCACCATTTTCCATCCACGACTCCGTATCAACTGAGTCCAAGATATGATCCGCTAAATCATCGTAATCGAGGCCGAGTGTTGTCACATCGTAAGTTACTATCATCGCAAAGTTTTCGCTTTCGTCATCATCAAGCGAGATGATCTTAATTAGCCCGCCGCGAAAAGTGATCGTTGCATTCTTTTCTTCCAACGTGAAAAGCAATCGATCTCTGATACTCAAATTCGGCATCGGCAACGAAATCAGGTCGTCATCGCAAACCGAGTCGTCTTTCGCGGATGTTGAAAGCACGAACGGAAGACCAAGAGTCCGAAGCTGTTCGATCAATTCTTCAACCGACTGTTCTTTGGCAGAGATCGAAGGAGCTGGTGAGTCCAATATGGCCTCCCATCGCTTCATGCCCCTTGGCATTGTTGAAGGTGGCCAATCTTTAAACACACCATTGGTTTGAGTTGTACTAAAACGATACGGCTCACCCGTTTGAAAGACCCGCTTGCCGTTTTCAGGTGAAGCAATCGCCGTTGATTGTCCCCGGCAATCTCCAACGTCTAAGGTCAACGGGAGTGAAACAAGCAAAACAGCAACGAGAAAAAACGAAATTCGGCTCATAGAACGTTTCCGAAATTTGAATGACTGGCCCCTGGCGCTATCATAGGCCAACGAGAACTCGCGGACAATCTTTCGGCAGTTCAACTGGGGCTAACCAGAACGGAGCACACACAATGACAGTCAATTTTTGCTGCGAACTACGTCGGTTCGAACTTACTGTGTTTTCACTGTCTTTGTTAGAGTCATTGATTTGTTACATGAGTGATTGCGGTGGCAAAACAAACCTGGCGAAATTTTTTTTCGGTCGCCGAGACACCTGCTGTGAAACGAATCGTGTTTCAGGATTCAGGTTCGCGTTCGCTTAAGTCGCGATCCAGGATTCTGTTCGCAATGACCAGTCGGCGCTGTGAACGGGGATCGTAAATTGAAAGTTGGCCCGATGGGTGACTTGATCAGCGACCGGCAATCATTAAACAGGGCGATCGTCTGGTTCCGTGATCAAGCGATCGCTTCGCGGACTTTTTCTGCGATCTGGTTCTCGATGGCGCCGCGAAAAGGTAGTGCTGCGAAGGGCAGGTTGCCGTCAACCTGGACTTGATCACCACAAGTCTTCATGTTGCCAGAGATTTTGAAGCCCATCGCTTTAAAAGAAAAACTTAGATTGCCGGTGTCGTCCCAATCCTCTTGGATATCGGAAACATCCACCGGCATCTTTTCTCGGATTCGATCCGAAAATGTTCTAAGTCTAGTTATTGCTTCATCGCGTTCCATTTGATGGTCCACGACTACGTTGAACTTCGGCATGATCAGGATTGGTAGGAGTAAGTAATCTGACTAGCAAAAGTTAGTCGTTTTCCTGCAAGGCGGGAAGAGATGTCAGCAACAAAATTGCCTTATTTAAGGGCCTCCTCGGTGTCGTCGTAAGACTGGCGGTCACTTGGATGCCAAAGCGGCAATCCCTGAAGAGCACGTTCGGCTAACGTGTCGATTTTTGCGTTTGAACCTGGCAAAGCGCCGGTCGAATTGTATTCTTCCGAATCTACGTTCTGTGGTTCGAAATCCCATTGTCCTTGTCTGATCGCATCCAATACCGATTCTGGCACTGCAATATCCCTTCCGAATTAAACACTCAATGTCCTGGCAACTCCGCCACGAAACGCCATCCATGAATCAATGTTGCATCTCTGGTCCAAGCATGAATCGCTTGAATTTCAATTCGTTGCTGTTTTGTGATCTGCTGTTTTTTTGGTTTAGAACGCCGATCTGATTTTGATACCCGCGCTAACCACTCAACAAGCTAACCACTCAACAAGCCATCTATCAAACGTGAACTCGTCGTTCACTCAAGCTTAATATGCCGAGTTTTTTTCGAGTGTCAAGTTTTTTATCATCCGTAATTTCATTTCAAAATTTTGGAATTCGAATTTGTGGCAGTTAGAGAGACCGTGCCAACGGAACGTGGTGTAATCAGTATTCAGATGATATTCACCGCGCTTCAAAGACATTGTCGATGAGAGAGCTCATTTAACTTATTCAAGAAATCAAAAACAAGTTTTGGTTGAACTTTTCCCTCACGACCTGCTTGACAGACCGCACCTCGGACGCCAATCAACTCTGGTCCAGTTCTAATTGCGGTTTCCAGCGTGTTTAAATTAATTGAACCTGCCAAAACCGTTTTCAAACCGGCGTTTTTGGATTGGTCAATCAAATGTTTGATCTTTGGTCCTGTTTGGCAATGGAACAAGTCGTTTGTTTTCCCGTAAGTATCAAACAAAATCGTGTTGCAGTTGCGTTGCGAACTGGCGAATTCAACAATTTCGTTGGCGGGGGGAGCATCACAGGTCTCCCAATCCAGATAGGCGACGGCCACGATTTGAGATTGAGCCTGATTGGAAATGGTTTCCCAAAACTGTCTGACGACTGACCGCCATTGGTTTCGCTTAGCCAGCCCAGCCGTTCCTGCTTTGACAAAATCGTATTTTTTGAGCACTGCCGAGATTGAAGGGATCCTGCTCTTATCCGGCATCTCATCGGCATTCAGCCAATCAAGGATTTCGCCAATCGCAAAACTCTTGGTGAGGTGATCACAGCAGGGGTCGTTAGCAATCGCGTCTAATTCGGGGGACTCAGCTGCACCTAGAGCGCCGTTTTTGGGCTCTTTTACGTCGAGAATCCCAATCTCAAACTGGCTTGCGATCTTGGCTTCTTCTACATTTCGAACACTGACTAGAAGCTCAGTCAAAGTTAAACTCCAAACAGCGTCCAGGTCGCATAAATAAAATTCTCAACCCAGCCGTGCAGACTGGCGTATCAAAAGGGATTTTACGATCATTTTTGAATTTGTCAGGGTGTAGTAAACAACGCAGGAAAACGATAACCTTTTATGTTTAAGTAACCTGCGGAATCGGCAGCTTTATGCCTGACGAACCAAAATTTGATCATATCACGACCGATTCGGGTCTAGCTGATCTTTGCGAGCGCGCCCAAGGCAGTAGATATATCGGGTTCGATACCGAATTCGTCTCTGAGAACCGATATCGCCCCGAACTTTGTTTGCTCCAAGTCGCGACCGACGATGAATTCGCGATCATTGATACTTTGGCGATCGACGACGTTTCTCCATTCTGGGATCTGCTGGTTACTGGCGATCATGTGACAGTCGTTCATGCCGCCAGAGAAGAGTTTTTGTTCTGCTTGCGAGCTTGCAAAAAACGCCCCAAGCGATTGTTCGATGTTCAGTTCAGTGCTGGAATGGTTGGGCTCGACTATCCCGCTTCGTATGGAAACTTGGTTTCTAAGCTTCTTGGTCGTCGTGTCGACAAGGGAGAAACTCGCACAGACTGGAAACGCCGTCCACTTTCAGATCGTCAGATCGCCTACGCGCTTTCGGACGTGGTTCACCTCAAAGATATTTACGACAAAATGTCGTCTCGACTAGCGGATCTAAAACGAACGTCTTGGTTCGACGAAGAGATGACGGCTTGGCAAGACGATCTTGAGAGATCCGAAACGGAACCTCAATGGCAGCGTGTTTCAGGTATCTCAAACTTGAATCGCCGGGCACTCGCCATCGTTCGCGAACTTTGGATTGCCCGCGATGAAGAAGCTTATAAAAAGAATCGGTCGCCCAAACGAGTTCTACCGGATGACTTGATTGTCGAATTGTCAAAACGTGGAACGGCGGATCCCAAACGCTTAAAAGCGATTCGCGGATTTGAATCTCGTGTGGCCAAGTCAATGACCGGTGCCATCTCCAAAGCGATTGATCGTGGCAATAGTCTCGATACCAATGATTGTCCAAAACGTGTTGCCCGGGCTCGAACAATGAACCTTGGTTTGTTGGGCCAATTTTTGACGACCGCTCTCAATGTCGTTTGTAAGACTCAGCAGATCGCACCAAGTATGGTGAGTACGGCTCAGGAACTGCGAACGCTCGCGGCGTGGCGATTGGGAATGATCGACTTAAAAGAAGAGCCGCCACTGGCATCGGGTTGGCGTGCCGAGATCGTCGGCCAAGTCATCGATCAGGTGCTTGATGGGACCATCGCGATTCGGGTTGATGATCCGAAATCAGACCATCCGTTGAAGCTAGAGTATCTCGACAAGTAGTCTGTCATTTGGGACCAGGCCCCCAGTTGGTTTGGCCTCCAAATTTTATTTTGCCTCTTTGGGTATTTAAGCATCCGAAGTCTCACGCG
>CAZQQR010000196.1:7560-10535 GCA_964595515.1 uncultured Pirellulaceae bacterium
TTTGCTTGCTTACCTCTGAATCTCGCTGACCGAGAACCAGCTAACAAACGAAAGTTCTTCGTTTGGTTTTTGAAAAAAGCCATCCGTTTTGAGTAAGGATTGATTCAGCCTAACGTCACATCGGCATGCGGCACATCAAGCATTGTTGGACGCAACATTCTGCTGATGTCGTTGGCGTAAAACGAAAAATCAAAAACTACATTTTAATAGTCGGAGACCATCATGAATCAGAAACTAATTTCTAACGCAGCGAAACTGTTTGGCATCGCCTTAGTTTTGGCGGCTTCTATCAACACGTCTTTTGCTCAAACAACTTCACAAACGAAACAGGCTGATGCACAAGTCGTAAAACTTGGCCTCGAAGGTTACTGCCCTGTTTGTATCGTTGGGATGAAAAAATGGGTCAAAGGCAAACCAGAGTTTCAATCCGTCTACGATGGCACGACCTATCTGTTCCCAGAAGCGAACGCGAAAGCCAAATTCGACGCAAACCCAGCCGCTTTTGTTCCAGCGTTGGATGGTGACTGCACTGTCTGCTTAGCCAAAATGGGGAAACGAGCGCCTGGTAACATTCGTTTTGCTTCACTCTTTAAGAATCGCGTTTTCCTGTTTCCAGAACAAAAGCAAAAAGATGTGTTTGATGCGTCTCCCGCTGATTTTGCCGACGTCGACCTTGCGGCCAACGGAAACTGCATTGTTTGCTTGGTGAAGATGAACAAGCAGGTTCCTGGCAAGGCTGAATTCACGGCGGTCCACCAAGGCATGAGGTACCTATTCCCATCTGACAATGAACGACAGAAGTTTATCGCAGCTCCATCAGACTTTGTTCCAGCTCGAACCGCAAAGATGAACGGCGAGTCAAAGACGATGAAACACTCAATGCTAACCAAGGTATCCATCACGGGAAAAACAGGTTGTGCGGCATGCAGTTACGGCGTCAAACCAATTGGCGCTCCCAATGAGCTTGGCCTCGCTGTTGTCGATCAAGCAGGAAAGATTTTTGTGATTGAAGAAAGCCACACACGTTGGCCGGAACTTTACAAAGCCCGCTTTGATGGTCGAAAAGTCCAGGTCTCTGGCGAAATTATCCGCAGCGAAGGCAACGTGACTTGGGTCAAACCATCCAAGTTATCGATCTTGTAGGCTAAGAGTGGAATTGAGCATGATCGTCTCCAAGGACGGCTCTCTTCAGCCGCACATTGGGGACAAGCAAAAAACAAGCGTCAACGATTCACGGTGATTCGTTGACGCTATTTTGTGTTTAAACGGCACACAAAAAAAATCGACTGTTGTGCCAAGTTGCCATGATGCAGTTACGCGGAAGTCTAAACCAGTACCAAACTTTCCAGCAAAAGCCTCAGTTTACGAAGTTCCCCATCATGATCCGTGTCGGGGTCCGGTTGAATGTCGACACACAACGCGCGGTCATAGCCGACTTTTCGGAGCAAGTTAATCAGTTTTCCGTACTCAATGATTCCTTGACCTACTCGAACCTGCAAATTGTCAGGAGTCGAATCTCGCAGGTAAACATTGTGAACGTACTGCATCAACTTTTCGTAGTTCGTTGTCTCAGGTGGTTGTCCAAAATGATAATGGCTTGGGTCAAGCGACAATCCCAGTCCACCCACGTGACCGCAGATGACGGATACCGTGTCGGGATCGGACGAAATTTTGCCGACCTCGCTGCGCATCGCGACTCGGACGCCGTGGGCTTCAGCGATTTTGACAAGCAACTTGTACCGCTCAACTTCTTCATTGAACGGTGTTCCTTGCTCACCTGACTCGACGGTCAACGTTACGATCTTCGAAAGCTTGGCAAGCTCACAGCACTTCGTAAAAGTGTTGAGGTACTCGTCGCCTTCGCCTTCAATCCCAAGCGTCAATCCAACCACCGTCAATCGACGTGTTGAATTGATGATGTCGTAACACTTGGATGTGTTCGCGACGATTTCAGAGGGTTTAAGGTGTTGACCTTTTTCGTTGACCCCGATCTCAATATGTGAGAACTCAAGGTCAGCTAATTTTTCAATTGCCTGATCGAGTGGTCGATCAGGGTAGCATTGTGTTGTAGCGGCGACAAACACACGCAGCTCCTTCGCGCGAATTTGGAATGTGGGTCTCAATACAGTCAACGCCAGCTTCCGCAAAGCGTTGAGATGCGTAGCTTAGAGGGACTACGAATTTTGATCAACACCAGTTAATCGTTATGCAATGGCACCAGTAGATCGATCACCACGAAGATCGATCATTGGTCCCAGCTGTGATTCAAAGACAATGACTCAGTTCGATATTGCACGCCGGGGCCCGCATGAACACATTGAAGCGCAACCATTTTTAAAGCTGACAAATTCAGGGTAGAATGGCGACGATCCGTCAAACTAATAAGGTGAGCTGCCAATGTTTTCTCAAGCTTTCTTGAAATCCGCTGTTTTGATTTTGTTGCTTTTCCCATTCGCCGCTCTGGCCCAAGAGCAAGATTCAAAGTCGGCTTCCGATAGCCAATCGGAAAAAGAAGTCTCGCCAGAAACAAAAGCACTTCATGCAAAACTGGCTAAATACTTGAGCGGCACGAAATGGACCGGCCAGTTTTCCATGACAGGCCAGACGGAAACCAAAACAGAGTACTACGAAATCCTGTCCGCTGAAAAAGGCGAAATGGGCGACTATTGGAATTTGGTTGCCAGAATCAAATACGGTGGCAAAGACAAAACCATTCCGCTTCCGCCGATCGAAATTAAGTTCGCAGACAAGACGCCCGTGATCACCGTGGATCAGGCGTTCTTTCCCGGGTTTGGAAAGTTCGATGCTCGAGTCTTGATTCGTCAAGGGAAGTACGCGGGAACCTGGGCCCACAGCGGTGGGGCAGGAGGTCACTTGTTCGGCACGATCGAGCGAATGGATGACGATGAAGTGAAGAAGAAATCAGACGACGTCAAAAAGAATATGGCGAAAGAAAAAGAAGAAGCCAAAAAATA
>CAZQQR010000197.1:0-5513 GCA_964595515.1 uncultured Pirellulaceae bacterium
TGCGACCGCTGCTCATCCGTCAAAATCTTTATCGCATCTTTCTTGAACACACCGTATTGTTCCTGAGTTTCCTTGAAAACGTCGCGCTGAGCATCAGTAAGATTCGCTTTCTTTTGAAGCTGGCTCCAAAGCTCATCCCCTTTTACTTTTGATTTTTTAAGCTGCGAATAAACTTCATCTCGCCTTTGAACAATCTCTTTTGTAATTCCTGCCTTGGCTCGCATACCATCAATTCGTTTTCGCAAGTCTGCACTTAAACGATTGAAAGAAGCAGTCTGGTCATCCGTCAGTTTGACCGCTTCCATTCGCTTTAGCAAAAGCTTAGCCACATACAGATGTTTGACTTCGGCTGAGTCAGACTTCTCAGCTGTTTGGCTAGGTGCATCACCAGAAACATTAATCGCAAACATTTTGATATCATCCATCCAAAATTCACGACTTGCGGAAAAACGAATTTTGTCTTTTTGCGGATGGTCCATTCCAGGTGAAGTAAACGAACCAGCTTTTTTGCCATTCAACTCAACAGCCAGTGTCTCGCCATTAATCGTAACCACAAGGTCGTGCCATTTGTTCAGCGCGATCTTGGTCGGGATTTTCTTCTGAAAGTCTTTGACTTTTTCTTTCTGTGCGTCCGTCAACGTTTTCGCTTTGTTCGCATCGCGATAAGACTTCTTCATTCGGCCATTCTTGAAATCTAAAATCTCGATTCCAGTTGGTCGGAAGAACACTTTGCAAATGTGGCCTGCATGGACTTCTTTGCACTTCATATCTGCAAAATCGATCCCCAGGTTGTCTTTTTCATGTCCTAGCTTGAATCGCATTTGAATTCGACAGTCTTTGAAGTTGGCATCGTGTACTACAGAAACGGCGTGGTCGGCGGTCTTGTGCATGTATACATGCATACTTCCGTCACCCAGATCGACTTGTTTGTTTCCGCCTGCACGGGATGCGCTGTTAGTGCCCCACCCGTTTCCAAGTTCATCCTTCAGCTCCTGAGTCTCGTTGCGCTCGAAATCGTCTTCAAACAGTAGTACTCTGGCCTCTTGTGCTGACGCGTTACTGTGAATTAGGAGAAAAACGAATGCGGCGAGAATCTTAGTGATTGCGTTCGATTGTTTGGGCATAGTGAGTGGGCTTCTATATGGTTGCAGGTGTCAAAATAATTGAAATATTAAACCACACGTAACAGTGACGTCAAAACGGCTTGCCTACAAAACAAATGATTGAGATCTCAGCCGATTGGTGGTTGGCGGGCGGGAATTCTCGCAATCGCCCCTAAGTGTCAACGAATTCGGAAACTAATTGCCCGGCGACGAGTTCTATTGTTTGGGCGTATCGGTAATTGGGACAGAATTTTGAGGAGACGTATGTGACCGTTCGTCTCACGATTTTTCTTGAACTCGTTCTATCGGATCCAACGGAGCGTTGGTCTATAATCAGGCTGCGAACACTCTATGGTTGAGGCAAGACTGTGGTTCTGTCCAATTCAAAAAATCTATTCATCGTTTGGCTGAGATATTCCGCCATCTTGATGTTTCTTGTGCCAACGGTTGGGCTTGGTGTCCCAATTCAGCAGTCTGAGCCGATACAAATTCGCGGGACCATTACTTCCGAAAATGGACCGGTTGCCGGTGCCACCGTTTGCCTGTTTCGAAAACAGGTTGTTGGGAGTGTTCTAACTAATGGCGAAGGCGAATTTCAGATTGAGCTCGACTCTCCAAGACGTGTGAAGGTCTTGGTGACTGCCGATGGAAAGTTCAGCCAGCTACATACATTGAACCCGAGAATGGCAACTCGAGCCGAGTATCAATTGTCCGATGTGACGTCTCCGCTGACCGGTCGAATCATCGACCATCAAGGCATGGGGGTGACGGACGCGAAACTACGGATCCTTGCAATGCGTCAAAGAGGCGAATTAATCGAGATTCCTACCGATCTTGATCTTCGCCACTTTAGCGCGACCGTAAAACCGAACGGAGGATTTCAGTTTGAGGGGATAGACCGGAAAACGGTCCGCTGGCTGAGTATCTCCGGATCTGGGATCGTGGATTCGACCTTGGACGGTGATACTTTTGAGGAAAAAATTATCTCCATCGTCCAGCCCGCCAGGGCTTTGACTGGCAAAGTCATCGACCGTATTTCGAAACAACCCATCTCCAACGTTCGTGTGAGTGCCGGAAATCAACAATCAACGACTGATGCGTCTGGCGAGTTTAAGCTTGAAGGCCTACCGGCTTTTCAACCACTTCAATTGATGGCAACGCCTCGTGGAACGCGGCCTTACCTTCTGCGATCACAAAGTGTTCCCGTAGAACAGGGATTCAATCCGATCAACGTCCAAGTTGAAATGGACCCGGGACTTTGGATTTCATCCCGCGTAAAAGATTTCGGAACGGGCGGACCTGCATCAGCTCAATTGTTCTATTTTCCGACGCCCGAAAATGAAAATTTTCGAACGTTCGTGGACTCGGTGCTTACGAGGGGACCCCCTACACCAATCCCAACCGACTCAAGTGGTGTCGCCAAGATCGTCGGGATTCCAGGGCCCGGTGTAGTTGCGATTGTTGCCGAAGGGTTCCCGCCCAACGAAAGTGTCAACAAACTTTCTGATGAGCAGCGGGGCATGATTCTGCAAATCACGGGCGGAAATTTAACGGCAGTCGAATGGGTGGATCCGAAGGATTTCGGTGCCTCTTTGGAAATTGATTTTTTGGTGTCCAAGGGCCGAAGTATCAAAATCGAAGTGGCTGCTCCGACGAAAATGTTGGACTCAATGATTGTTCATCGAGCCGCATCTAAGAATTCTTACTCACAAAATGTCGTGGGTAACGAATTCACGGCAGAACAATTTCAACCGGGTGAAACGCGACAAATTTTGGTTCACGCGCCGCAATTGGAATTGGGCGCGGTTTTGAACATCGAAGCTGAATCCGAATCTCCAGTGAAAGTTGATTTGGAGCCAACGGGAAGTGTTGGCGGACAGGTCGTTGATGAAAATGAAGTGCCGCAGCCGGGACTGCTGGTTAAGTTTGAGGTCGCAACAGAGAAAGGGCATAGAGAAATCGCATCGCGGGTGTTTACCGACGCGAACGGTCGCTTTGAAAATCTCTCTTTAATCTCGAACCTTGATTATCGAGTCACGGTTGTTCGACTTTCCAAAAATCAACGGATGATGAGTGTCGTTCCGGAGATGGATTCGAGCTGGTGTGTCGCGGAAGACTTGAAAATCAATCCAGGTGAGGCCGTAGATTTGGGCTCGGTGCAGTTGGGCGCGAGCGATCATCCCGATCCTTTGCGAACATCTATCCGCAAGAAAAATGAGGTGGTTTCTGATGAGACTCTTCCTCCCGTCATTGGTGGCGTTGTTACCAACGAATCCGGTCAGCCAATTTCAGACGCGGTTGTCAGCCTGAACACTTGGCCCGAGCGTTCAGGGGACTTAAAGAAAGATGCAGAGCTTAGGCCCAAAGTCTTAGCCCAAGCACGCTCGGATTCAAATGGAAGATTCCAGATAACGATTGACCCGAGTCTTGGCCAACAACTCGTCGCGTCTGATGGCAATGGAAATCGAAATGCTGCCATCGTCGTTTACGCGGAAAAACAAGGCACCGCGCAGATTCGGCTGTCAGACTGCAACAATCCTCGCGATTTGAAAATCCAAATGGTCCGGGAGATGCTTGTTCGCGGCAAGGTTTCAGGGTTGGACGCAGGCGAAAATTTCAAGCTAATCACTGGCGACAAAATTCATGTTTACGATTCCGACACCATCAAGCAAATCGTCTCCGAGTTGCAGGGCGGGAAAAGCTTGACCGAAGTCGCTCGTTCCTGCAAACCAGTAGTCCTTGATCCTTTGGCTGGTGGACTACCGATCCAATGGGAAACAAGCTCTAGCGGCGTGTTCATGGTTCGAAATATTCCCTTCAATGCTATTTTTGATCTTCATGTAGTTTTAGAGTCAGGACGTAGAAAGACCATCACCGTGATTAGTCGTCCATTGCCGGGATTTGAATTCAAGCCGACTGACGACTCTTCCGTCAAACAATCTATGCAGGGATCTCGAATTCGATTGGATTTGACGGAGCAAGTTGAAGGAACCTAAATGAACAAACACTGGAAACCTTACCAGCCGACCGAACAAACTCCTTGGAACCTTCCTCGGGTTTGGATGCTACACAGGCGAACGGGTTTTGGTGCCAACTGGTCGCAGCTACAACGCGATTTAAACGATGGCCCTGGCGAATCAGTCGATCGAATTCTGAAGGGTACCACCCGAGAAAACGTAGCAAAGGGATTCGAGGAGACGGCGGATATTCTTCTGAAACAGGCCATTCAGTCGAGACAAATTTCTAAGTTAAGTGCTTGGTGGATCTTGCGAATGTATCTCGGTCCTGACCCATTCACCGAGCGCCGCACATTGATGTGGCACAATCATTTCGCGACCAGCAATCGGACCATTCAGAACCTGTTTCGAATGTATCGCCAGAATCAGATTTTCCGCGAACATGGTCAGGGGAAGTTCGAGACGTTGTTGGAAAAGGCCGTCAAAGACCCGGCGATGCTTGTCTGGCTGAATGCGAATGATAATCGTCACGGACACCCAAACGAAAACTTGGGCCGGGAATTGTTGGAGCTTTTTTCATTAGGTGTCGGCAACTATTCCGAAAATGACGTCAAAGAATCTGCTCGTGCGCTAGCCGGTTGGACGGTCAACGAAATGATGGAGCAGCCAGCGGATCCATTTTCTGAAGATTACAAAGACGAGATGATCATTCGGCACTATTGGCGGGATCGGTTTGAAAAAACCGTTCTGGGTAAGACCGGTGATTGGGACGGTGATGGTCTATTAAAAATTGTCGTGGAACATCCTGCCACGTCAAAACGGTTGGCTTGGAGATTGTGCGATGAAATGTTTGGAGAGAATGTCGTTTCGGACGAAGCGCTGACAGAGCTTGCGGCCGGATTGGCGGACAAAAAATTAGACATGCGATGGGGATACGAAACAGTTCTAAATAGTGAGCTGTTTTTTTCTCAATCGAATCTGAAATCAAGAATCGCCGCTCCTGAAACGTTTGTGCTCGGTTCGTTGATTGCTCTGAATACGCAAACTCGTCCAGCGAGTACATTAGCGTTAACAAACGTTTTCACTTCGTTAGGACGATCTTTGTTCCAACCTCCCAATGTTGGTGGGTGGGATGGTGGTCGGTTGTGGTTAAATGCACGCACTTTGGTTGCTCGTTCAAACTTTGTTCACAACGTCGTCAAAAACGGCATGAATCGGAATGCGATTCCGCCAGATTTTTCCTCGATTATTGATTCGTTCGATGAAAACACCGCTCTCGAATCGGTGGTTTGCCAGCTAGGTGAATTGCTTTTGGGTTTGGATCGAGAATCCGAAAACGATCAAGCGTTAATTGGTGCCGCATCCGCTCAGCTGAGTGAAAAACCAGAAAACGAACGATGGGCTTTTGCTGCCCATCTGTTATTAAATTCCAGTTCGGCGCAATTGTGCTAAA
>CAZQQR010000197.1:5613-10481 GCA_964595515.1 uncultured Pirellulaceae bacterium
CTTCAAATGAATCGTCGACGAACTTTCTTAAAAGCGTCCGCTTTGATCTCAATGTCTCCATTGATCCCGGGCTTCATTGGCCGTACCGCTTTTGCAAACCAGCCTGACGACACGAAACCGATTCTCGTCGTGGTTGAGATGAACGGCGGAAATGATGGCTTGAACACCGTCGTTCCATTCAAGCAACAGGACTACCGCCGGTATCGTCGACAAATCGGGATCGATAAAAGGCAAGTGTTGCGACTGGATGAAAACGTCGGATTGAACCCGGCCATGCGGGGATTCAAGGAGCTCTATGATGATGGGACGCTGGCCATTATCAATAGCGTTGGCTACCCAAACCCGAATCGAAGCCACTTTGAAAGTATGGCGATATGGCATTCTGCAAATGTAAAAGGAACTCGGGCTGACGGAAATGGATGGCTTGGTCAGTATCTCGACGAGTCGATCCCCAAAGATCGAATTGACTTGGACGGTTGGTTTGTTGGCGCCGGGACCGTGCCGCCGGTCCTAATCAATCGACGGGCTCAGATTGCGTCTGTTGAACGCCTAAAGGACTTGCAATTCCAGTCGCTCAGCACAGCGAAACAGGCGGGGCAACTCGGCAGTGGTTCGGCCCAAACAGACGTTAGTTCTTTTGTGACTCGCTGCATGACCAGTTCGTTCGCGTCCGCAGAACAGCTAGATTCAATCATGAAAAGCAAGACCACCGATGTGCGATTTCCGCAAACGGCGCTTGGCAAAAAACTCTCGATCGTATCCAGATTGATTCGATCGGGTGCCCAGAGTCGGGCTTATTATACGATCCAAGCAGGTTACGACACGCACGCGGCGCAGCTGGGGTCTCACACGAATTTGTTAACGGAGCTTTCATCGTCGATCAAAGCTTTCGTCGATGATCTGAAGCAGGCCAAACTTGATAAAAAAGTTGTGGTTCTGGCTTTTAGTGAATTTGGACGCCGCGTCCAAGAGAATCAATCACAAGGGACAGATCATGGGACGGCCGGTCCGGTGTTCGTTACCGGGACGCATGTGAAGGGCGGTTTGTACGGAGCTGTTCCCGACCTTTCAGATTTGGAACAAGGTGATCTAAAAACAAAAGTTGATTTTCGACAGGTCTACGCAACGTTGCTCGAAAACTGGATGGCGATTCCCTCTAAGCAAGTGCTTAATCGAAAATACGATTCGCTGGAGTTTATCTAGTCGAAGCCAGTTGTCCCGTTTTTCGCCAATCTAATCTGTGTTTGAGCTGTTTCATCTTAGAATTTGCTGGAGTGGCTGCCGGAACCAACGGATCAACTTAAGTTCTAGAAATTTTTGAAAACTTCGTCGGATTCAAGCGGGACTTGGCATCTGAAGGGTAGATCGCTCGAACGCTTATCTTCTCGAATGTTTCAACTCGTGACAAAAGCGTGCTGGATTCAGTTCCAAAGAGCAAGGGAGATCGTTGGGCCGGCATCTTAATGCTGGCCCAATTTTTTTGCGATCTGCGGAATCAATAGACCCGCGGAATCAATCTCCAAGGCACATGCTCGCAGTATTTGGCATACGTAGGATCTACTCTCATCAGCAGGTTTTCCTCGGCGCGAATCCGCAGCCAAACAAATACGATCAGGCAAAACATCAAACCGCTTAACCACATACTCGAGCGAATTGAAAAACAACAAGCCAATGCCATTAGTAGTTCCCCAACATAAGCCGGATGGCGAATCCAACGATACGGCCCTCGCGTCACAATGCCCCGGGCTGCAGGAAGTACAGCGAAGCTTTTCCCAAGCCAAACAAAACTCCAAATCGCAAACAAGCAACCGGCAACAAACGTGACTTGGCTGGCCAACATCCAATCGTGGCTTGCGGTCTTGAAAACCCATATTCCGATTACAATCGATGGGATCGCTGCGGCCAGTTCCCATTTGGAACCATGCTTCACAGCGGGACGACGAAAAACTGAAAGCCAGGTCAACGTTAACAACAAAGAAGAAGTCGCAACCAAAATTGCGAGCGGCATTTCGTGACGTTTGAGAAAGATGCCGCTGACCGCAGAAACGAAAAAAGTGCCGCCAAGCAAAAAGTTAAAACATCGCTCTGGCGAAAATGTTTTGGGTTCCGAAGAAACAGAGCGCTCCATCAAAAAATCGTGATTCCCCAGCCAAAGATATGGCTGAGAACATTGAATCCAATCAATCCGCCGATCCAAAGTAACCAACTGTAGTCGCCAGTCGGTTGAGCTTGTTGGTGATGTTCAGCGAACAATTGATCTTCTACATAGCTTACGAAAGCTTGAGCTTCGTTCGGATTCCAGCCACCGTTGATTAGATCTTGAGCCAACTTGCCTCGATCTTCGCCTTCAACCAACGCCTCTGCTATCATTTCGGCAAGCTGCGAGAACTCTTCGGCGGTCATTTCGGACGGCCCAATGGTGGGTTTCTGCCCGGATGGTTGATAGGGGGAAAAGTCTGTCATAGTTTTCTCGAACGATTTGAATCACTCGAAAGTTTATGCAACCGTCACCAAACGGTCAATCATTTCTACAGATCCGACACAGTTTCATTATCAAAATGGAATCAAACAATGGTTCGCGAACTCATAAAAAAAGTTGTAATTGTCTTGGCCGGACTGCAATGTTTACCGATGTCCTTGGCTCTTGCCCAGGAACCAATCAAAAAAGAACATCTCTCTCCGAAACCGCTCAAGGTACTGGATGATACTGTTTCATTCACTCGAAAAACAATTTTGGGTTCAGAACATATTGTAAAGAACCCCAAAGCCGAAATTTCCAAGCTCGGTGATTTGCATCTATCTAGATATGACAAAATCAAAACCATCCAAGGCCGAGCTTGGAATTCGTTCATCCGAATGAACGATAAGGTGGGGGCAATCGTTCTCAATGAATTTTATTTTTCGTCGGAGGAGGGGGTAAGATCGAAAGTTGTTACCAATTACGTTCCGCTGAGTGATGCAGAGATAAAACAGCGGATAGTCGACAAAAATCGAAGTTCAACAAAAAGATCCACTTCTGAGTTTAAACCGCAATTCGTCAGGCTTTACACCCCAACCTTTCGGGCAGAAGGGTCGGGAGCGTTTGGTCAAAAGCTACACGGCATTTTGAATATTTCTGTAAGCGAATTCGATTCATCTCATTCGCCGGATCTGCCATTCAATTTTGACACCATTTTTTTGCCAAGCAGATTTGTCACGGATACGAAAACGCACTTTTCGCGCTTTGAACTCTCTCTGCAAAAGGATCGTTTTCAGGTCGAAGTACGTCGCAATCGCAATCTATTGGAACTCCGAATGTGGACAGGGTTGGACGAGGGGAAGAAGAAGTTTATGAGATGGCTTTGCGATCTGAACAAAGATGGCAACGTCGTTTTTTTTGATACCGTTTCTTCAGCGGGTGAAATCGAATATGAAAAACGAGACGATGTTTGGGTGCCGGTGAAATTTCGAAAGAAACTGTACGATTTGGCTGCTGAACGATGGAAAGAAGAAATCGAAATCAAGTACTTTGATATTCGAGTCAACGAAGCGATTCCTGAAAACACATTTCGAGTAAAGTCTTTTCCAGTCGCCAAGCAAAACATTATCGTTACCGATCGAATTGCAAACCCCGCACGACGAATTCCGTTTTACGATTACATACGAGAAAACGATTAGTAAAAAAAGATCTACAGGCAGAATGTTGCTGGAAGAAAGTCAAAAAATGAACTCAAAAATTTGGGAAACTGCTTTTTCAATTGTTGCCACTATCTCATTGTCAGCGGGGCTTTTGATCTGGGAAAATCCTGCATCGCCAGCTGAAAATTTCGGCGGACAGCAAGGGCTTAGGTTCCAAGAGTCGAGTCCAGCCAGAGATCGACCTTTAACCAAGAGCAAGATTCATCAAGTCAGAAAAAAGCTGATTCCGCTGCACAAAGAACTGGGAAAACCTAAACCGGGCGAGTGGCTTGCGAATCACAAAGAGAGTGGCCAAACGTTTAATCAGTACACGAGAATTCGTCCCAACATCCTGACCGCGCAACGCAACAAGCTATACGTCCAGCCGATCGGGAAATTTACAGAGAAACAAAAAGAGTTGATACGACTGAGTTCTGAATTTTTGTCGATCTATTTCAACTGCAAAGTCGAAACGCTGAAGACGATTTCTGAAGACGGGATTCCGGCCAGCGCTCAGCGAAAGCATCCAAACTGGGGAGACCATCAGCTTTTGACGACGCATATTCTCAATAAAGTTCTGGCCCCGAAACTTCCCCGGGATGCGTTCGCGACGATCGCGTTTACTTCGTCAGATTTATGGCCAGGCGACGGTTGGAATTTCGTTTTCGGTTACGCTTCGTTTCGAGATCGAGTCGGCGTATGGTCGCTTTATCGGCACGGCGATCCAGACGAAAGCGAGGAGGCTTTCAAGAAGTGTCTCTTGAGGACGATCAAAGTCGCAACGCATGAAACGGGGCACATGTTTTCAATTCAGCACTGCATAAAATTTGAATGCAACATGCAGGGCAGCAACAGTTTGCCAGAGTCGGATTCCCAGCCGATGCATCTTTGCCCGGAGTGCCACAGCAAAATTTTGTTCGCAACCGGAGCCAATCCGACCAAGCGTTATCGGCGGCTGATTGAATTTTGCAAGAAACATAACTTGAAGGGCCCGCTTGCCTACTTTGAACGAGCGCTTTCGGCTTTGGATTAGCCAAGTTAACAATCCATGGAATAACGTTGATTTATTTACCAAAGTCACAAAGGCGGATTCTCTTCCTCAGACATCTAGTTTGTTTGCATAACGCACAGGTAACGCTTGTTTGAGTGACTTAAGGCAAGTCATTGGCTTTTTTTTTGCTCGATGGATCCTAACCAAACGGCTCCGCACA
>CAZQQR010000198.1:0-1545 GCA_964595515.1 uncultured Pirellulaceae bacterium
ACAAACGCTGCGAAGCAATAGTCGAGCTGGCATCACGATCACTCAATCAGTTGCAACCAGCATCTCAGACGCCTATTTGACGATTTCAATTTCGGCTTCTTTTTCACCAACCAGCAACACACCGATCAAGCTTCCGTCGCGAGCCGCCAAAACGGGCGCACCATGCCAAACACTTCGATCACCATTGAAATGGGTCAACTTCCAAACGTGGTTATCGCCTTCTGGGTCCGCGATCTCTTCGGCTTCTATCGTGTAGTGAAAAAAAGTCAGCTCTGTCATTTCGCTGCCATTAGATGACTCGCCAACGCTTCGAACAGCCAAACATCGCTCGGGAACCAGACTTGCACGAATCTCCGAGGCTTGAAAAGGAGCCAATTTCGGAAACTGAATGAAAACATCCGAGATTGAAACACTGACAGTTTTTTGACTAGGCTCCCCGCCCAACTCTGCTGCAGGAAGTCTCAGATCAGTCCGACCGGCGATCCCGATTTGCAAACTTCCATCGATCGCTCGACTCGGCGGCGTCAGAACATCCGCTGGTATCGTGATCCCACCCTCAGAAAAAGCCGCCCCCACAAAACTTGCTCGTTTTTCAGAGGTTCCAAGCAACCCCTTCTGTTTCCAAACGGCCTCCATAGGAATTGCACCACGCAAAACAACATCGGTGGCTTGAAAATTCTGAGCTTGTGCCGGCCAATCTTCATCCTGTTTCGCATACAAAGTAAAAACCTGCCCCGGATTCACGGGCTGGCCACCATTTTCAATCGTCAGCATGGAAATCCCGCCGCGAACCAATGTTTCCAAGGACTCTGTATTCAGTTTCATTCCGCTTGTTAACGACACCTCGACATCGACCCCACTCGCGGCCCAAAATCGCGATTTCGAAGTGACCAGTTTCCTGAACGCTTCAAAAATTTTGATCCTCGCGTCAACGTGCCGTCCGTCTTGAGAAAGCCCAACCGACAACACGCGGCCAATTTCAACACCGCGAAACGTGACGGGCGAACCACTACTAACGCTCAAACGGTTGTCGCCTCGAAGAATGACCTCGACTCCCTCGTTTTCGATTGCGTCCGGGGGTGACTCAGTCAGTCCCTTAAACTGGTCCTGCCACTCGCCATCTGCAGCACCGGGAATCAAGCCAATATATTTGTGCCCAACCGCTGTTTCCAAACCAGAAACACCACCGAGACTTAGCTCCGGCCGAACAATCCAAAACCGACTGCCCTTTCTTGCCAAAGGTTCCGCAAACGGAAGCAAATTAACCGTTACATCGACGCCGTTTAATTCTTGATTTAGCTTCACCTCTTCGACCGCACCGACATCGATTCCACGAAACCGAACCGAGTCTTCCGCTCGAAGCCCGTGGCCTTCTGGAAAGTGAATTGAAATTTGGATTCCTTGGTCTGGACTCGACCACCAGACGATGCCTATCGCAACCAACAAACACAACAGCGCCACCAGCCACATGTAGGACCCCGTAAAAATGTCACGAATGCCCACTCGATTGGAATCCACAACCGCCTCAGGTACGGGGGTTACATT
>CAZQQR010000198.1:1645-10475 GCA_964595515.1 uncultured Pirellulaceae bacterium
AGATGCTCCATCATGCGAAGCGTGAACGCTTTGTGACGCCGGTGAAACAGCTCAAGCATACTAAGCTCCAACAGCAGTACGATTTTGGTGAGCGGAAACAGAATCGAAAACACAAACACAACGATTCCGACGAAATAGTTTCCATGTTGAAACAACTCGATAATCCCGCTCAAAATACTTGATCGCGACTGCACGCCCAGTTTTTCAAGCTCAAGAATTGGGAGCAAAATTGCTGGCCAAAAAAGCACGAAAGCTCCGGTCGCAGCTGCCGCAGTCCGACTGGCTGTTTGCACCAAATTTGCTTTCTCGGTAAACCGCGATCCGCAACGCGTACATTTTGCCGACTGATGATGTTCAAGCTCGGGCATGCTGTGGATCAGCCCACAACAATGACATGCTCTTAAGTGTTCCAATGAAAGGCTCAACAAGCTATCCGCAATAAACCGGTTTCTGAATTGATAGGAATGTCAGCATAGCAAAATTCGCAGGGTCGAATCGAGGTCCAATTCAAAACCATTTATTGCCCTTTCGACCGCCAATCTATCGAACAAACCATCAAATAAATTCGGTTCAAATTACCTGTTAGAACGTCATTGCCTACTTGGCAAGATTTTCCGGCATGGTTGAGAGAATTTCCAATACGAACTGCTAAAAAACTGAGTTATCAAGCGTTGTTTGGCGCGTTAAGATGTTGTATCGGAAAAAATCCTCTTCGCTTCCAGACAGACGATAACAATCATCCGATTGGATGAATTGACGCACTTTAAAATGGATCCTTATCAAATTCTTGGCATCTCGCCTGACGCAAATGCGGATGAAATTCGCCGTGCGTACCGAAAAATGGCCGCTCAGCACCATCCTGATGCAGGTGGAAAAGCATGGATCTTTCAGCAAATCCATGACGCCTATGACATGCTGAAGGATTCGGACGAGCAAGTTCCAAGTCAACCGCCGAGGCCTCAAACGAAAAAACGCAGGCCAACTCCGCAAGCCAAACCGGACCCACCTCGTCGAAAACCGCAGGCTCAGCAACAACCCCAACAACCCATCGACTTACCTCCGCTTCCGCTGGAACCGGAACTGCCATTGGACGGTGATTTTGCGAATCCCGCCCAACCGCAAACGCCACTTTACCGCAACGCCGCTCCGACTCAAAAACGAGCAGCAACCAGACGAGCGCCGTTGCCTCGGCAAACCGCTTCCAAATCCAAACCACGCCCCAAACGAAAGTTGAACACAAAATCCAATCGGCAAAACGATCAGTTCATGAAGCTCGCGTTTCTGACGCTCATTTCGTTTGTCTTGCTAACGCTGGTGGTGGTAGGCGCAATGTTCGCAATCAGCAAAGGCAATTTTCTGGATCAGTTTAAGGAACCAGATATCGTCGCAGAGTCGAACGAGTTTCTTACACCCAAAGACGACAATGCTGAGCCAGCGACAACGACCGCACCTGCAAACGTCGATTCAAATAACTCGGTCTTCGCTGTCGAGCCTGATAAACGCTTCGTAGGAAACTGGGGAGAAACTTACGAGTGGAGTTTGGTCAACGTATCGGCACTCGAGAAAACGGACTCGCTGAAACTCGTCGTGTTACGCGACGGTCAATTTTCGCCTGAATTCAATGTAGAAACTGGAAACATCACTTGGGCCCTTGATGATTCCATTCCTCTTGGCGAGCACTTCTTTGAAGTCCAAGTGGCCGATGCTCGATTCGGCGCGATCGTGAATCGACTCAAGTTTAAAATCGTTGTCTTCAGATAGTTGGCAACCAATTCCTAGCAACCTACGAAAACAGTTTCGCGACTTCTTCCAGTCCTTGTTTGGGATTTTGTTTTGGCCAATACTCCAGCCCAACGAATCCTTGATAGTCCGTCGATTCGATTGCCGAGAACACCTGGGGATAATTGATCTCGCCGCTGGACAGCTCGTTGCGGCCCGGATTTCCGGCTGCATGAAAATGACCAATCTTGTCGATGTTGCTCGTGATATTTTTGATTAAATCACCTTCGCTGATCTGCTGATGGTAAATATCAAAAACCACTTTCACATTAGCGCTATCGACTTTTTCGACAATTTCAAACGCCTCATCACTGCGGACAAGGTAATACCCGGCGTGATCGACTTTTTCATTCAAAGGCTCAATCACCAAATTGATTCCCGCAGACTCAAGCATCGGAGCCGCCTCAACAAGCCCATCCACTAACGACTGATGTTGCTCCTCTCGAGTTTTCCCATGAACAAAATCGCCAACCTGAGAAATCAGTGTGGTGCATTCAAGCCGCTGCGCAACCGCGATCGATTCCTCCAATCCTTTCAGATATTCATCTCGTTTGGACGCGTCGACCAAACTAATGAACTTCGTACAAAAAGCTGAAATCTGCATTCCGTACTGGTCACGAAGTTCGACGATCTGTTCTAGATCCTTCTCCCACCAGCACCAAAATTCAAACGCAGTGTAACCACATTCCGCCACAATCTTCAGCGCTTCTTCGGCTGCACTGCCTTCGAACACAGCGTCGAAACAGACGGAAGGAATCAGGTTTCCAGATTTCATAGCATCCTGTTTCATCAACTTTCGTAGGTCATGCTGTGCATGACGAACTTCCTCGCAACTATCGATTTAGCAGTTGATCGAACTCTACCGTTAACATCGAAACAAACTAAACCGCAAAATAGATATAGATAGCGGCAGCCAAGGCGGCTAATCCACTTCCAACATACGGGGCTGGCTTCCACGGCGTCAGGTCGACGGCTTTTGCATCCTGCTGAACATACGGCTGATCATTTTTATTCCCCGCCGCAGCCAACACCAGCTGTAGAACAATCAAGAAAACAAACACGGCTCCCATGTAATGGAACCCCGCTCCGTTTCCGTCTTCTCCCGATGCAAAATACTCTTTAACCCAGCCAAGTTTACCTTCGGACTCACCGGAGTAAAACGTGCCGACAACCATTAGCAATATGCCCACGATCAAAGTGACCAAAGCCGACATTCCGTTGGCATACTTGTGAAAGACGCCTACCAGAATGATCGCCAACAGCGGAATGAAATAAACGCCATTTAGTTTTTGAAAAAAGTCGAACACGTGTTCACGTTCATAGAAAATACTGGGAGCTGCGATCACGGCAAACACAGCGACCAGAAAACTACAGACTTGTCCCGAGACAACCACGGACTTTGTTGATGCGTTTGGACTGAGAAAACGTTTGTAAACATCTAGCGAGAAAAGCGTTGCACTTGAGTTAAGCACCGAATTAAAAGTCGAAAGGATTGAGCCAACAACGACCGCCGCAAAGAACCCAAGCATCCATTCAGGGAGCACTTTGCTGACCAGAGCCCCATAAGATTTTGACGCATCAATACTGGAAACACCTTCGCTAGTACTCGTGACTGCGGATATCATTTCCGGGTCTTCGACGCCCAGCACCAAGTAGGCCGCGATGATTCCAGGCAGAACAAGAACTAATGGGGCAAGGATTTTGAAGAACGCCGCCAGCAAAACACCCTTTTGTCCTTCTGCAAGATTCTTGGCACCAAATGTTCGTTGGATGATTTGCTGATTGGTACACCAATAGAAAAAATTGAGCAGCAACACACCGGTAAAAAGTGTCGGCCAGTGGGTGTCTTCGTTCGTCGCGCCCAGAGATTGAAACGCGTCAGGATCGACCGCTTTGATTTTTTCAAACGCTCCCGCGAATCCAACCCCGCTTCCCGCGATGATTTGGATCGAAAAGAAAGTCACCATCAATCCGCCGATCAACAAACCGGCTCCATTGAACGTGTCCGAAATCGCAACCGCTTTTAATCCGCCCCAAATCGCGTAAGCCGATCCGAGTACGGCAATAAAAATAATGACTGCCCAGATCGTTTGAAGCTCATTCAAACCGAACATCGCCTCCAACCCAAGCATCCCGTTCAGGCCCCGTGCACCGAGGTACAACACAAACGGCAATAGCACGAGCATGTAAGCCACAATAAAAATTGCCGCTGCCAATGTCCGCACTGCCGATCCGTAACGTTCTTCCAAAAATTCAGGAATCGTTGCGATGCCGGATTTAAGATATCGAGGGAGAAACACCAACGCCAAAATCACTAGTGAGAACCCGGCAATCACTTCCCAGCACATCACTGACAAACCATCGTTGAACGAGCCCGCATTGAGACCGATCAGTTGTTCGGTGGAAAGGTTCGTCAACAACAGCGAGCCAGCGATAAAGATCCCAGTCAGGCTTCGTCCGGCCAGGAAGTATCCTTCATGCGTGTTGACATCGGTACCTCGTGAAAAGTACCAGGTTAGTACCGCGACCAATCCAGTAAAAAAGATAAACGTGATCAACGTAGTCATGGCAATCCAGTGGAAGTCAAGGTCGCGGTCAAAGGCTATTAACGATTCGGACTAACCGAAAACTTTGTCGTACATTTCTTCATTGAAACCCACCAACAATTTCTTGCCAACGATAAGCGTAGGTGCTCGCAGGTTTCCGGTTGGGCCGAGGATCAGTTTCAAAATTTCTTCCTCGGTTGGATCGTCTTTCTTCAAATTAAGCTCAACCAGCTTTTTGCCTTTGGCAACGAAGAGATGATTGACTTTTTTAACCACCTCCAACGCATCTGCTTTTTGATGCGTTTCCTTTTTAGCGTCGACTTCTGTTTTGGCTTCGACGCCTGCGTTCGCAAGATACTCCTGCGTTTTCCCACAAGTCTTTCAGCCACGTCGGTGGTAACTCCAGTCAAGTTTCGGCATCGCTTCCTCACATCGTTCAAAATTGTGTATTTCCACCCAAGATAACAACTTATTCGATTTTTCAAACACGACGCGAAAACACGAATCATGATTCGCGACGCGAGGGCGATTGGTTTAAGATGGTTTCGATCAGAAAGACACTCACCAAACGCCACACGATAACGCTTGAGGAAAAACATGAATTGGTCGCGTCTCCGAATTTTTGGAAAGATATGGTTGGTGCTTTTCCCGCTGATGATTCTGGCCAACCTTGCCAATGCGACAGATCGAAATGTAATTTTCGTGATCGCAGACGACGAAGGCCAAACGCTTGGGTGCTATGGCGACGAAACCGCGGTCACTCCAAACTTGGATTCGCTGGCTCGTGACGGCGTAATTTTTCATAACGCATTTGCAACAACTGCCAGTTGTAGTGCCAGTCGTTCCGTTGTGATGTCAGGGCTTCATAATCACAAGAACGGCCAATACGGCCACCAGCATCACTTTCACAAATTTGATTCCTATCACGATGTTGTTTCGCTTTCTCTACCTCGGGTCATGAAAAATGCTGGGTATCGAACGGGGCATATTGGCAAATACCATGTCGGCCCCGAACTCGTTTACCGCTACGAAACATACATGAAAGCCAATGCTCGAAACGCGGTTGAAATGGCAGAAAAGTGTCGTGAATTCATCACCGACCAATCTGACGACCGACCGTTCTTTTTGTACTTTGGCACATCAGATCCTCATCGCGGCGGCGGCGTGGATAAGACTTCTGAGTTGGAACTCAAAGCTGACTTGTTTGGCAACAAACCCAACAAAGGTTCTTACCCCGGCGTCAAAGAAGTCTTTTTTGATCCGGCCAAAGTCGGCATTCCTCCCTTCTTGAGTGACACTCCCGAAACCCGCGAAGAAGTCGCTCAGTACTACCAGTCTGTTGCCCGCATCGACCAAGGCGTTGGTCGACTGGTCGAAATTTTGAAAGAAGCCGGCGTATACGACAAAACGATGATCATTTTCACGTCGGATCACGGGATGGCGTTCGCCGGAGCAAAAACCACCGTCTACGACCCCGGCCTGCGAGTGCCCTTTATCGTTCGCAATCCGTACAACGAGAAACGCGGTTTTGAATCAAAGGCAATGATCAGCCACGTTGATATTACGCCTTCGATTCTTGATTTTGGAGGAGGGCTCGACGCGGAAACCAACGGTCCAAAAAAGTGGGTGAACCCAAAGAAGTTTTATGCTGACATGGGTATGTTTGAGCGCGACAACCGAAACGGAAACAACAAATTCAAAAGCTATCAGGGTAAGTCGTGGCTCGGCGCACTGAAGGACCCTAGCGTCGAGCATTGGGATTCCATCTTTGCATCTCATACATTTCACGAGATTCAGATGTACTATCCGATGCGTGTCTACCAAGACAAAAAGTATAAACTGATCTGGAATATCGCTTACAAACTCGACTATCCATTCGCCGCCGATCTCTGGATTGCCTCCAGTTGGCAGGCCCAATTTCTGAAAGGCCACGATGCTCCCTACGGTCAGAAAACGGTTGGCAATTACATCCAACGACCCGCCTTCGAACTTTTTGACTTGGAAAACGATCCGAACGAAGCTTACAACCTCGCTGATCGCGAAGAATTCGCTGCCGTCTTAAAAGACTATCAAGACAAAATGAAGGCCCAACAAAAAAAGCTCGAAGACCCTTGGGTGATGAAATGGAAGTATGAGTAACCGATGAGCCGGAACATCCACCCAGATTTCCTGAGATTGTTGCGAACCAAGGACGATGAACTAGCCGAGCTATACATCGATCTTCGCAATTTCATTCTCGATTTGATGCCTGCGGCAAACGAACTGCTCTATCACACTCACGCACTAACGTCCGTCTATACGCCGACTCAGAAAATGGGTGATGCGTTCTGTCATATTCCAATTTATACCGAGCATCTCAACCTCGGTTTCAACCAAGGCACATCCTTGGATGATCCGGGGCAGTTGCTAGAGGGGACTGGAAAATCAATCCGGCATATCCCCGTTCGGACAAAAAAAGACTTTCGCAATCAGAAAGTCAAAGCACTGGTAAACATCGCCATCAAGTACTCGATCGCCAATGCAAAGGGAACGATAAACGAAACCGGCGAGACGATTTCAAAAATCAAAAAGTAGTCAGCCCATCGCCAGTTGGGAACGCGCACAACGTAGGCCGCTATCAGGAGCCTGCGACGCCAATACGGCATCCACACAAGATTACTTCGAAAAATGCAATAACCTCGGTTAGACGAAACCACCCGTAGAACCGCAGGCGGGCACCAACTTCCCCAAGACGGCGGCCGTCAAAAATTACGACGGCCGATTCACAACGCTGGTCACCATCTGCTTCCCATGGTCAACCGCTTTGTCGGCGATCAATTGTCCGATCACCCAAATTCCAACGCCTGCTGCAGCAACGACAGGACCGCCAACAACCCATCCAAGGGCAACCGAAGAAGCCACACCCGCCTGCTGACCAACACCACGAGCCTCTTCTTTGGTTTTCCCTTTTTGTGTCGCCACTATTTCGGCCGTCGCTTGAACCGCATCCGCGACACCGGCAACCATCGTTGGCACCACAGCAACACCCGCTGCGGCCGTCCCCATTCGACGAGCGATCGCTCGTTGGGCAACTTTTTTGAGTAGTGGTTTGGCAGCGATTGCAGTCGCTTGCCGAGCAACAGTTTCTGTCATCTCGATTTGAGAACTACTTGAGACGCCCGTCCTGCACCACAAAACGAAATGCTCGCAGTTGTTTTCGAACAAATCATATCCGCGTTCGCCTATGCGGTTCTCGGCTCGCTTTACAACTTCGCTCTCAGCAAAGTTCAGCGGTGAGTCTACGACTGACACTGGATTACCCTGGCTAAATGTCTCCATGTCCACGCGTTCGACAGCAGCGTTTTCGACATCAAAAATCCCACGCCCAAAGTGAATGACATTGCCTGATTCAACGGCGATCCCGTGATGGCGATAAACTCCAAAATCAACTTTTAAATGGGTACCTGGGACGTAGTCAGGTGTTCGAGACTCGTTTTTGGTTGGGTCAGAAATGGTTTGCTCCTGCAGTCATTGTCAAATAGTGGCAAGCAATGCTAAATCGCTTGGCCCAAAGGTCAATCGCACCTTTGACCATCTATTCGCGTTTTGGCGGGCGATATTGCAATGTTTCGGCCAGATTGAACCCAGGCGAAATAGGCAGGCTTTACCGATTGCCTAGGTTATCGGCAAAAAATCAGGCTTAGACGTCGAAAACAAAGTATGCCCGAAAATTTTGACAATCAACCACTCGCCGAAAAAATCGCTTCAGTTCGAGAGATCTCGCAAACGAGACTCGTTCGTTTTTCAAAACTGAACGTCGACGACTGCAAAGAAGTTTATCTCTTTGATAACGATCATTTTTGCGGCGTAAGAATCGTACTTGGTCCGTTCAAAGCCGTCTGGCAACTCGATTCAACCGTGATTGAATTTACTCGCGGATCAAATTCTATCGGGCAAGTCGACTTGAGCCACTCGAGTTCGCGACGCGCGGCATAGATAGCCGGCCATTGGCGAAGACTTCACAGCAGCGTCGAGAAGACAGCGGCGCAATGGCTGCAACCTGATGGACTTTTCCGAGGGGTGGAGAACGATGTACTCCGTCTCATTGTAATCCAACTCCTCCTCGGGAGGCGGCTCAGAGGAGGGTGGCATCGGATCCTCAGGCTGTTGGGGAGGCATGGCCTTCCTCACCATAGCCTTTAACAACTCGGCGGCCCGAGCTTTGTCCCAAAGGACATCAGCTCCGGCAGATCTTTGGCTTGTTCAGCGTGGCGGCACTCGGGTAGCGATGGGCCGAGCTCCTTCATCGATTTTCAATAGCGTTCGTGATTTTATCCCGAAGGGATTCAAGCGATTAGCCGGATATTGAGCGAAGCGATATTTCCGGAACGCAAAAATTCCAACTGAAATTTATCCCGCAGGGATTGCAGCAATTCCGGTAGAGTCGTGCGACCTCGTTGCATTTGCCAAACAGGCCGGTTGTTACACGTCGGCCCCGTCCGGGGCGATCGGGGTGTGTGGATTTG
>CAZQQR010000199.1:0-4200 GCA_964595515.1 uncultured Pirellulaceae bacterium
GCCTGGACATCCATTTCTTCGGTGCGAAGTGCTTTGATCGCCTGCACGGCGGCTTCGGCAGCTTGGATGGTCGTGATGCAAGGGATTCCGTGTTGGACAGCAGTCGCGCGGATGGTGCCCTCGTCGGTTCGTGCTCCTTTTCCGCTGGGTGTGTTCAGGATTAAGTCAACGCCTTCATTCTTCATGTGGTCAATTAAGTTTGGATGTCCCTCGATGATTTTCTTGACCGTTGTGACCGGGATGTCAGATTCTTCCAATCGTTTTGCGGTGCCCTTGGTTGCCAGAATTGTGTAACCCATTTCGTGAAGCTCTCGTCCGATATCGACAGCACGATCTTTGTGTCGGGCGCTAAAGCTGAGGAACACGCGGCCGGTTTCGGGAAGCGTGACGCCGGCGGCAAGCTGGCTTTTGGCGAACGCGATTGGGAACCGTTCGGCGATCCCCATGACTTCGCCGGTGGATCGCATTTCGGGTCCAAGTACGATGTCGACCCCCACGAACTTTCGAAACGGAAACACACTTTCTTTAACCGAGTACAGCTGCGGTTTTGGTTCTTCCAGCCAATCAAGCTCCGTCAGCTTTTTACCCGTCATCACTTTGGCAGCCATGTTCGCAACCGCGACGCCGGTAGCTTTGGCGACAAACGGAACAGTTCGGCTAGCACGAGGGTTTACTTCGAGAACGTAAACGTTGATTTGGTCGTCTTCTTTCTTGACGGCAAACTGAACATTCATGAGCCCGACTACTTTTAGGTGAAGCGCCATGCCGACGGTGGCACGGCGAATCTCATCCAGCGTTTCAGCCCCGAGCGTATAGGTCGGAATTGAGCAGGCCGAGTCCCCCGAGTGAACACCGGCTTCTTCAATGTGCTCCATGATCCCAGCGATCACTACATTTTCGCCATCGCTCACACAGTCGACGTCGACTTCGATGGCTTCTTCTAAAAATTTGTCGATCAAAACAGGTTGACCTGCGGAAACGATGAAGGCTTCCAGCACAAAGCGTTCGAATTGGGCTTTGTCGTAACAAATCTCCATAGCTCGGCCGCCAAGCACAAAACTTGGGCGAACCAAAACGGGATAGCCAACCTTTTGGACTTCCAATCGAGCTTCGTTCATCGTTCGAGCGATACCGTTGGCTGGTTGTTTCAAATCCAAACGATTAAGCAGCTGTTGAAACTGTTCGCGATCTTCGGCAGCGTCGATCGTGTCGACGCTGGTTCCAATGATATTCACACCAGCGTTGGAAAGTGCGCGGGCGAGATTCAAAGGAGTCTGGCCGCCAAACTGAACGATCACGCCGTCAGGTTGGACGCGATCACAGATGTTCAAAACATCTTCGACCGTAAGAGGTTCAAAGAAGAGTAAATCGCTCGTGTCGTAGTCGGTAGAAACCGTTTCCGGATTGGAGTTGACCATCACTGATTCAATTCCAAGCTCGCGGAGCGCGAAACTGGCATGACAGCAGCAATAATCGAACTCGATGCCCTGGCCGATCCGGTTTGGACCACCGCCAAGAATCATGATCCGTTTTTTGTCGGACTTGGCTGGCGTTTCGTCTTCGTCTTCGTAGGTCGAATAGTAGTACGGCGTGTAGGCTTCGAATTCAGCAGCACAGGTGTCGACTGATTTATAAGTCGCGACAACGCCAAGCGATTTTCTCAACTTTCGGACTTCGATTTCATTGCTGTCCCAAATGTGAGCCATCTGGCGATCTGAGAATCCAAATTGTTTTGCCTGCTTCATCAACTCTGCCGTCATGTCGGCAGGGGTCAGGGTCCGCAGATATTCTTCCATCTCAACGATGCCCAGCAAATGCTCAAGGAACCATTGGTCGATGCCCGTCAATTCATAAACATCATCGACGGTCATTCCCATTTTGAAGGCGTATCGCAGATACCAAGGACGTTCGGAGTTTGGGATGGAAAGCTTGCTGCGGATCGTGTCTCGATCGGGTTGTTCGTCGGTTCCCCATAGGTCTTTATTGTCGCAGCCAAATCCAAAGCTGCCGACTTCGAGGCCGCGAAGCGCTTTTTGGAACGACTCCTTGAACGTCCGTCCGATCGCCATCGTTTCCCCGACGCTTTTCATCTGTGTCATCAATGTTGAGTCGGCCTCGGGGAATTTTTCAAAGGTGAATCTTGGGATTTTGGTGACGACATAATCGATGGACGGCTCGAAACAGGCTTTTGTTTCGCGCGTGATGTCGTTGGCGAGTTCCCAAAGCCGGTAGCCGACAGCCAGTTTGGCGGCGATTTTTGCGATTGGGAATCCGGTGGCCTTGGAGGCCAGCGCGCTAGATCGACTGACACGGGGATTCATTTCAATCACGATCATTCGCCCGGTCTCCGGGTTGATCGAAAATTGAATGTTGGAGCCACCTGTTTCAACACCGATCTCGCGAATCACAGCAAGACTGGCGTCGCGCATACTCTGATACTCTTTGTCAGAAAGCGTTTGAGCAGGGGCGACGGTGATTGAGTCTCCCGTGTGAACTCCCATCGGGTCGAAGTTCTCAATCGAACAGATGATCACAACGTTGTCATCGAGGTCACGCATGACCTCCATCTCGTACTCTTTCCAACCAATAATCGACTCTTCGATCAAGACTTCGGTTGTTGGCGATTGGTCAAGTCCACGGCGAACGAGCAAGTCAAATTCATCGCGATTGTAAGCGATCGCCGAACCGCTTCCGCCCATTGTGAAGCTCGGACGGATCAGGCAGGGAAGACCGACTTTTTCCATAATCTCGCGGGCGTGGGCCACAGTCTGAACCGTTTCGCCGTAGCAGATGTCCAAGCCGCACGCGTGCATGGCTTGTTGGAATCGATCGCGGTTTTCCGCTTTGTCGATCGCATCAGCGTTGGCTCCGATCATCTCGACGCCATGTTTTTCCAAAACTCCTTTGGAGGAGAGGTCCATGGCCAAGTTGAGCGCCGTTTGGCCACCCAATGTTGGCAGCAACGCGTCCGGTTTTTCTTTGGCAATGATCTTTTCTACGATCTGCCATTCAAGCGGCTCGATATAAGTCCGTTCAGCTGTTCCCGGGTCGGTCATGATGGTGGCCGGGTTTGAATTGACGAGAACGACCTCGTAGCCTTCTTCGCGAAGTGCTTTGCAGGCTTGGGTTCCCGAATAATCAAATTCGCAGGCTTGACCAATGACGATCGGGCCGGACCCAATCAGCATGATTTTCTTGATGTCTTCGCGTTTTGGCACGCCGGTACTCGCTTGAAAAAATGTCTTTGTGGGCAGGGATGCTGCGCAAATTTACAAAATTTCCCAAGGGTACCAGTGAAGGGGCACCTTGTTCAAGGTGCTGAACCAAATTCGAACGACGATTACCAAACTATCCGGCCATCTGCCGGCGCAAATATTAAGCAGACCAAGACAACGTTGAGCGACCGGCCACTATTTGTCGTTTTGTGGTAGAGGAGGAAGGTCTTTGGGCGGATCAAGAATGGTCAGTGAGTTCAAGAATTTGGCGGCAAGCTGTTCATCGAAGATCGATTGTTTCATTAAACAATTGACTTGGTATTGCCGCTTCCCCATCAGAAAAACGCGGGCCGTGACGACGTAGATGTCTTTTTGCTCAGTCCCGTCCGATTTTGGTCGAGCTTGTTGATAACGGTAAACAAACTGGCGACCGAGAGCTTTCTTGAAACGAATTGGAGTTGGTCTTCCGGCAAGCTGACCAAACACGTTGGCGACGCTGCCGCGAACAGCCCCATCAAGCGTCGCGTTGATGGTTTTATTGTCAGCAGGTTCTTCGTGAAGGTCGTGGTATCCAAAAATGAACGTCGTTGTTCCTTCATTAACGGTACAAAGGTGCAATCGAACTTTGACAGGAGGTTTGTCCTGTACCGGCGGAAACTGTCGTTCCACATAGCGAGGCTTGTTTGGCATCTCAAAGGTCGCACCGGCCCCACTGGGTGACATCTTGATCCAAGGTTTACCAATCTGATTGTCGGATGACGTATTCGCAGTCGCTTGCTGTTCTTTTTCCTGAGCCGCGGGTTGCGCGTCAGCGGAGGAGTAGCCAAGGCTCGATAAAAGCAATGAAAGGATAAAGATATGAAGGCGGTTTATGGTCATGGTCACACGCTATTCGAGTCGACGATTTTAAGATGAGCCAAATGTCGTTAATCGTTTGGTTCTTAAATTGTCGCTGGATTAGCTGACGATGCCAATAGCGTTCTCT
>CAZQQR010000199.1:4300-8580 GCA_964595515.1 uncultured Pirellulaceae bacterium
GGAGAAGCCCTCATTTTTCGAGGCTTTCTCATGTGAATTAAGTTTCCCCGAGTGATCAAGATTGAGGCCCAATTTGTCCAGTCCCAGCCGTAGTGGCGCATTCGACGCTGCCGTTGATAAACGTGTCGAGCGATTCACCGAGAGCATCAGCTTTGATCGACGGCTGTATCGGCAAGACATTAAAGGCAGTATTGCTCACGCGAATATGCTGGCGGACCAAGAGATTCTTACTCGCCAGGAGTGCGACGAAATTGAAAAACACCTGAGCGAGATTCTGGCGGAGCTTGAACAGGGGACATTTGAGTTTCGAGAGGAACTCGAAGACATTCACATGAACATCGAGCAGACGCTGATCGATCGGATTGGAGACACGGGCCGGAAACTTCACACAGGCCGAAGCCGTAATGATCAGGTTTCAACGGATTTGAGATTGTGGGTTCGGGACGCGATCGATCATGTGGATCAATTGTTGGAGGGAGTCCAAAAAGCTTTTGTTGGTCGATGCGCGAAAGATGCGGGCGTGATCATTCCGGCATACACGCACCTTCAACGTGCTCAACCAGTATTGGCGGCTCATGTTTGGCTGGCCTATTGTGAGAAATTTCAGCGAGACCGAGATCGGTTAAGTGATTGTCGAAAACGAGTCAACGTTTGTAGTTTGGGAACGGCGGCACTGGCCGGGACCACGCTTGCGATCGACAGAGAAAACACGGCTCGGCGGCTAGAGTTCGAAGGCATCGTGGCGAACAGCATTGACTCCTCCAGTGATCGAGATTTCGTTTTGGAAACGGTGTTTTGTTTGACGAACATCGCGATTCATTTAAGCACTTGGGCTGAAGAATGGATTTTGTGGGCGACATCGGAATTTGACTTTATCAAGCTTCCTCATGAGTTCTGCACGGGGTCTTCGATCATGCCGCAGAAAATCAATCCAGACGTTCTGGAGCTTACGCGAGGGAAATCGGCCAGAGTGATTGGGAGTCTCCAAACGCTGCTGGTACTCACCAAAGGACTTCCGCTTGCGTACAACCGTGACCTTCAAGAAGACAAACCGGCGCTGTTTGATGCCGTGGATACGGTGGCGGCCTGTTTGGAGCTTTGCGAACCCATTGTCGCCGGGGCAGATTTGAATTTAGAGTCAATCCAGTCTCGAATCGATCGCGGGTTCCTCGACGCCACCACCCTGATGGAATTTTTGATCAAGCGGGGAATGCCTCAGCGGAATGCTCATCATTTGATTGGGGACATGGTTCGCAAAGCCAGCGCCAAATCGGTCAGGCTGGCCGATCTCAGTTTGGAAGAGTTCCAAGAGGCAGAATCATCGCTTGATGAGGCGGTTTTTGATGTGTTGGGCGTTGAGAATGCGGTGGCGGCATTTCAAAGCGAAGGATCGACTTGTCCCGCGAAAGTCCAGGAGCAGGTCGACGTTTGGAAAAACCGGCTTGGATGTTGAGCTTTTGGGAATTTGGACGCTTAAATCCGTGATTTAATTGGTGCGTCAATTACAATCGACACGAACGCTTCAAGCCTGTTGCAGCCTCACCTGAAACGACGATACAAGAGGGTCATGTCTACACGCGTCCTTCAATCTCCAAATCACGACACTAACAAACACCGATCCGTCGGTGTTTTTGTGCTATGCGCCGCGTTGATCGTTGGTGTTTTTTCATCACCAGCATCTGGGCAGGATCAGTCGCCGGTCGCCGGTAACAGTTCGGAATTGATTCCCCTCGATTCGGCGGGGCTATCTGATACAACCCGAATGATCCTTCGTTCGATTCGGGATTCCGATCCAAAAACTCCGCCACAACTCGTTCGAGCAATCAAGGCGATGGTGGATGTGAACTTGAAGGGCGATGCCCTGGTTTATTTGCGTAAGTTGATCACGCTCGGGCTCAACGACCAGCAGTTGTTTGAGCTTCATGAAACAGCTGGATCAGATTTTTTCTTTGCCATTCATTCTGATTTAGATCTCCAGCCTGAGGGCCGAGACTTTGCGAAAACAGTTTTGAATGCGGCCAAAAAAATTGCGACTTCGCCCGCGAAGCTCGATGCTTTGATTGTGCAGCTGAACGACAAAGATGTATCAACCCGCTCGATTGCTTTTCGCCGGCTTCGTCTATTGGGTGAGCCAGCGGTCGCGAGATTGGTGAACACCTTTGCTGACGATTCGAAAAAAGAATTTTATCCGGGCGTGCGTGGTGCGCTTCGGAATACGGGTGCCGAAGTCCAAGGGCCGCTGCTGGGTGGAGCTAGATCTTCTGATGTTCAGGTCCAAGTCGAATCGATCCGAGCTTTGGCAGCCATCAATTCGTCTGAGGCAGTCGACGTAATGATGAGAGCTTACCTTTCTCCAAAGGTGCCAGAGTACTCTCGAAGAATCGCGTTGGATTATCTCTCCAAAGCAAGCTCTGCCGATCCTGCTGACGTTGAACGACGGCTATACACCAGAGCGACGGAATATCTGAAGGGGACTCGCAAGGTAACGGGTTCAATTTTGGGCGAGGTAACGCTTTGGAATTGGGATTCGAAATCAAGCCAGCTTTTGCCGGTTCGACTGACGTCAGAAACAGCGGGACGTGTGGTGGCTTCACGTCGGGCATCTGATTTGTATGAGATCCGGCCAGATCTTGGGCGAAATCGTGAGCTCTTTTTGCTGACTCAACTCGAAGCCGCCAAACGAATGGCTGGCAGCGGAAAACTCGTTGACGTCGAGGGTTTGGTTAGCCGGCTGACAACAGACGCCAATGAGATAAACCTCCTTCTCAAAAAGGCAATGGATTTTGACTTGGTTCCCGCGGCTGTCGCGTGCTGTGAGATTCTGAAGGAAAAAGGAGATTCGTCGCTGCTGCTGCAATCAAGCAATCAGCCACGCGAACTCGTTCAAGCGATTTTGTTTGGCGACCGACATTTGCAATACGCGGCCTTTGACGCGATCACAAATATCGACCCGGTTCAAGCTTACAACGGAAGTAGCTACACAGTCGCACTTGCTGTATTTCTGGCACAGAGTGACAATCGTCCGATGGGCGTGATCGGGCACAATCGTGATGCCGTTGCTCAGACGTATGCGGCAACCATGGCTTCTGCCGGACTGTTGGGGCAGTCAGTGACGACAGGCCGGGCTTTGTTTCAGACAGTGATTGCCAACCCTGATGTCGAAGTCATCATGGTAACCGATGTGCTCGATCTTCCAGAGTATGCAACGTTGATCCAGCAGCTACGAAACGATTGGCGAACTCGTCGGATTCCAGTCGCGTTACTGTTTCGCGATCAATCACGAGCTCGTCGCGTTCGGATGCGAGTTGGAAATGATCCAAGGTTCGTTGCGATCCCATTTGGAATGGAACCTGAGCGAGTCGCGTCTCATGTTCGTCAGTTGCAAGAGACGATCGAGCCGTGGTCGGTGACGAACTTTCAGCGGCAAAAACATGCAGCCAAAGCGGTTGAGTGGTTGGCCAAAATTGCCAGCGACCGGGCCAACTATCCCTTTTACAATTTGGGTGCCCACGAAAATGCGCTCGCCCGATTGTTGTACATTCCTGGATTCGCAAAGAGCGCCAGTTCCGTGTTGGCGAATCTTGGGACGCCTCGTGCTCAACGAGAACTGGTTGATTTTGCCAGCCAAGGGACTGTTTCGATTGAAGACCGAAAACACGTTGCCAATGCGTTTTCACAAGCGGTCAAAACCGGTGGGGCGCTGCTAACCACCAAAGAGATTCAGCTGCAGTACGATCGCTACAACGCAAGCGAAGGTGAATCAAAAGAGACGCAGGAGATTCTGGGCTCCATTCTTGACGCGCTCGAAGCCCGCAAACGTGCTGCACAATCTGGCGAGCGATCCGAGTAGCAAGGCTGGCTGTCGAATTGAGTTCGCTTGCAGCGAGATATCTAACACGATTAATTGCTTGTGTTCATCAAAGTCGAATGGCTCCGCAAGATGTTTGAGACTTCTTATCTAGCTAAAGCAAAAAGCCAAAACGAAATCTCACGCTAGCCAATGCAGATTGGTTGAACCATTAGGTTTTTCTATTGCGTGCATCAAGAAATCTTGGGAACTTGGCGCGCTTTTTCCCGTCTTCTACTTAAATATGAGCTATTTATTTATAGCGTGGATTATTTCGTCTAGATCGCGTTCAAAAAAGCCTACTGGTTCGTCAAAACTTAAAATTAGGATTTGACAGTAGTGGACGAGGTTATGAATCCCTTCGAAAGGACTCGTAACCTCGTCCACTACCTCAAACTTTACCTTTGACTGACCACTACCCACCATCTTTCCT
>CAZQQR010000199.1:8680-10464 GCA_964595515.1 uncultured Pirellulaceae bacterium
AAGAACCCGCAAGTCTTCAACCAAAAAGCGTAAATCATCCAGCCAGAGTTTTGCAGCTGACGCGTTTCAGGTTTTGGAAACACGTTATTTGTTGGCGGGCGTTCATCACGATCTTTCCAACGGAAACCTGAACGTTTTCGGGGATGGTGGTAACAATGTTGGCCAAGTTCAAATCGTTGGCGACCAAGTCCGGGCTTCGATTGATGGATTTCAAGTCGACGTGAATCTGAGTGAAGTTCAGCAGATCGTTTTTATCGGCTATGGCGGTGACGATCAGTTCACCAACAACACGCACATTCAGGGATTGCTGTATGGCCACGGTGGAAACGATTCGATTTACGGTGGTTCGGGCGCGGACTCGATTGTCGGTGGACCAGGAATTGATCAGCTTCATGGTAACGATGGCAACGACAGTATCTGGGGTGTCCAAGAAGCCGATGTGATTACGGGCGGCGAAGGCAATGACCGGATTTTTGGCGGTCACGGTGACAACACGATTCATGGTGGCAACGGTGACGATATCATCTATGGCGGCGACGACGTGGATACGATTTTCGGTGAAGCCGGTATCGATCAGATTTTCGGGCTTGGCGGAAACGACATTCTCGATAGTGGCGATGGAGGCGTGGCTGGTTCAGCAGGGATCTCGCAAGCGGATCTAGTGCTTGGGCTCGACGGTGACGACACGATCACTGGTGGAAATGGCTTGAACGTGTTCTGGGGTGGTAACGGTGTCGACACGATGACTGGTGGTGCGGCCGAGAACCGAATCCACGGTCAAAATGGTGATGATATTATCACTGGCGGAGCATTCTTTGATTACCTGGCCGGTAGCCGTGACAACGATCTAATTCGTGGTCTTGGCAGCGCGGACTATATTTTGGCTGGTGAAGGCGACGATTTAGTTTACGCCGGCGACGGAAACGACATCGTGTACACCAACACTGGCAACGATGTCGTTTACGGCGAGAACGGGAACGATACCATTCGTGGATCGCTTGGCGACGATACGATTTATGGTGGTGAGGGCGATGACACTGCGCTACATGATCGAGTCAGTACCAACTATCGGATTACTGGTTCGATAGGAAGCCTCACAGTAACTGACACGACGACGTACTCTGGCGTCGATCAAGTGAACGACGTTGAGTTTCTCCAGTATTCTGATGTGACTAATGATGCAGTGCCTTCGGCCAGTCAACGAGTCATCGTACAGCCGATTATCGTTTCCAACAGCAATGGTACAAATACAGCTGAGTATTTTGGCAACGCGACTCAAGCGGCCGATATTTTAGAATCCATTGATGATATTTTTGTCCAAGCCGACATTGATATAGAGTGGTTGACCTCGCGTACTTGGAATAACACGTTCGCGAATGTTGGCAATGGCGGAACACGACCAACAGGCGACCTGGATAGTCTTGTCAATGCGGGTGACAATGCGGGAATAGGGCATACGGATGCACTTGTGATTGACATGTATTTTGTCGAGGTGGTTCCGGGCTTCAATGACACAGGCGAAAACGTAGCCAATGGTCTGGCGTATGTTGGAGGCGGCGGGATTGGTGCCCATGTTGGCGACAATCTGGTCAGTTTCCAGTCAGGCCGAGATGTAGTCGCGGAAGTCATGGCTCACGAGATTGCCCATAACCTCGGTCTATTCCATAACCATATAGATGGCAATTTGATGGCAGAAGATCACGGAGGAACAAACTTGACTGCTGCACAAATCCAAACGATTCGTGACAGCGAATTCTCGCAAAACGTTTAAATTGAACTTTTCG
>CAZQQR010000200.1:0-10418 GCA_964595515.1 uncultured Pirellulaceae bacterium
CTATCAACAAGACATTCACCTGGACTTCTTCTTATGAGTATCGCAATCGTTACCGGTTCAGCCGGCCTGATTGGATCAGAGGCCTCGCGGCATTTTGCTAAAAAAGGGATGACTGTTGTCGGAATTGACAACGACATGCGAAAAGAGTTTTTTGGCGAAGAAGCCTCGACTTCTTGGCAAAGAGCACAGTTGAAAGCAGAGCTTGGTGATCGTTATCGCCATGTCGATGGTGACATTCGGGACGATGTATTAATCGGCAACCTCTTTGCTGATCTTGGTGATGAGATCGAACTGATCATCCACACCGCAGCCCAACCATCGCACGACTGGGCCGCAAGAGACCCCAAAAAAGACTTCACCGTCAACGCTAATGGGACACTGAATTTACTGGAAGCTACCCGGAATCATTGCCCCGACGCAGTTTTCATTTTTACTTCGACCAACAAAGTTTACGGTGACACTCCCAACCGATTGCCGTTGATCGAGAAAGAGCTTCGCTGGGAAATTGACCCGTCTCACGAATTCAACAACGGCATCACCGAATCGATGTCAATCGACAGTTGCATGCATAGCTTGTTCGGCGCATCCAAAGTCGCTGCGGACATTCTGGTTCAGGAGTATGGCAAGTACTTCGATATGAAAACTGCTTCGTTCCGCGGCGGATGTTTGACTGGCCCGAATCACAGCGGAACTCAGCTGCACGGATTCTTGGCTTACTTGATGAAATGCACCATGACGGGCACGCCTTACAAAGTGTTCGGCTACAAAGGGAAACAAGTCCGTGACAACATTCATAGCTACGACTTGATCCAAGCCTTCGACAACTTTTTTCAGGCACCGCGATCGGGCGAAGTTTACAACATTGGTGGAAGTCGGTTTAGTCACTGCTCGATGCTCGAAGCGATTCAGATCTGCGAAGAGATCTCTGGTCAAAAACTTGAGTACACCTACGAAGAAGACAACCGAATGGGTGACCACATTTGGTACGTGAGTGACGTCAGCAAATTCCAAGAACACTATCCTCGCTGGTCACTAACCAAAGACATTCGGACGATCTTGACCGAGATTTTCGAATTCAACACCGAGCGTTGGCAGGAGCCAGCAGTTCGATGATCGATCTTGGTAAATTCAATTTGCTGGGCGTTGGAATCAATGCCTGTGACTATGAAGGTGCGGTTGCGCGAATCGTAGATTCAGCAACGAACAACAGAGCTCTCGGCGTATCCGCACTGGCAGTTCACGGCGTGATGACCGGCGTGATGGACAACCAGCATCGCCATCGACTTAATGAGCTCGGCTTAGTCGTTCCTGATGGACAACCGGTTCGCTGGGCTCTCAACCTCCTCTACAAAACTGGACTTAAAGACCGCGTCTACGGCCCGAACTTGATGCTAGAGACATGTCGAGCGGCGGCTGAAAACGGGCTTCCAATCTATTTGTTTGGCGGGAAACAAGAATTGCTTGACCAGCTTGCAGAAAAACTAACTGCAAAATTCTCGAAACTGAAAATCGCGGGAATGACCGCATCCAAGTTTCGAACGCTGACGGTCCAAGAGAAACAAGAAGTCGTTGACACGATTCGCAGTAGCGGAGCCAAGATCACCATGGTCGGGCTTGGCTGTCCTCGACAAGAAGTCTGGGCTTTCGAATTTAAAGATCTATTGCAGATGCCGATCTTGGCAGTGGGTGCGGCTTTTAATTTTCATGCTGGTGAGTTGGCACAAGCACCACCCGTCCTCCAGCGGTTGGGGCTTGAGTGGTTTTTTCGACTTCTCAAAGAGCCAACCCGGCTTTGGCAGCGATACTTGTTGTTAAATCCCTATTACTTGAGCCTGCTTTTCTTGCAGTGGACAGGCCTAAAAAAGTTCGATACGAAATCGACTCAGGCACCCGAAGGCGAAATCCTTTACGGCTAAGCGGTCCTTCTTCTACAAAGCGGTTCCTTGGCCACTTTAATTGATTGTCGGCTTCTTCTGTCTGCCCGCCTCGAAGTACAATCTGTGAATTGTAAATTGTCTACAAGGCACGAGCGGTGAAATCAGGGAAGCCCAATGGAAAAACAATTCCAACAACGACGTAAGAAGCTTAAGAATGCCGTCAAGCAACTTGGCGTCAATGGAATTCTCGTCACCAACATCAAGAACATTCGGTACCTGTCTGGTTTTTCAGGAAGCTCAGCCCATCTACTCGTCACGCCAAAAACCGAAATTTTGATGAGTGATACTAGGTACGAGCAGCAGCTGAAAACCGAAGTTTCAAATCTAGAGATCGACATCCGGGATTCCACAACGACGCTATTGGATTCAGTTCATCGAATTGTAAAATTGTCAGGGCTGAACTCACTTGCAATCGAATCGGCAACCATGGCAAAAGCGAACTTCGATGAAGTCGAAACAAAACTGCCGGCCGTCACACTAGTTAGTAGCCAAGGCGTCGTTGAAAAATTGCGAGCGGTAAAAGACTCTTCGGAGATCTTAGCCATCCGAAACTCGATCCGCGTAAACCAGCGAGCCTTTCGCGTCATCAAGTCTCAACTAACCTCTCATCAGTCAGAGCGTGAAATCGCTCATAACCTTGAGCACCAAATGCGTGCCTTTGGCGCCAAAGGCTGTGCCTTTGATCCGATTGTTGGTGTTGGTCCAAGAGCCGCCCTCCCACACGGTCAGCCTTCAGAGATGAAAATCAATCAAGGAACAAACGTTTTGATCGATTGGGGTGCGGAGGTCGATGGATATTTGAGTGACCTGACTCGTTCGATTATCACTTCGAAAAAAACAACAGCTAAGTTTCGCAAGATTTACGAGACAGTATTAAAAGCACAGCTTGCAGCGATCAAGAAAATCCGTCCCGGAGCCACACTAAAATCGGTGGATACAGCAGCCAGAAAAGTCATTTCTGACGCCGGGTTCGAAAAGTATTTTGGACACGGCACAGGTCACAGTTTCGGCTTGGAAATTCACGAACACCCTTACATTTCGCCGGTTGCAAAAGGCAAACTTGAGGCCGGCATGATCGTCACGGTAGAACCTGGAATCTATATCCCAGAAGTTGCCGGTGTCCGTATTGAAGACGATGTGTTGGTAACGCCCGATGGTTACGAAGTGCTCAGTTCACTCCCGAAACAGCTTGAAGAGTGCTTGGTCGAACTCTAGCTCGGAGATTGCGGTCATTCCAACTTGGGCCAAAATTCTTGTTAGGTTCGCCCGACAAAGCAAGGTCGTGCTCACGCCCACAATTTGGTCAAAATTGCGAACTCAGCCAACTTGAAGGCACCAAACATACAACTACAATTGGCTTTTTATTCACCCAAATGGCCCAATCTCCCCTTGGGGGCATTGCTGTGGTTTGGGACAATTCGACCTTTCAAAAACACAAGTGTGCTGAAATCAGGACGGCTTCGGAGCAATAATGGCGAAAGATAAAAACGATTCGGTATTCGATGTTGGTAAACTTCGTGAGTTCATTGAGCTCATGGAAGAACACGACTTGAGCGAAGTTGATCTGAAACAGGCGGAGCAACGAATCCGACTGAGACGTGGAGCGGAACCAGTCGCTTATACAGCTGCGGCACCTGCTCCAGCCCCCGCAGCAGCGGCGCCTCCAGCTCAGGCCGCTGCACCTGCGGCCGATGCCGCCAACATTTGCTACATCGAGAGCCCGACAATCGGAACGTTTTATTCTCGACCGAAACCGGATTCTAGCGACTATGTCAAAGTCGGTGATATGGTTTCGCCTGACACGGTGGTTTGCATCGTTGAAGCGATGAAAATGTTCAACGAAATTCCGGCTGGCGTCTCGGGAAAGATTGTTGAGTGCTTGGTTCAAAACGAAGCTCCCGTTGATAACAACAAACCGTTGTTTAAGGTTGAAAAGGTATAGCAAAACTGCCTTTTGAGTGGATCTCGTTTAGAGAGCTGGCCCGTCCAAGCTCTCGTGAATCCGGGATTTTCACAACTCTTGAAACACCACACGGCCAGTGAACCCATATCGTCTGGCTGATTTCGTCGTCTGTTTAATGTCATCGTCTGTTTAACGGCGGGCAGAAAGTTCTGCCAAAACGCCGACGCAGTTTGTATTTGTAACCACATCGTTTGCCACGAGCCACGCTTAACATGCTTAATCGAATCCTGATCGCAAACCGCGGAGAAATCGCCCTACGGATTATTCGTGCCTGTAAGGAACTAGACATAGAGACCGTGGCGATTTTTAGCGAAGGTGATCGCGGCAGCGCTTACCTTGAACTCGCCGACGAAGCGTACTGCGTCGGCAACGCTCGCTCCAATGAAAGCTATCTGCGGATCGATCAGATCATCAGTGCCGCAGAGTTGGCGGACTGCGATGCAATCCATCCCGGCTATGGTTTTCTCGCAGAGAACGCGCACTTTAACGAAGTCTGCCGTGACTCGAACATCAATTTTATCGGGCCGACTCCACAAGCCATGCAGATGTTGGGCGATAAAAATGAAGCCCGAGCACTTGCCCGAAAAGCCAACGTTCCAGTAGTCCCCGGTAGTGCAGGTTTGATCGAAAACGAAGACGACGCGATCAAGACTGCCAAAGAAATTGGTTACCCCGTCTTGGTAAAAGCGACTGCAGGCGGCGGTGGCAAGGGAATGCGGGTTGCCGAAAGCGAAGACGACCTTAAGACCGCCCTTCAACAGGCCGCCCAAGAAGCAGAAGCCGCATTTGGCAACGCCGGAGTTTATCTCGAAAAATTCGTTTTGCACCCACGTCACGTTGAAGTTCAAGTGATCGCCGACACGTTTGGAAATGTCGTTCACCTGTGGGAACGAGATTGTTCAACGCAGCGTCGACACCAAAAACTGATCGAAGAAAGTCCAGCATCGACACTGCCTGCGGAAGCACGAACTGCAATTTGTGACGCAGCTGTTCGGATGATCAAAAATGCCGATTACTACAACGCCGCGACGGTCGAGTTCATCGTCGACAAAGACCACAATTTTTACTTCATCGAAGTCAACGCGCGAATTCAAGTCGAACATCCGGTAACCGAAATGGTGACAGGTATCGACTTGATCCAACAACAAATCCGAGTTGCGTCGGGTGAAAAACTTGCGTTTACTCAAGACGAAATTCACTGCAAAGGAACGGCGATCGAATGCCGAATCAATGCAGAGGATCCAGATCGTGGTTTCGCGCCGTCTCCCGGTAAAATTGAGAGCATCTGCATTCCTGGCGGACTGGGCGTCCGTTTTGATACTCATGTTCATGCCGGTTACACGGTTCCGCCTTATTACGATTCGATGGTCGGAAAGTTGATTGTTCACCAGCCCACTCGCGAGCAAGCCATCAAGACGATGGTTCGGTGCTTGGATGAACTCAGAATCACAGGCATCAAAACAACGGCACCATTTCAAAAAATGGTTCTTCAACACTCTGATTTCGTTGAAGGAAAAGTCGACACGAAATGGGTTGAGCGAATCCTCTAGTGCATCGAGACAACTAAGAATTAGCGTTATGATCGTAGCAGAAGTCGTCAGGACTTTCGACGATTCATGACGCGGTTTGAAACTATTGACGGAAACTCCTGACGAGTTCCGCTAGCCAAAAATTCAGATGTCACGCCGCACTGGAAGCCTTCTCAGCTCAACGTCGTCTTGAAAGCGATTCACCACCAGCCCGTGCTCAACGCGGAAACACGGAACGCGACCTAGTGAAACAGAATACTTCTCACCAGCTCGCCCCCAACCAACGGCCTTGCGCAGCCTTTCCCTAACCGCTGAAGTTTAACTTCGTTCAAAATTCGCTCACAAGAGTGCGAACGATTTATCCCCAATCGGTGGTTAACGGAAGGCAAATGTCTACCGTTCAAAGCTTCAAGGTTTGGCCATATTCAACGTGGATTCTTTCGAATAAACTCGTGGCTTGACAGCGATCTCGGCGATCTGTCACGCCAATTCACTGAATGAACGCAACCGAACTTTTTTGAGCTTGAGGCAATATTAGTGACCAACACTCTTTCACCACCGACCCAACCTGAACACTCCTTCAAACGCGTTGCGATCCTGTTTGCTGGCGGTCCCGCTCCTGCAGCCAATGCCGTCATCTCTGCGGCAGCAGCTTCTTTCAGTCGGGCAGGCGTTGAAGTCATTGGAATCAAGCACGGTTATTCTTCGCTAACTGATTTTGATCCGTCCCAACCGCTCGAAGAAAACAAAGACTACATTTTGTTGACTCCGGCTGTGCTCAAGCGAACCCGAAACCAGCCGGGCATCATGATTGGGACTGCTCGCAGTAACCCAGGAAAGCACATCACTTGTCCGGCGGACCTCGAGGATGCTGAAAAATCGGCGCCTATGCAGCGAGTCGTTGACGGGTTGAAATCAATCGGCGTCAATGCGTTGATTTCGATCGGCGGTGACGACACGCTCAAGACAGCAAACAAATTCAAAATGTTTCAGGAGAAATCTGGGACCCAAGACGTCATCCCAGTCGTTCACTTGCCAAAAACTATCGACAACGATTACCACGGCATCGATTTTACATTTGGGTTCTTTACGGCAGTTGATTTCCTTGCCACCGAAATTCGCAACCTGATGTACGACTCGGAAGCGACTCGATCGTACTTTTTGACAGAGACCATGGGCCGAAGTGCCGGTTGGCTTTCGTATGGTGCAGCGATCGCCGGAGAGGCCAGTCTCGTGATCAGTGTCGAAGACGTCATGGCTGACTATCTTGTCGATGAAGAATTCACCAACGAACAAGGTGAAAAGAAGACGCGAAAGTGCATGGACATGGATCGCGTCTGTGAGCGAGTCGTGAAAACGATGCTTGCCCGTGAAGGTGAAGGCAAAGAATACGGCGTTATCGTCGTTGCGGAAGGCTTGGCCGAGTACCTTCCGTTTTCCTACGTTGAGGGAGTCTCGAGAGACGACCACGGTCACATTAACATCTCGCAGGTCAGCCTCTACAAGATTCTTTGCAAAGCCGTTCAAGACAAGTACACCGAAAAGACTGGCGCAGTGCGATTGGTAAAAGGACTTCAGCTAGGCTACGAAGCTCGATGTTCCAAACCCCATGCGTTTGACGCGATGCTCGGAAGTCAGCTTGGTGTCGGAGCGTTTCGCGCTCTTGCAGAACAAAAACTCAATGGCGTGATGGTCAGTATTAGCGGACAACTTGATCTTCACTACGAGCCATTTGAGAATTTGGTGGATCCAGAAACACTTGTGACCGTCGTTCGTTACATTGACCCTAACAGCGACTTCCATCGTTTGGCGCGTTTCCTTGAGACGCACGTAAACGATTGATCACAGTAAATTGATCTCCACTGACGCTGCGTCCGATGAGTCTCAGTAATGGGTCACGGCGATATACTGCCGGCAACAAGTGCGTTAAAATGAACGGAAACTCGATCTGCCAATGGCAGGTCGAGTGCCGGTTTGTAAAATCCAACGCGTCAGCTTGAGCGATTCTCAATGTCCATTGCCAAATTCTTCTGCCTGCTTTTGATACTGTCTCCAGTCGCTCAATCCTTCGCTCAGGATTCTGAGCCAGAGAAAGCCCAACCAACTCCCACAGCCACGATCGACGATATTCAGTGGATCGCCGGAGCATGGTCAGGTGAAGCGATGGGCGGCAAGTTCGAGGAGACTTGGAACGCGCCTTCCAGCGGAACCATGGTCGGAATGTTTAAATTTTCCAAGGACGAAAAAGTCAGTTTTTATGAACTGCTAACCATCTCCGCCAAGGATGAATCACTCGTCTTGCGGCTCAAACATTTTGGCGCTGACCTAAAAGGCTGGGAAGAAAAAGACAAGGCGATGGAATTCCCTTTGGCCTCTGTTTCCGCCACCCAAGCCAAATTCAAAGGGCTGACTTTCAAAAAGCTAAACGAGAATCAGATGCAGATCATCGTCGCGCAAGACAACGACGATCTCATCTTTAACTGCAAACGAAACGCTGCTCAGTCAGCTTCCCAGAGCAAGAATTCTAAAACCAAATAGCCAAACCTAATTACACCGGAACCAACTCTGATGCCGAATCAAGCTTTTGACGATCGCTGCCAAGCATTTCTTAATGACTGGACTGAGACGGGGCAGCTAAAACCGTTTTACAACATTACTTCGCCAATGCGACCGGTCGTTGAGATTGAAGGCAAGGGAGAAGTGCTGGTATTGTGCGCAAACAATTACCTCGGTCTCGCCGATCACCCGGAAGTCATCGAAGCCGGCATCCAGGGCATTCGCGATTATGGAGCAGGAACGGCTTCGGTGCGGTTTATCTGTGGCACTCTGGAATGTCACCGACGTCTTGAATCAAAAATCGCCAGCTTTATTGGCACCGAATCGTCGCTTTCTTACGTGAGTTGTTGGAACGCCAACGAAGCACTTTTTCCAACGCTTGTTGGCCCCGAAGATGTTGTTCTTTCTGATGCACTGAACCACGCGAGCATCATTGACGGTATGCGGTTGATGTCCAAAAAAGTTGCCAAACATGTTTATGCCCACAGTGACATGGAGCAATTGGAAACTCTGCTCAAGGAAACGCAGTCTCACGCGACGCGGTGGGTTGTCACCGACGGCGTATTCAGCATGGAAGGCGACGTAGCAAAACTGCCAGAATTGGTTGCCCTTTGCGAACAATACAACGCGTTGTTGGTCGTTGATGACTCTCACTCGGTTGGGGTTCTTGGCAAAGGCGGGCGCGGGACGCATGAGCATTTTGATTTGATGGGTAAAGTCGACATTTTCACAGGCACACTCGGCAAAGCTCTTGGTGGTGCGGCGGGCGGTTACATTGCCGCGTCCGCAGACGCGATTAAAGTGCTTGAACAACGAGGTCGGCCAAGCCTGTTTTCAAACGCTTTGCCTGCAACGGTTGCTTACAGTGCACACAAAGCGATCGAAGTCATCGAAAACGATCCGTCGATCGTTGCCAGGCTTCATTCCAACGTGGCACTTTTCCGAAAAGGCCTGGCTAACCTAGGGTTTGACTGTGCCCCCTCACCGACAGCCATCATTCCAATCATGATCGGTGACGAGGCCGAAGCGATTCGCAAATCGGCACAATTGTATGAACTGGGCGTGATGGCGATCGGGTTTGGTTTTCCAGTTGTACCAAAGGGTGAATCTCGAATCCGCGTTCAAGTCTCCGCCGCGTTAACAGAAGATCATATCCAACAAGCCATGGATGCGTTCGCGAAACTCTAATTTTCGAGCTGTCGTTTTCAGTCGCACTTCAAAACCAAGAACAACAAAACCAAATGATCGACCTTCGCTCTGATACGCTGACAAAACCTTGTGCCGCGATGCGCGACGCGATGATCAACGCGGACGTTAATGACGACGTGATCGACGTTGATCCTACGGTTGCCAGGCTTCAGGAAAAAATCGCGGAGATGCTTGGCCACGAAGCAGCCATGTTTATGCCATCTGGAACGATGACCAATCAAGTCGCCGTTCGGCTTCATTGCTCACCCGGCGATGAATTGATCTGCGAGTCCGGATGTCATATCTACAATTATGAACAAGGTGGTTTCGCTCAACTCAGTGGTGTCGTGGCAAGGACAATCAAAGGCACCAATAGCGCGATTCAGCTTGATCAACTGCAAAACACCATTCATCCCGACAACGAACATGCCGTTCGCACGCGATTACTGTGTCTTGAGAACACCCACAACAAAGGAGGCGGAGTCGTATTGCCATACGATGGCGTGGAATCCGTTTGCAGCTGGGCTCATGAAAATGGTTTGATTACACACTTGGATGGTGCGCGTCTGTTTAACGCTGTCGTTGCGTCCGGCGTTTCAGCAGAGAAATGGGGTAAGCACTTTGATACGATCAGCGTTTGCTTTAGCAAAGGACTTGGGGCTCCAGTGGGTTCGTGCTTGGTTGGATCCAAAGGAATGATCAACGACATGCGACGACATCGAAAGCTCTTTGGAGGCGGGATGCGTCAAAGCGGATACATCGCTGCCGCGGCTTTGTTTGCACTTGAAAACAATATTGAACGCCTTGCAGTCGATCACGCCAACGCGAAACGGATCGGCGAAACGATCACGCAAGCGGATGGGTTGGAGCTAGACCTGGATCGTGTTGAAACGAACATTGTTGTTTTCCGAGTTGATCAGTCGGTCGCCACCGCGGCTGAGTTCTGTGATGCCGCCCATGAAGCCGGCGTTTGGATGTTCCCATTTAGCCACGAACACGTTCGCGCTGTGACCCATCTTCATGTTTCTGAATCCGATGCGGTCCGTTCCGGCGAGATTATTGCTGAAGTTGCCCAGCGATTGAAAACGCGACAAACATCTGAGGCGTCGTAGTTTTTTACAGCAGGCTTTTTTGGGTCGTTCATTCATCCGACATGGAGTTGGCGAAAGAACGTAGCGGACGTCGTCAAGAATTCCGAACATTGCGGAGGCCAGAACTCTTGACGAGTTCCGCTACCCAAAATTG
>CAZQQR010000201.1:0-1455 GCA_964595515.1 uncultured Pirellulaceae bacterium
CAAAACCGTTGGGTCGCATGGAAATCATGTGATCGGTGGGTTCGATTCCCATGCATTTCCGCCAATTTCAGATGAACGTCAATTCATTGTGGCCGCTTGCTTTTTGGTCGCCGCTGATCCTTCTGTTTCGCCGCCACCTTGGCTTTTCATTCTCGAATCGACGACTTCTTTGCCTACCAAAGATTTAGAAATCACGCTGGCCGAATCGCCTTCTCGTTGCTTCCAGTGTTTTCGTCCCAGCGTCGACTGTTTTTGTGATTCGATTCCAAAGATCAACAATCGAACCCGGATCACCATTCTTCAACATGCTCGGGAACGCAAACATCCTTTTAACACCGCGAGAATCGTCAAACAGGCTTTGCGGTCTTCCGATTTGATTCACGGAAACCGGGCTAGGCTTTCGCAAATCCCGATAGAGCTGACCGCAAATTCTGGATTGCTGTACCCATCCGCGGATTCGAAACCATTCGACCGATTACCGATTAACCAACGACCTGACCATTTGATTTTGATCGATGGCACTTGGGCACAAGCCAAAACAATGTTGCGTGATTTACCTCAACTCCACTCGATTCCGCATTATCGCCTCGCGCCGACCGAACCTGGCAACTATCGAATCCGGCTAGAACCAGATGACCACTCACTTTCCACGCTTGAAGCCACGATAGCCGCGCTCAGAAGTCTTGAACCAGAAACACCGGACCTTGATCGTTTGCTGAGCGTCTTTGATAAAATGGTCGACCGCCAACTTGCCCATCCACAAGCAATCGGAAAGTACGAGAACGGCCCAAGAGATGGAAGAACGTTTAATTTACCTAAGGCTTTACTCGCCGACGAAAACAAGATTGTGGTTGCCTACGGTGAAGCGACCTATCGCGATTCCAATCCCAATGCGAGCAATACGAACAAATGCGATGCTCCCAGACGCCCCGTCGTTTGGATGGCAAAACGTCTGGGTGGACAGGAACTGTTCAACGAGTATTTAAGTTCAAATGTAGAAATGACATCGACATTTCTCGATCATCTTCGGCTTGGGAAATCTACGTTTGAGAATTCGGTTTCGGATGACGTGTTTACTCAACATTGGAATTCATTCGTAAACCCGGACGATACGATTGTTGTTTTCAATCAAAAATCCATCCAACTACTCAAAAACGTAGTTGGAAATGTTGGCGATTGGGTTTCACTCAAATCGATCAACTTTCTTGAAAGAGGAATGGAGCTCAGTCGATATTTTGAGCAAAACGGAATCGTCGCGGATGAATTTGGACCTGAGTACGGTCGGGCCGGGCATCGGCTTGCGAATATGCTGGCGCTGGTGAGGTTTTTTAGAGAGAAGATGAGAGGATAGCTGATTCCAAGATTTTTGAGATTGATGCAGATACCGGCGTTGTCTTTATGTTCATTTGAAATTTGAAATCACAAATCTGAAATCACAAATCTGAAATCACAAAT
>CAZQQR010000201.1:1555-3393 GCA_964595515.1 uncultured Pirellulaceae bacterium
GGTGTGTAATAAATGATGCAAAACCTGTTTTAGGTTCTCGCGAAATCGACTATCATACTTCCCTGCAACCGAAATACCTCGGCCTAACTTGTTCGAGGTAATTATCTGGAGAGTAAGCGAATGGCTAGCGGCTTCCTTGGAAAGGAAGTGCCGGTTTACCGGTTGCGAGTTCGAGTCTCGTGCTCTCCGCTTTCAAAACCCATTGCTCGTTATTGAGCAATGGGTTTTGTTTTTGAAAAATCTCACAGATACTATTTCCCTGACGCGCGTGAACGTTTCTTTTTGGAATTCTTTTCTTCAAGACGTTCCATTCGTCGCTCCAACTGACGACGTCCAAGCTCACGCAGGTTGCCGATTTCCGCTTCTTTGGCGAGCAATTTCTTAAGCATCGTTTCTGTCAGTTCTGGCTTGGTTGCAGTCAGAGAATTCTGCTCGCCTTCGTCATTCGAAAGGTCAAACAATTCGACCAGATCTTCATCAAGCCATTGAATGATCTTGTAATTACCTTCGATATACGAAATCGAACGAGTATCACCCGTACTGTCAGGACGTGCCGTCCACTTGTACCAAAACATGCCATCTCGCTGATAGTTCTCACCTGCAAGCGCTTTTCGGTAACTTCTTCCATCAACATGCTGCTCGGGACGGAGCCTGTCGCCTGCGATTTCAAGCATCGTTGGATAGTGGTCGGTTCCAGTCACTTGAACTGACGAAGTCGATTGCGGCTTAATCTTGCCCGGCCATTTTACGATCAATGGCACGCGAGTTCCGCCTTCGAAAATTGAACCTTTGCCCTGTCGAAGCGGCGCGTTTGATGTCGCAAGGGCTCGAGAGTTCCCTGCACCTCGTGTCGACAATCCTCCATGATCCGATGTGAGAATGACGGCCGTGTTATCTTCGATGCCGTTCTTTTTCAAAGCTTCAAGAATACGCCCAAGGCTATCATCGGTTCGCTCAACCATGGCGGCGTAAGTTGGATTGTTTTGAACCGTTTTCACGGTTCCTTTTCGGTCTTGGACAAAATCCGGATCAACTTTCTTACCACCGACCTCGACACCGGCCTTGCGAAGCTTCTTTTGGTATTTCTTCTTGATATCCTCGGGGGCCTCAAGAGGGGTATGAACCGCGTAATGAGCCATCACCAACAAGAAAGGACCATCGCGATTCTCGTCGATGAATTCAACTGCCTTTTCCGCTAGGCAATCAGGCAAGTAGTCACCTTCCTTTCCAGTAACAGGATTTTCAACCGACAAACCTTTCTCAGTTGGAAACGGAAAAAAGAAACTATGCGTTGCTCCAGCTGATCCACTGTGAATGACGGTATCAAAACCTTGATCACCGGGACCACCGTTCTCTTTTCCCAAATGCCATTTGCCGATGTAACAAGTTTTGTAACCGATCGCTTTTAGCGCCTCGCCAAACGAAACTTCTTTTAACGGCAAGTGATGTTCTTTTTCTTTGGTTTGGGCTGATTGGAATTCAATTCGGCAAGGGTATTTGCCTGACAGCAAGCCTTGCCTCGAAGGGACGCATCGAGAGTATGCGGCATAAGCGTTCGTGAATCGCATGCCGTCTCGGGCAAGCTGATCCATGTGGGGTGTTTCATAAAGCGAGCTTCCATAGCAAGAAAGGTCGCGTTGCCCAAAATCGTCGACAAAAAACAAGACGATGTTCGGCTTGGGATCTTCGTAAACTCCCAGCACAACCTCGCCATTATTCAAACACAGCGTTGCTGCAACAATCAAAAGCAATCGGTTGATCAATGTAATATCCAATCAGATTTCTGGTGTCTTCCAACCATCAATTTAGTCGGGACATGCTCCATCGCCAACTCCTGC
>CAZQQR010000201.1:3493-5998 GCA_964595515.1 uncultured Pirellulaceae bacterium
GCGATAAAGAAACGCATCCGAAGTCAAAAGTGACGCCACGAGCGCCTTCATGCTTCCCCCGTTTTCTTCGTAAGCCTGAAAAGCATCCTGCAAAACGGGAGCGTCATTCAATGTCTCGTTTCTTCCAATCCAAAATCGAAATGCATGACGAACGAAGACTTGTTTGACACGTTTACTGTTGGCCAATTTCTCAATCATCTCATGGGCATCCGCCACGGGGCCATCCAGCCCAGCTTCGCCGCTATCAATGATTTCGCCACTGGTATCGACTGGTTTTTCTTTTTCTTTGGTTCGAAAAAGTCCAAGGTGATTGTAACTTTCAAACGGCAACCCAAGCGGATCCATTTTTCGATGACAACGCCAACATTCGTCCTCACGAGTGACTCGCATTCGATGCCGAAGCGTTGATTTTGGCTCAACCGGCAACATTGCATCCACCGTAATAGGCACGTCAGGAACAGCGTCTCCGAGCAAGCGCTCACGAATCCAACGACCTCGCAGGATCGCGTGATTGTCCATCGCGTCCGAGTGAGAGACCAGCCAACTGGGGTGAGTCAAGATTCCCATCCGCTGATCTGATGGCAAAGTCGTCAGCGACTTTTGCGTTCTTCCGTTTTTTACGACGCGGGCAATTCGGACATGGATTTTGTCGCCCTTTGGCGGGACCATCATTCCTCGTTCTTCGAGCGTGTACTTCTTCTTTCGTTCGGCTTGCGTCCTACTGGGAACATCAATGAGTTTTTCAAACTCACTAAAATGACGAACTTCTTCGTGATCGTTGCCGTTCAAGACAACACGATTTGTCGTCAACAACTCACCAAGTACATTTTTGTCTTCAGCCAATATCAACTCGATCAAGCGATCGGTGTTGGCCGTGTAGCGAAACATCGTTCTGTAATAAGTCCGCACGTCGCCGCCAGCATCAATCAAAGCGCGGGCATCTTTGCAGATGTGCCCGGCCCGATCGTAGTCAAAGTACTCTCGAAAGAACTGCAGCATTCGTGGTTTGCGAATTCGGTCATCATTCAAGATCCTGTCCAGATGGTCTTTCACGTTTGCGTCAGATTCTAAATCTCCCGAGATCGCCGCCGATCGGAGAGCATCGTCAGGAGGCAGATAACTAAACGCTCCGTTGATTGCCAATGCAAGCTCCATGCCTTGCAACCTCACACGCCCATACTTATCCGGCTGGCCTTGCTCTGCCAATTCGAGTCGAAACAAAGCTTCGCGGTCAAGAAAAATTGGTGCAAGCCCAAGGAACGCACCTTCTTCGAGACCAAGATCATCGATTGCCTTCATGGCAACATTCACGTACTCAGTCGATTCTTGATCAGATGGAGGGCGACAAGTAAGTGCTTCAAAAATGTAGTCGACCGCAGCCTTCAATTTCGATTTAAGCTCTGGACCTTCGATCGTCGAATCTTTCATCAGTTCGTAAACAGGCGTGAGCGGACGTTTGACTTGTTCCGAATAAAACAAACTTTGCGCGAGTCCTCTCAAATCACCATGTTTGTATTTTTGATCAATCTCCGAGACCTTTTTCGCGAACTGATAGGACTCTGCTTTGGGCCCGTACGCCATGAACCGCAAAATGTCTTCGGCGTGATTCGCGATCTGAGTCGCTTCGGCGCCATTGACTGAATATTGAATGGGATAATTCCGCAAACCATGATGGCCATTGGTGGTGAGGACCGGAGAAAACCCGGTGATTGCGGCAGCGTAGGCAGCAGTTCCGCCGACCCAGCCGATTACTCGGTCGAGGCCATAGTAAATTTTCACTTCGCCGTCTTGATTGGGTTGGATATGATCTCCAGCAGCCCTTAGCCCCGGTTTAGACGGATTGAATTTAGGCTCACGATTGATCAACGCATTCAATCGAACCAAGTGTTCTTGCGGGTGAATGCGCCAAATCCTCGCAGGCGTCGACGTCGGTTGAAGGCCAGAGGGAGTCTTTCCAAACAACAAATCGTGATCCAGATGATTGCCTTTTTCAGGATGGAGATGCGTCTCGAATCCACCTCTGTCTTTCATGGCCGACTGCAGCTCAGAAGTGATCCAGCCAGCCAGCTTCCACCGCTCCATTGCAGACGGCTGATCGCTTTCCTCTCGCGGTGGCATTTCTTTAAGTGCGACCTGCTCCCAAATCCGCTTCCAAAGTTCGGCGTTGTCAGCGGTAACAGCAGTCAGTCCATCCAGCGACACTCCGCCTTCTTGCGACTCCAGATCGTGACAGACAATGCAGTGCTTCTGTAGAAAGGGTTGGGATAGTTCTGAAAACGAATCGGTTTCCTGGGCTGGAATCGCCGCGTTAAATGACAGGAATGACAGAAGCAACGCGCAAGTAAGAAGAAGCTGTTTCATTGTTGAAATCGGAGCTCTATCGAGTTCTGAACCGTTGAAATTCTCAGACGTCTTTCCGAAATCGATTACGTCGTTCACTAAAACTTTAGTCGAAAAGATGTAGTCATTCACCAGCATCAAGCCACCGTCAGACCAACATTTGGC
>CAZQQR010000201.1:6098-10369 GCA_964595515.1 uncultured Pirellulaceae bacterium
GCCACCGTTTGGCCACCGTTAGGCCAGTAATTCCTCAATCGGGCCGGCCTTCGATTTGTATTTGGTCGCGATATTTTTTTCCATATTGAATCGGTCTTGCGGAGCGCCAACAAGATGCAGCAACGTTGTATACAAATCGTTAATCGGTCTACCATCAATTTTCGTGTAGCGTCCCGTCTTGATTCGACCACCGCAATCGCCCAAAAGAATGAATGGCCAATTCGCTCCGTTGGTGTGCTGTTTGTCGGCGTTGTTACTGGTGTAAACGATCAAAGTGTTATCCATCATCGTTCCATCACCTTCCGGCATCGACTCAAGCTCTTTCATCAGTTTGACTAACATCTCACAGTTGTACTGACGAATCTTGATCCAAATGGGATTGTCCGGTTGTTCCATGTGTCCAAGGTTGTGGCCGGCGGGCGTGACACCAAGACCTTTCCAAGCCCCAAAAATCTCACCGCGCCCAGAGCCAATGGTCAACACATTCGTCAGACCTGATTTGAGTGCAGCGATACCAATATCAAGAATCGAATCATGCCAGTCGGTTTCAAATTCGGGTTTAAGAAACTTGTCGCCATACTCCGGCGCAAATTTCTTGAGGTGATCCGAAACTCCAGCGAGCTTTTCACGCAATCCGTTGATCTCACGAAAACCATCCACGTAACTTCCGTATCTTTGTCGCTCGCGAGGTGGAAGGTTCCCACCATTCATGTCCGCCAGCCGTTCAATCTGATTGAAGACTTTTGAGCGAGCCTCGAATCGACGTTTAACGTCGCCCGTCGCAATCCCACCGAACAGCATCTGATAAAGAATTTTCGGATTGGAGTGCATGAACAACGGCTTGCCCGCGCCCGCTGCTGAAAGGGTCGCCAACGTCGGGCGAGAAATCATATTTTCTAACGCATCCATCCCCACGCAAAGATGCGGCAAGATGGTTTGCGGCAACAACTCGCTCATTACACTGTCAATCGTTTGGGCAGATGGTGGAATTCCAATTCCTCCGCGATAGCCGCCAAGCGCACCAAAGAACGCGCTGTGCGATGGACTGGTATGACGCCCATGCAAACCAGTGATTATGTTGATTTTGTTTTTGTATGGTTCAAGCGCTTTGATCGGTTCCGGCAAAGTCAAATCCGATAACGATGTGCTTTTCTTTACTCCAGCGGGAACACAAGTCTTGGGATCGAAACCCTGGTTCTGCAAAAAGAAAACTATCCGCTTGGGACTACCACGTTTTATGAATCCTGAAGCCTTCGCCTTAAGCGGCATCAGTGACGAGCCAACCATACCCGCAGCCATCCCTTGAAGCATGTTCCTGCGATTGAGCATTTCAATTTCTCAGTTGGAAGTGAAAACGACGACGGCTGATTCGTTTAGACTTTGAAATCCGCCGATGTACTTAGATACTTGATTTACAACTTCTATTGTAGCTCTTTACACCTTTTCAATCGCGATTCAGGCTTTCACTAAAGCTCGAATTCTAGAAATCGCCTTTCTGGAAACCGCTTCTTTCTGAAAACTGCTTAATACCCAGCCTTTTCAGCTCAACAACCACATTTCCGTGAGTGACGTGAGCGAAAACCCAAATCCGCCCTTAATCATCTTGCGGAGCATTGCTACCTGCGTCAGGTCTGGGAGAATCAATTGCAATCTCTTTATCTTTCACGATTGTAATCTCTTCGACCTGCTTCTGTTTCTTGATGGCTTCTTTATGAGCGCGATCACCCTCGTAACCACGTTTTCGAATATCCAGTTCTTCCAACCGTTGATGCTGACCATACACTGTCAGCACGTCACCAACATGAACGGTCGTTTCTCCGTAGGGACTACCAACATAGTTGCCGTTACGTCGATGGATGCCCAACACCAATACACCTTCGGCGGAGAGAATGGCTTCGCTAAGTGACTTTTCTGCGATCCAATCTTCTTCGTTAATCCTCAGTTCAAAAACCACATAGCCATCGGCCAGATGAAGCAGCGATGTATAATCGCGAACGTCGAGATGCGTCCATTTTCTGAGCGACCATTCGATGATCTTCTCGATCGTCTGATCGACGAATTTCTGAGTTCCGATCACCCACAATAAAAGAAGCGATCCAGACAGAACTAGCAGTCGAACTGCAAAACTTCCATCCTTGGCTTCGGTCACTGCAAACGCCGACATCATCGACGCGATCACGACGGCGATACCGATATTCCCGGTCATCATCAGCGCCATCAAGACCCGCCGCCGAACCGGATGATTGACGACTTGCTCAGATTCCGACGTCGTGAATCCAACTCCGGTGTAAGCGGATCTGGCTTGGAATCGAGCAGAATCTTGAGACATCCCCGTCAGCGCCAGCGCTACCGCGCCGATTCTTGTAACCAAGAGCGAAATGATCAAGGTAGCAACAAGCGTGATGAGACTGATCAACTGTTTACTCCCAAAACCATACGACCGATATCGAGCCCGAACCTCGGTTAACGAACACTAAAACCCGGACTCTTTTCTGATCGCACGCGACTGGCGAACGGCACCAATCGACTCAGTGATTTTGCGCCATTCATCTGCAACTTCCTTGAGCGTATCTTCGGCAGATTGGTCACTGACGAAAAATTCTCGCACGGCTTGATCGAGAATTTTATAATACTGTTGCTGAGCAGGAATCCTTGGAAACATAAGCACGAGCGGACGCCGGTGATTGGCACTGATCACATCAGCATAGGCATCCGTTTGATCTATCGTAAGCGCCGTACCTGTCCAACGACTAACATCACCAAGATGGCTGGCACGAAACGGGCCGGTCTCAGTTGATTGCGACAGCGCGATGACACTAATTTGCTTGCTGGCAACCCACTGCAGAAATTCAAACGAAGTCGTTTCGTTTTGACTCTCGGCCGAAACGGACGCGACAAATCCTCCAAACCCGATTAGGTCAACATGGACCTCTTCCTCATCCGCTTTCGTTGTCCAAGCCTTACGATCGTCGTCGAACCATTTGTTGACTCCCGGAAGCGGAAGAATAATCAACTCCTGCTCAGCCAGCTCTTCACCAGCAGGCTCTTCGTCATTCTCAGCCGCTTCGACATCGGTTCTAGTTGGCCAAGTGAATCCCACGACCGAGTCACCTTTGACGACTAAATCGAACACAGACTTTGGAGTTAAATCAATCGAACGCTCAGTCGCGACTGTTTTGAGTTGTTCAAGCGCTTCTGAAAACGACTTGCCCTCAATCAACGGCTCCATGGTTCGGCGCTGAAACAAGGTTGAAAGTTTGCCGCGTTGGCGAATGGTGGGCGCGACCCGAGCCAAAAACGACCGCGCGGCCCAGCCTTCAGCGAGTGGCATATCGATTTTGGCTGGAGTATCCTCGGTCGAAATCTTTCGAAGCCGTCGCTCAACTTCTTCCCATGTATCTGGAGGCTCAACATTCGCAGATTCAAAAGCCTGCTGGTTGCAGAACATCGCAAAGTTCGGCCCTCCCAAAGGCACAGCCCACGGTTCGCTCATGTACCGAACGATGGACGTTCGAAAGTGCTTTAGCAATTCGTTCTTGTTGAATTCGTCTGAGTTCCAAAGCGACGAAGGAATCGGTTTGATCTTTTCAGCATGCGCCAACTGTCCCAGTAACTCCGGCGGATAAATGACGACGTCTACGCCTTCTTCTATTTCAAAATTGGACGTGACAAATGTTTCCAATGTTTGATGACTGATTGCGACTTCGCCGTCACGACGAGCTTTCCACTGCCGCTGAATCACGGGCCCAAGGTTGGGCTCACCGATTACAAGCATCGAAATCGGATCGGGGACAATGAGGACTTCTTCCTCTTCTGTTTCGTTGATTTTGGATTGAGTCGCGGCCTCTTTGCAGCCGGAGATACCCAAAACCATTAAACCGAACATTAATAGTTTGGTGGGGAGCCAGATTCGTTCAAGGTTTTTCATGGAAGCGTGAGTTGTTTGAAAGCAAGAAAGAACAACCAGATGTTGGGGCGGATGTGTGAGGCAGTTAGTAGCGACGAATGATGCGTGTGTTTGTGATAGTAGTTTTTCGATCAAGTAGTTTTCGAATTTGTGAGGTGGTTCATATATTTTTCGCAGGCTAATTCGCCGGGCCGATCAGGTCAAAAATCGATCAGAATTCATGTTGAGGTCCGTGGTAGTGACGATGTCCAAGGACGGAAATTCGGAATGCCGTCCCTCCGGGACTCCGATGTTTGGGGCCGAATTACCCGGCACTGAAGTGCCGGGCTAGGGACTGCCGTTCCTCCGGAACTAAACCGAATTC
>CAZQQR010000202.1:0-8152 GCA_964595515.1 uncultured Pirellulaceae bacterium
TAAAGAATTAAAGAACTAAAGAATTAAGAAACTAAGAAACTAACGAACGCGGCCAAAATTCAATCTGAACTTCACACGATCGAGAGGCCGCTTTTCGGTCGACGATTTTTCTAGCTCAACACTTTCAAATTCACAAAAGCCAACCGGAAACGTTTCTTCCCAAGCTTGTCAAACTCGATCTCTGCCGTCCGCTTTTGCCCCTTTCCGGTGATATGAGAAATCACGCCCACGCCATACTCAGGGTGTTCGACATCCATTCCAATCTTATAGCTTTCGGGATGAAGCCGAATGTGGGCTGGACTGGATTCCTGTTCTGCTTCCAACTGAGCCGCTGTCACAATCCTCGGGAACATTGACGCGGTGCTCGTGGACGCTGGTGATTCTACGGAATCAATCTTGAACAACACCGGAGCTTCGTGAACGGCATCACCTGACTCGAATCCATCGGTGGACTGATCACCAGTACTGGCTCCAGGCTCAACCAGTCCTTTCACATCTGCGTTGATGTCGAACGAAGGCATCCCGTCGTCCGCGAATGGGTCCAAGTCCTGAATCGCGTCAGCCAAATCGTCGTCATCGAATCCTGACGAAACCGGCTCGAACACGTCCATTTCTTCACGCGGAAGCTCCATCAGGAACCGACTCGCGATCGACGGCCAATAACTTCCGCGGCGAAAACGATTCATGCAACGGCTAACTTGCAACTCTTCCTTGGCACGCGTGATTCCAACGAACAGCAGACGTCGTTCTTCTTCGATTTCATCGTCATCAGTTGAACTTCGTTCGTGCGGAAGAATCCCGTCTTCGAGGCCAACGATGTAGATGCAGGGAAACTCAAGTCCCTTTGCCGCGTGCAAAGACATCAGCGTCACGTAATCCGCTTCCGCCTCCCAAACGTCGGTATCAGAAACTAGCGACGTTGTCTCCAGGTAGCTTTCCAGACCACCGTCCTGTGCATGGTCGCGATCAAATTCCTGGGCTGCAACTACCAACTCATCCACGTTGTGAGCTTTCTCAAAACCCTCTTCGCTACCGTCGTCGGTCAACCAATCCCGATAGCCGGTTTCGTCAAGAACGGCACGAATCACCGGTTCGACTTCTTCTGTGGGCATATAAGCAAGCCGGTCAAACAAAGCCACGAACTGCAGAACCTTTTTCGTGGGTGCCGCTGAGATCTCTTTGATGTCGTCACAGTTGCGGGCGGCTTCCAGCATCGAGAGATTGTTGTCACGAGCGTACCGGCGGATTCGACCAAGCGTAACCTTGCCGATCTTTCGCGGCGGTGTATTGATGATACGCTCAAGCGCCACACCGTCCTTGGGGTTATTGAGCAAGTGCAGATAACCCATTACGTCTTTGATTTCTTTTCGCTGATAAAATTCGTGCCCGTTGACGATCTGATAAGGGACTCCCACCGAACGAAGCGAATGTTCGAGAGATCGAGAAAGCCAGTTGGTGCGATAAAGGATCGCAAAGTCGCGGGCGCGAAATTCGCCTTTTTCAATCGCCAGCGCTATCGAATCGGCAATGTCCAGCGCTTCGTCTTGTGGTGATGGATAGGTCACCAACCGGACGGAGTTGCCTTCAGGATTTTCCGTGATTAGCTTTTTCTTCTTCCGCCGAACGTTGTTTGAGATCAACTGATCGGCAACGCGAAGGATCGATTGCGTGCTGCGATAATTCTCCTCTAGCCGAACGACTTGTACGTTTGGATAATCTCGCTCAAATTCCAAGATGTTTTGAATGTTCGCCCCGCGCCAACCATAAATCGATTGATCCGGATCACCGGTCACAGCCAAGTTTTGAACGGTGTGATTGAGCAGCCGAATCAACTGATACTGGGCGAGGTTGGTATCCTGATATTCGTCAACGAGCATGTATTGATAGGTTCGATCAAGCGTCTCCCGCAATTCAGGTGCACCACGAAGCATCGCCACGGCGTGCAACAGAAGATCATCAAAATCGACGCCGTTTACTGTCTGAAGCAGTTTTTGATATTCAGGATAGACGCGTGCGAGAATCGCGTCGAGCGCGTGGCCCGGGCGTGGCTGAAACTGATCCACCGTCACGCAGTTGTTTTTGACCGTGCTGATTTGATTGGCCAACATGTCAACTGAGTAATGTTTCAAATCGACGTCCGCGTTCTCAATCGCTTGTTTGATAACCTTACGCGAATCCTTCATGTCATAAATGGTGAAGTTCTGCCCCAGCCCAACGAGTTCGGCATACTGGCGAAGAAGCCTTGCACAGAACTTGTGAAACGTACCCGTCCAAGCACGATTTTTGGGAGCAAGTTTTTCCAGTCGCGCCCGCATCTCATCCGCGGCTTTGTTCGTGAACGTCAAAGCCATGATGTTGTAAGACGAAATGCCCTGCTGAATCATGTTCGCCATGCGATGAGTAATCACTCGCGTCTTACCACTGCCCGGGCCCGCGATAATCAACAGAGGGCCTTCGATTTGCTCAACGGCAAGTCGTTGGTTGGGATTTAGTGATTCAAGAATATCCATGGACACTGTTTTCTTCCGTGTTTGATCCACCTGGTTTTTTGCTCATCGAGCAGTTACATCGAGCGAATAAAAGTCGAACCGTATTCGAACTTAGACGCACGAAAACAACTGCTAGCATCGCAACAGAAAAACGGGTGGGCTTATCGTGTTCTGATATTGATATGGTATATTCTCCCTCCAACGAAACAACCACGAGCTATCAGATCCAGATGAGCTTTGACGGTTGCGACTTCAAATGATGTTGAAGTTCCTCAGTCAGCTTTAATGATCGCCGTGGTGATTGGATTAGTCACATTTTTTTTGGGAGGGACCCCTGATGGCACGGACACGCATTCCGCTTAGTGCTGCTGAAGAAGAGACACGCAGTTTGAGAAACAAACTGGATTTGAGTACCGCTGAAATTGGACTCACTGTTCGAACAACGAACTGCCTTGAAGAAAAAGGTATCTTTAACGTTCGCGATTTATTGAACACGACCCGGGCAGAACTGCTTAGCATTTCAAACTTTGGCGAGAAGACTTTGGAAGAAGTCTACAAGTCGCTTGAGGCAATCGGTTTTTATCGTCCCGGACGAGAAATCAAACCGAAGTAGCCAACCTTACAACTTGAGTTCGCAACAGCGAGTGAGACGTCGTGGAAACACGGCGTTTTTTTATGGACTGAGCCAGTTTGCTTTTGAACGAATTGGACGAGAGAATGGAGGATCAAAGTTCAAGAAATCTATGATGGGAGAAAATCAGATGAAAGCGCTCACGTTTTGCCTTGCTGTTTTGGTCATGTGTTGCACAGGGGTTAACGCATTTGCTCAAGACGTAAAACTCGGTCCTGAGCATGATATCTTCAAAACAGAAGTCGGTTCTTGGGACTGCGAAATCAAACAGTGGATGGGGGAAGGCGAACCCGCGGTTACCAAAGGCACCGAAACCAATACGATGATGGGCGGATGGTTGATCACGAATTTTCAGGGCAATCTATTTGGCAATGATTTCAAGGGACACGGCGCATACACCTATGACCCCGAAATCAAAAAGTACAAGGGAGTTTGGATGGATTCCATGGGCCCCGCCATCATGAATATGACCGGCGAGTACGACAAAGCAACAGAGACAATGACATACACGGGCGAAGGTCCAGGACCCGATGGATCGCCCATGCTCCACATCCTCGCCACGAAAATTAAAGACGGCAAGCGAGTAATGACCATGCACATGAAACCAAAATCAGGCGGTGAAGCGATGAAGTTGATGGAAGTGACATACTCTAAGAAAGCAGCGAAGTAGGATGACGGGTTGAGGTGGATGGAACGGGGCGTAGAAGACGTGGCCGTATCAATGCCGTTCCTCCGGAACTCTGGGTTGTCAGGGGGAACGGTTCCCGGCACTGAAGTGCCGGGCTATGAACTGCCGTTCCTCCGGAACTCCTATTTCTTTTTCTCTTCGCCGGTATTCAGAATCGCCATGAACGCCTTCTGGGGAATGTCGACATTGCCGATCGACTTCATTCGCTTTTTGCCTTCTTTTTGTTTCGCCCACAACTTTCGTTTTCGTGAAATATCACCGCCATAACACTTGGCGGTTACATTTTTGCGAAGAGCCTTAACCGTTTCACGGGCGATCACTCGGTTTCCAATGGCTGCTTGGACCGCAACTTCAAACATGTGCCGGTTGATCTCTTCTTTTAACTTTTTGGCGACCGCTCGACCTCGGCGATCAGCGTCTGCGCGATGGCAAATCACACTGAGCGCGTCAACCTTTTTTCCGTTGACCAGAATATCCATCCGAACAAGATCGGCAGGGAAGTATCCGATGATGTCGTAGTCCATCGTCCCGTAACCTTTGGTCACGCTCTTCAATTTGTCGTGCATGTCGTAGATGACTTCTGCCAACGGCAAATCATAAGTCAACATGATCCGCGTGGCTGACAGATACTCCGTGTTCTGCTGAATCCCACGACGCTCCTGGCAAAGCTTCATCACTGGACCGACATATTGTTCGGGCTGGATCAAATTCACTCGAACAATCGGTTGTAAAAATTCAGCGATCTCATTTGGATCGGGGACTTCTTGAGGGCGATGAATATCTAGCTCTTCACCTCGATGGCCTTTAATTCGATAAGTCACGTTAGGTGCGGTTTGAACCAAATCAACGTCAGACTCTTGCTCCAATCGCTGCTGCACGACTTCCATGTGCAACATTCCAAGGAAGCCACAGCGAAACCCAAACCCGAGCGCCTCGCTGGACTCAGGAACAAAATCAAAACTTGGATCGTTGATCGCAAGTTTATTCAACGCGTCACGCAGTTCGGTAAAATCTTGCCCATCAGAAGGGTAAAGCCCGCAGTACACCATTCGTTTAGGCTCTTGGTATCCTGGAAGCGGTTCAGCAGGATTTTTGCCGGCTACCGAGATCGTGTCCCCAACGTTGACCTCGGTTAGCGACTTGATATTGCAAACTAGATAGCCGACTTGGCCTGCCGACAATTGATCGCACGGCGTTTGCTTAGGACGAAACTGCCCCAACTCAACGACTTCGTGAGTCGTACCTGAACGAATAAATTGAACCTTGTCGCCCTTTTTAACCGTTCCGTTCATCACTCGCACATAAGTAATCGCGCCGCGGTACTCATCATAGTGCGAATCGAAAACCATCGCTTGCAACAACGCCGATGGATCGCCGTTAGGGGCAGGGATGTCTTTGATAATGCGGTCGATCAATTCATCGATGTTGATGCCTGATTTGGCGCTGACGCGAACGACTTCGTTTTTGTCGACACCGATTGCCTGCTCCATCTCTTCGGCGACCTCGTCTGCTCGCTGGTACTGAAGATCAATCTTGTTAATGACGGGGATGATTTGAAGATCATGTTCGATTGCGGCGTATCCCGTTGCAACGGTTTGCGCCTCGACGCCTTGAAAAGCATCCGCCAACAACAAAGCTCCTTCACAGCACATCAGCGAACGAGAAACTTCGTATTGAAAATCAACGTGGCCGGGCGTGTCGATCAGATTCAGTTCATACTCTTTGCCTTTGTGCAAGACTTTCATCGCAACAGCACGAGCTTTAATGGTAATGCCCCGCTGCCTTTCCAATTCCATATCATCAAGCAGTTGGTCTTGCATTTTGCGCATCGTGACCGTGCCAGTATGTTCGATCAAACGATCGGCAAGCGTACTTTTGCCGTGATCGATGTGAGCGATGATGCAAAAATTGCGTATGTTTTCGGCTTTGATTTTGGCCATGGATTACAAATTAGTTATGCGGTAATTTTTTTGCGTAGTAAGCGTATTTAGCATAGCGGTGGGCATCAGGTCGAAGTTTGATTCAGCTGAATTTTCGAGTTGGGAACCCGCCAAGAACTTAAACTTGGTTGGTGACATAGGAAGTCTTGACGACTCCGTTACGTTCCACTTGAGTAGACCGAATCAAGCCGAACCACTCGCCGCTGGTCTATTAACGATCCGGCCTAAGGTCAACGATCCGGCCTAAGCTCAACGATCGGTATCTACCAACATTCAAGCCGACGCCACTTTGTTTCTATTGTATTCAGTCCGTGCCAATCCGGCAGCGCCAACGAATCCGGCTTCGCCACCCATCTGAGCGAACTCCACAATGAGTTTCTCTCCAAGCACAGGAAAAACAAGCTTCCGAGTCTCAGAAACCACTTCATTCAGGAATCGTTGTCCAAGCTCAGAATCGGATCCACCAAAATTCATGGCACCACCCAATATGAATCCTTCTGGATCGACAGTGTGCGCTAGTTGAGCAATCCCGCGACCCAGGTAATGAGCCGTTTCTGAGACCATTTTGTTGGCCAACTCGTCGCCTGCGTCGGCCGCTTGAGAAATTTTCAAAGCCGACATCGGCGAAGCTTCACCGCTTTGTTTTCGCAAAATGGTGCTGGCTCCCGTCGATGGATCCCCCATCGCTTCCAATGTTCGCTCAACGATTGCGGTTGCACTGGCGTAGGCTTCCAGATGCCCGGCTTGACCACACCCGCACATTCGTGCTTCGGGCCCGGTCTCGATAACGATGTGACCGACTTCGGCACCATGACTGTTGGCTCCATCGATCGAAAAATCGTTCACAATGATTCCTCCGCCAACGCCTGTACCAAGCGTCAACAAAATCATGCTTTCAAATTCTTGTCCGCCTCCGACCCAGTACTCACCAAAAGCCGCCGCGGCCGCGTCGTTGGCAAATGTCACCGGTTTCTCCAACACCTTGGACAACTCATCGCGAACAGGAAAGTTCCTCCAACCTGGAAGATTCGTTGGCGTCAAAATCAAACCAGCGCTGATATTCATCGGCCCGGGCGTTCCAAGCCCCGCAGCGACAACGTCGTCCCAACAAAAATCCAACGGCTGAAGCAGTTGCTCGAATTCTTTTCTCGCAGTTCCGATCGCAACCTCAGGCGACTTACTTGGCTGCGTTGGAAATTTCGTCTCGGCAATTACTTGGCCGCAATCATCCACGATCCCAATCTTTACGTTGGTGCCTCCTACATCGACGCCAGCAAAAAGCGGTTTGGAAATACCCTGAGATTCGAGACTGTCTGTCATAGGAGAAATTCGGTGAATGGGATGGAGTCCGCAAAAATTTGCATCTCAAAGTATAGAAATCGAGCTTATTCTTCACAATGCGAAACCCGGCGTTTAAGGCGTCCTCGGATCTAATGATTTTCCTGACCACCTTGCAATGACGTAAGGTTGACGCCGTGAAGCTCAATCTACTTTCCAATCCTGCCGGCAGATTGGCATCCAGAGTTCCAATCAATTTCAACCCCAATCACATTACAAAGCACTCTACCACTCAGTGTCCACTGGATCGTTTTGCCGGTACGATTTGTGTCGATAGCACCAAACAACACAATCAGCCGATGAACATACTTCAGCTACATGACACGACCGTTTACCGCGGTCCGAAAAGAGTCTTTGATGGTTTCGGTTTAGAAATTGCCAAAGGTCAGAATACTGCGATCGTCGGTCCCAACGGGGCTGGCAAATCAACCCTTATGAAAGTGCTTGCCAAAGAACTCTATCCGGCCAAGGGCACCGTTAAAGTTTTCGAACAAGAACGTTGGAACGTTTGGGAGCTAAGAAAACGACTCGGTTTGGTCTCAGCCGACTTGCAACAATCTTACGCTCCAATTTCCACCGGATTTGATGTGGTGCTCTCAGGCTTCTATTCCAGCGTTGATGTTTTTGGGCACCAAGTTTTCTCTGACGAACAGATCGCGACTGCAGAAAAGACGATCAGCGAACTTGGAATCGCCGACCTCAAAGCAAAACAGTTCTCGAAAATGTCGACTGGCGAGCAGCGACGACACCTGCTTGGTCGAGCACTCGTCAATCAACCGGAAGCCCTTGTTCTCGACGAGCCGACCAGCGGACTCGATCTTCCCGCCACGTTTCAGTACATCGAAACAGTCCGGCAACTGATGCAGCAGGGAAAAACTCTAATCCTTGTCACTCATCATCTGCATGAGATTCCGCCCGAGGTGGAATGGGTTGTGTTTTTAAAATCCGGCAGGGTAGAGGCCGAGGGCACCAAGGCTCAGCTGCTAACTGACGAGCGGTTAAGCAACCTGTTCGACGTTAAACTCAAGGTCGCCGTCAACGACGGATACTATCACGTTTATCCCGC
>CAZQQR010000202.1:8252-10367 GCA_964595515.1 uncultured Pirellulaceae bacterium
GCAGTCATCTGCAATGATGATTGGCCTGGCAACGAGGGCCCAAATTTTTAGACCTCGTCTCCAATTGTTTACCAAGCTTTTGAAGCCATCAAAGTTTGACATCCTTCGTTCCCAGCAACGGCCAGTCCTCCTAACGAGACTGGGCGGTGAAAGAGACTCCACCGCCCATTCGAGTTTTACATTCAAACGACAACAAGACCTAGCTTTTGGCTCGGGCTTCGGCTTCTTTTTTCAGTCGTTTGATTCGTTCTTCAACTCGAGTCCGGATTTTTGACTCGTTCTTTTTAAGCTCCGTTTCCATCCGTTCCTCGATCGCGTGAACTTCTTTCGAGTTTTCTTTTTTTCCGTCTGCGATCAACTGCTCGATTTTCTTTTTGTGAAGCTTTGTGATCTGCTCAGAAGAACGTTTGATTTGCCGCTCCATTGACTCCTGCAGTTTTTTGATCTGAGTCGAAATCGGAATACGTTTTCCCTTTTTGCTTTGCTTGCCTTCGGAATCTTTACCATCACCCTTTTTTTCGCCTTCACGCTTTTTCTTGTCGGCAAGCATCCTCGCTCGTTCTGCGAGTTTGGCTTTTTCTTCAGCTGCCTTTTTGCCAGCGGCTTTCCTGGCTGCTTCCGCGAGTTTCTTTTCCGACATTTCGCCCTTGTAAGTCTTGGCTTCTTTTTGAAGCTTGCTCAGGGCCAGAGCGGCATCGCTCTTTTTGCTGTTCTTTTTTCCGCCACGAGATTGCTTCGCGGCCAGTTTCTTCTCCATTTCAACAAGGGCTGATTCCAATTCAGCAACTCGGCCCTGTTGGCTTTTAACATTTGTTAGAGCAGCCTTTACGACTTCCGCATTTTTATTGGCTTCCAGCATCTTGCTTTGGTTTGACTTGGCTTCCTTTTCGGCTTTCGCCCAACCTGCCTCCGCCTTGCTTAACTTGGTCAAAGCAGCTTTTAGTTTTGATTGAGCGGTAGCCAACTTCGCAGCGGATTGTTCAAGCTCCTTGTTCGTCGCCTTAAACTTCCCCTCGATCGTAATGAGCTTTTCTGAGGTCTTGGTGACTTCAGTTTTCATCTTGCCAAGCTGCCCCTTCAGCTGGTCTCGCTCTTCCTTAATCTCTTTGGCTTTCAACGCCAATTTTTTCATCGTCTCATCTTTTGATTTGGCGGTTGCTGCATTTGCCATTTCGAGCGTTTCAATCTTATTGCGTAGTTCTTGCTCCAATTCCTTGCTGGCCTTCAATTTGTTGGCAGACGCGCCTTTTCTGTTTTTGCTACTGGCCGACATGCTCGACAGCTGTTGTTCTAGCTCTTCGATCTTTTTGGCTGACTCGTCTTTGGCAGCCTGAGTTTGACGTTCCGCGGCGTAAATTCTTTGGTTCAATGCCGAAAGCTCGCTTTTGGAAGCTTCGAGCTTTTTCGTAAGTTCTCGAATAGAGTTCTGAGCCTCGACCAATTCAGGAGAGGGAGCATCCGACGAATTCGCAGGTGTAGGCTTACTAGCATATGGCTGCGCTCCACTGGTAACAATGTCGCTCGGTGACGACATTCCTTCGCCATCAGAAGTACCGACTACTTCTTGCGAAATGAGGATGGCTCCCGGAGGAAGCTCAAGTACGCCGTTGTAATCAGTGATTGGAAATGAATCACTTGTTGGGTATACCGCACCATAAGAAGGTCCGAAAATCGGTGTCTCGTAATAAGTCTGATCAAAAGGACCGCTCGGAAAAACAGAACCAGAAATCACTTCACCAGTACCGCCAGAAAATGCAGAACCAGAAATCAACTCTCCATTGGGGCCTTCGATTGGAATACCCGGAATCGGATGCTCACGAATGATCATCTCGCCCTGTTGAACGATCGCGTTCACTGGCAGAGCGTTTTCTTGAGTCGACGTCAAAGTCGAATCAACGGGCTGAGTGATCGCCGGAATCTGATAGTCGCTGGATTGCTGAGCAGCGCTCAATTGGCAGGTAATAATGAGAGCAATTCCAAATGAAATTGCTTTTAGGGTCGTAAAAATGTTTGGAGTGTAATTGTTGAACATTGTTTTCGTGGGTGTGTTTCTTTGGTGAAGGGAAATTAGTGCCATGATCTCGCTCGCTTGATAGGTTCCCAGTGCGATTCGTC
>CAZQQR010000203.1:0-2942 GCA_964595515.1 uncultured Pirellulaceae bacterium
TGATCATTCGTTCCTCGCAACACATCAACATGCAAAGAACACTTCAGCGTCATCGCGAACGATTGGAAAAAGTGCACGATATTCTCACACGCCCACTCCCCTACCCGCTCCCGCTCCAGCTGCAAGTGAATTTCGGGCCAAGGCCGACCACTTAAATCAATCACCGTCCGAGCGACCGCTTCATCCAGCGGAGCATAAGCGTAACCAAACCGCTTGATTCCAGTTCGCTTGCCAAGCGCCCCATCAATCGCCGTCCCCAACGCCAACGCACAATCCTCCGCGGTATGATGGTCATCCACATACAAATCTCCGTCGCATTTGAGTTTCAAATCCAATCGCGAATGAAATGTTAGTGCCGTCAACATGTGATCGAGGAACCCGATACCTGTTTCGATTTCGGTTTTCCCCGTTCCATCGAGATTCAAATCAATTTCGATCTTGGTTTCTTTGGTTTCCCGTTTGGAAGACCAAGTCCGATCGCCCTCGGCAGCTACAGACACTGGCTGTATCGTTTCGGTCGGCTCACTAGCTACGTGCTGAGGACGAAGAACCTGACCAAGCTCCGTTTTCTGAGTCTCAAAATCCAGGCCCGCGATTCGGCACAACGATTTAGCAAGCTTCAAATAGTCCGACGGTAAAACAGGACACGTCACTCGAACTTTATTCTCAAGCAGCGATTTACCCACGAACTTTCGAATTCCGATTCCGTCTTCCGCAAGCCCGCTCCAAATCTTCTCCACGGACTCCGCATCATCGAACTCGGCGAACACAAAATTGCCCTGTGAATTCAACGGCCTACCACCGCAAGCTCCAATTAACGTCGACAACAACCCACGAAACTGCTTAATCGACTCCACATTTGCCTGCATTTCAGCTTGATAATTTTCCAACGCACGACGGGCGGTTTCCAGCGAAACGGCACTTACCGGATAAGGCCCTGAAGTGTTTCGAATCGTCGTTGCAAAATCTTCAGTGGGTGCGATCAAGTATCCCACTCGCATTCCAGCGAGCCCCCAAGCTTTGGAAAACGTGCGCACGATCATAATATTTTCGTCGCTGACCAACTGCGATGTTGGATCTTCATCGGCGAATTCAACATAAGCAAAGTCAACCAACAGTTTGGCTCCTGCCTGCTTTGCTGCCGAATTAATTTTGAGAATATCATTCGTCGAAACCACGCCTCCGGTCGGATTATTTGGCGACGTCACAACCACCAAACCGGTATTTGAATCAATCTTTGAAATCAATTCTTCTGTCGGAAAATCACCAACCACCCACTCGACCGAACTAATTTCTCCACTATAGTTGTGACTGTATACGTCGATCATTTCAAAAGAAGGCGTATGGGTGACGACCGAGTTTCGATCACTGGACAGTGAATTTCGCATCACACGGTCGATTGAATCGTCCCCACCGGCCGTGATCACGATTCGTGACTCGTCGACCTTCACCCATTCACCGATCAATTTCTGCAGCGCAGAATGAGAGGGGTAATGCGAAACGAACTCAGAGCCGAGGCTTCCTAATTGCTCGTCTAAATCAGCAATGGCACATCGCGACTCGTTCGCGTTAAGCCGCAACGAAATTGGATTCTTGAATTTTGGTGGCTGATAACCGGCTGGCTTGGCCATGACATTTGCCTTTTACTACTTGCGACCGGAATGTCCGGCAGGTTTCGATTTTACGGAATCAATTGTTCAGCTGAAGTTGTAACAATGTCACACGCTCCGGCCGTTTTCAATTGAGGAATAATATGTGCAAGATCCTTGCGCAAAATCGCGGACCTCACCGCCACCCAACCTGTATCACTGAGCGGCGAGACAGTCGGCGTTCGCATGGAAGGCAACAACTCCAACACGGATTTCAGATTGTCTTGTGCGACATTCAAATCCATCATCACCCGCCCACGAGCTTGAAGCACTGCGTTAAGTAGCATCGCAAAATCTTCAACCTGTTTTCGGATCTTCTCGTTTTCCATCGCTGACCGAGAAGCATACAACCGAGTCGAAGACGTCATAATGTCGTCGATAATCTGCAAGCCGTTCGCTCGAAGCGTGGAACCAGTTGCCGTGTTGTCGATGATGCAATCGGCGTCCTCTGGAGGGAAGACCTCCGTCGCCCCAAACGTTTGCAGCACTTCGGCATCAAGACCTTTTTCTTTGATCCACTTGGCCGCCATCGTTGGATACTCTGATGCAATCACCAAATGGCGGTTTGGAAGTTTTCCGTCTTCCAAGATTTGGTGAGGAGCGGCAACAATCAACCGGACAGGATTCATTCCTGTGTCGAGCAATTCATGCAATTCGATCCCCATCTCATCGATCCAATCAGCGCCTGCAAATCCAATATCGCGAGCATCCGCGTCGAGCATACTGATCACATTTCGAGGCTTGAGAATTTTCGTATTAAAATTCGGAAGCGAAAGAACGGGGCGATAACCTCGTTCCGATTGCCGAATCGTAATCCCTGCGCTCTTTAGCAAACCCATGACTTGATCAAACATCCGTCCTTTGGGTAGGGCCAATCGAACCGTTTCAGAGTCGTGACTGGGAGACATAAAAGTACTTTCGATTTGTTTTGAAAATGTTCAGAGGCTGCAGTGGCGCTAGCCCATCTCTGTGTCGCCTCGGAAGACAAAATGAACGATGCCGGATCAACTCGACATCGACGTCTTCAAGACAGACAAGTCCAAAAAAAATGCTGGCCGCGAGGGCCAGCATTCTGTGTTTTTAAAGTTACAGCGTTTAACCAGTCCACGACGAATCAAGGATTATGATGCAAATGGTGGTGGTTTTTGGCTGGGTTCATCTTGTAAATGATAAGCAATCCGATTTCGGTGTCAATGTCTAAGCAAACGTCTTTGCAGGTATGTTAGAGCCGTTCATGTACGATCCAGATTGAGCTCGAAATGTCGGTTCCCGTGTTCAACTGCAAGAAACCGA
>CAZQQR010000203.1:3042-10264 GCA_964595515.1 uncultured Pirellulaceae bacterium
TACAGTCCGCGGGATTCCACAATCTCGTCTGCTGTTAAGTCCTTCTCTTGAAGCCGAGTCCGCTCCGATTCCGTGATCGGGATCATCCATAACAAATTCACGGGATCGCTGCGAAAATCTGGAATTGGAACTTCGTCTTCTTCCGTTTTCGCCAACCGATGATCGTGAACCAATAGCACGAACGGATGACCTTCAATTGCATTTCCAAATCCGCAAGTATGTCCCGGACCCAGCCAAGTAAAATTCCGCCATGGGAAACTTGCCAGCTGACTGACGCTGCCACCAATCCGCTCAAGGTCCGATTCCGATAATTCACCATCGACTCGAATCGCTAATTCGATCCGCCGCCAATTGCTGGGATCGTTGGTGAAAATTTCAACAGCCGGCTGAGGACAAAGCGACATGCCAACGGTAACCAACGTCGCCCCCTTGGCGTCCCGGTACTGAACCATTCCGCGTGGAGGAAATTGCTGTCCGTCAATCGCGTAGTAGGTCCGCTGGTCATCATTCGGCAGGTTGGAACCAAACTTGTTGTCGTAGACTTTTAAAAGAGACGGTTGAAGCGTTGAAAACGGATCGGTGCCAGACTCGAACTGCTTCCAAAATTCGTCCGCATGTTTTATTCGTCGATCCAACGACGGATTGTCGGGCATCGGCCAAGCCAGCGGGCTTTCGGTCGCACATGCATTGGCATAGCCATGAAATCCTTCCAGCCCACTCCATGGTGGAATTACTGAAAGTGTTGTTTCGATATTGGTCTCGGGACACGTTTCGATCAGCGCCGCCCCGTTGCCTTCCTCGAACCAGATCACCGAAAGACCTTCAGGAATCGGCTGAGGATCGCGAAATACACAATGTGGTTTAGGCAGCATTGGAGGAATGCCGTCTTTCATGTGGCTCTTGTTAATGACCAATGGAGCTTCGGCAATATTCCTTACCCAACATGCACGCGTTCCAAACAGATTTTTTTGATCCGGCCGGTTTCCATTGAGATAGAAATAGACCGACTGCCCATCATGCTCAACAATCGCATCAATACTTCCATAAGGCGAAGTCTCAAACAGCAGGGTTTCCGGTTCGCTCAATCGCTGGCTATCGAGAGAAGATTTATCGTCTGGAGTTTGCTGATTCATGCGTGCATTCGTTCCCAAGCCAGTTCGCCCACAATGTCGCCTTGGGTGAAACATTTGTGGTTATTAAAGAGTACAATCGTGCATTGCAAACCCTGATAAAACAATGGCAAACGGTCGACCATTTCGACCAATCAAAGCATGATCCAAGATTCTGAGCAGAAACCGTCAAAAGGCTATGATGGCGACCTCGCGATTAGCGTCAACGACCTTCGAAAAACGTATTCCGAAGGATTGGTTTTTCGAAAAAAATTCGAAGCTCTCAAAGGAATCACGCTCTCCGTAAATCGGGGTGAGATCTTTGGGCTGCTTGGTCCTAATGGCGCAGGCAAAACGACTCTTGTCAAAATTTTGCTGGGTATTATTCGCAAATCTGGCGGTGATGCCGACATGCTCGGGCTTCCTGCCGGCAGTCGCGAAGGCCGAAAACTCGTGGGCTACCTTCCCGAGCATCTCCGCGTCCCTCAACACTTGACCGGTTATCAAGCGCTCGAGCTGTACGGAAACCTGAGCAACGTTCCATCAACAGCGGTTCGAAAAAAGCGTGGTGAGCTGTTGGAACTGGTTGGTCTCGCCGGTCGAGCGAAAGATGGCGTCAAGAAATACTCCAAAGGAATGCTGCAACGGCTTGGGCTCGCACAGGCTCTGCTACACGATCCGCAATTGGTTGTGATGGATGAACCAACGGACGGACTTGATCCCAGAGCTAGAGCAGAAATGCGAGAAATTATTCGGCAGCTTCAACACCGCGGGGTAACGGTGTTCCTCAACAGTCACTTGCTCCAAGAAGTCGAAATGGTTTGCCAGCGGGTTGCCATTCTCGACAAAGGCAATCTGCGATACTGCGGCGAAGTCAGCGAGATCGGGCAGTTTGTAAGAGAACAAGCTCAATCTCAGCAGGCTGTCGACGGAATTGAAACCGCTGGATTGGCTGAGTCTGATCCGTCAGCCGTTGAGATTCGCATCATCGGAGATCCGATCAAAGTCAACGAATGTTTCCAAGGACTTGATTTTGAGGTCAAGTCAAAAACTGGGAATGAGTTTGGGGTTTCGGTTCAACTAGATGAACAATCCCAAGTCGATGATCTTATTGATCGACTACGAGCCGAGAAAATTAGCTTAATCTCACTTGAGCGCCGACGTGTTTCACTCGAAGACGCGTTTCTTCAAATTGTCGACGAACAGTCTTCGAAAAACTAACAGGACCAACGATGCGACCGTATCTTGCAATCATCATCGACTCATTTCGGGCCGCGCTAGCCTCGCGCGTCCTCTACGTACTGCTAGGTCTAATTACCATCCTCCTGTTGGTTCTCGCTCCGATTCATCTGCGAGAAGTGATGGACTGGAAGATCCAGTTTGGAGAACACGTCAAGAACCCGCGACTGCTCGTAACTCAGCTCGTCGAAAAGAAAGACTCACGTCCGGACGTCAAACGTATTTGGGAACGGCTTCCCACCAAATCTCGAGACGGGATGCTTGAAATTTATGCAAAAAATGACGGCGATGAGCCGAAGCAATCTCGCGGACCAGGCAATCCAGACCTTCAAACGCTGTTAGGCGTCATCGAAGACCTTAACGAAATCATCAAAGACCCAACGTTCTACGACAAAGAGACTTGGAAAGACCGTCTGCTGCCAACCGAAGCCGAAGAATTAATCGAAGAAGGACCTGAGTCCTTGAACGAAGAGCGGTCACGTCGGCTTAACCGACTGTTGATATCCAATTCGTTTCCAGCAACGATCGAAGCCGGGTCGCCAACCGCGATGGATTTTTATTTTGCGGTTTGGAAATTGGAGTTTCTCTCCTCCAGCGCAACGCGGCAACAATTCAAGACTGGCGTGAGCCTCGTCATCCCGTATGTGTTTGACAAATTTGTCCTCTCACTTGGTTTGTTGATCGCGATCTTGGTCACTGCCAATATCATCCCGGAAACTTTTGATCCCGGCTCTTTGAACTTACTACTCAGCAAACCCATCTCGCGATCAGCATTGTATATTTCCAAGTTCATCGGAGGTTGCTCGTTCATTGCACTTTGTGCGGTTTACTTGTTCCTGGGAGTCTGGCTTTGGCTTGGACTCGGACTGGGGATTTGGGACAAAGCTTTCTTGTGGAGTATCCCGCTCTACATCCTCGTTTTTGCAATCTACTATTCGATTTCTTCTCTCGTCGGTTTGACGTACCGAAGCGCCATCATGGCAATCGTAGTTACGGGGCTGTTTTGGGCGATTTGTTTTGGCGTGGGATCCATTCACGGCTTCCTCCACACGCGAACACAAAATTTTCAGGTTGTCGACGTAACGCCAGTCGGTGAAAAACTCGTGGCGGTGAATGCGGTCGGAAGCCTGCTCTCAACCGACAGCATCAAAGCCAACGCTTGGAGCCCAGGTGCCGAAGCAGAACTTCAATTCGAAGAACAACAGGCGATCGGTGTTGCGACTTGGTTTGGCGTGTTAATGGAAGACGACCTTCGGCTTTCACCCGTCTTCGACGAAACCACCAATCGGGTTTATGCTCCTGCATTTTCGGTAGTCAATCCTTTTGGAATTAACCATCAAGAATTCCACGTTGCAGACGCGGACACGATGAAGTTCAAAAAGATTGGCCGGTTCCCTCGAGACCTGATGGCGATGTTTGAAACAGCAGAGGGACTGCTCTTTGTTACTTCAAACGGCAGGATTTCCAATCTGCCTTACGATCAAATTCCTGACGAAGCCTTAGAGCCTGAGACGAAAAAACAAGGTGGTTCGAAAAAGACGCAACCAGCAAACGATATTGAAACCCAAGTTTCGGAAGACAAAGAAACCGACGAAGATCCTAAGAGCCAAAATGATCAACAATCCACCAAACCTAAAATCACTCGAAAACAAAAGATCGCCGATCGCGTTCAAAAACTCGGCCCAGCTCGCCCGGTAACAGTCAAACGCCGAGGCAATGTCGATTACAACCAAAGCAACGGCGAGATTGCAATTTTTAATTACCGCAACAACCGTCACATGGTGCATATATTTGCCATGGAAGATGGCAAGTACGAAAAAAGTCGCTCCGTTGAAATCGACACGGGTGCGACGGCGAGAATGCGTTGCAAGCTCGCCTACCAAGGCAACACGATCATCATTGCGGTCGGCAACGGCCAGATCATCTCAATTGATGCCACCACCATGAAAGAACAACAAGGGTATTTGCCCGAAACGCAGTTCGCGATGCAAACACTCCGTGGTTCCAAAAACGGCAGGTGGTTCGGCCTATTATGCAACAACCAGACTTTGTGGATTTTGGATACCGAAAACGATTCAAGCATGTCAAAGGCTGCTGTCGGTGGCCAGGGAACGATCTCGGCTTTTGGTTTCCAAGACAACAGCCTTTGGGTCGTTGACCGTTCCGATCGCGTGACCCAATACGATCCTGAAACGATGACTGAACAACAAACGTTTTCGCCGGGCGGAACGGTTCTTGAAAAAGCCTATCGGTATGTCGTAAAGCCCTTCTACACAATCTGTCCTAAACCAAGTGAGTTCTACCGTGTCGTCAGCCATCTTTCGGCAGCCAGTGACTCAAAGTACGACCGCAACGTCGATTTGACTCGAGTGCCAAAGAGCACTGATCCATTCAGTCCACTATGGAGCGGACTGATCTTCATGGTCGCAATGCTTGGTTTGGCTTGTATCGTCTTCCATTACAAAGATTTCTAGAGGTCAGTCATAGGTAAAGCTTGGGGTAGTGGACGAGGCTACGAGTCCTTTCGAGCCAACAAACGCAAGGATTCGTAACCTCATCCACTACGGTTAATCCTAATATTTAGTTGTGAAGAAACACTAGTTGTTCGCCGAGCCTGAGTTGACTGCTTGATGTAATTGCGTCTGTGCGCCCAAAGGAAAACGAGTTGACCAAATTCATTCTTAACCAACGATTGGAACAAGACAGCGTTCTGATCGGAAATCTCAGGATTTGCCAAATCCGTATCATTAACGATGCGCGTTGGCCTTGGTTAATCCTTGTGCCCGAGATACCCGGCGCTGAGGAACTGCATGACCTCAATCCTGATGAGTTGAACGCGATTACAGCGGACACCTTCGACTGTGCCACGGCTCTAAAACAAATCACTGGCTGCGAAAAAATCAATTCCGGTTCGCTTGGAAACGTTGTTCGGCAACTTCATATTCATGTTGTTGCCCGTTCCACCGGCGACGCAAATTGGCCTGGGCCAGTCTGGGGATTTGGCACTTCCGTAAATTACGAAACGAAGAATCAAACCAAATTAATAGCCGCTTTAAAAACCAAGCTTTTTTAAAGACCGAAGCAGACCACCGAGATGACCGAAGAGAGCAGAATTAAGATGACGCTTTTCGACAAATCAATTGACGATTCAATTCTGGATTTAAGCGTCGAAACAAGAAATCTACCAGGAAGCACACTTCGCGAAGTTCTCGGCTCCGATCCGACGCTGCTCGCTTTCATCCGGCATCTTGGCTGAACATTTTGCCGGCAACAGGTGGTCCACCTGAAGGAAGAAGTCGAAAACGGTCAGCCGTTTCCAAGACTGATTTTGGTCAACATGGGAACAGCAGACAAAGCCAATGCCTTCTTCGAAAAGAATTGGCCGGACGCATTCAGTATCCAAGATCCCCAGCAGATTCTTTACAAAGCCTTCGAAATCAATAACGGTTCGCTCTTGCAGTTTCTTAAACCTGGAATCTGGAAAGCATTCTGGAAATCTCGCCGGTTTGGGCTGGGGATGCCGCAAGGCAATACGATGCGAAGTCCCGGAGCTTTCCTGATTCACAACGAATCGATTGTTCACTCACAGGTCTTCAAACATTTTGGCGAGATGATCGATCTGAAAACATTTCGCAAAGCGTTTTTAGAATTGGACAGGCCTGTTGGGCCCAATGTCGCTCTGTAGGCAACGGTGACCGTATCGAAACTGGTTGAGAGTTCCGAATTCAAAACATCAAGAATCGTTGTGACGGCACGCTCTTTCTCAACCGCAACACCGGTCAATGAAACAGTTCATGAATCATTCTCCCTTTGGGGGCTCTTCGGGGGATTTAGTGGCTGGCCGGGAATGTAGTGGATTTCGCCAAGAAATCCTGTTGTCGAATGATTGAAGCTCTAAAAGGAATTCTGGCGAATCCCACTACCATGAGCTGATTTTCAGCCACTAAATTCTCGGAAGACCCCCCTTTGGGAGAGTCGCCGTCTCAGCGGCGGAGAGGGTAAGTTGTTTTCGAAATCAAAAATCATTTGCCGCTAAAGCCCTCCCCGTGCCTGAAGCACGACCCTCCCGCGTTTGTTTTGTTGGTTGATCGTTCTGACATTCAGGACAATTAAAGTTTGTTGAACGGCACTGTTCTTAAGCGGCTGTAAATGAACTGGGGCTCTCTCTTGCGAGGCAGCAAACATTCAATTCACCCCATTGTTAAACTTTGCGGATTGTTCACAAAAGCCGCAGAAGGATCGAACTTTCGCGTTCTTTCTTAGGTAATACAGCTATGACAATCGGACGCGAAACAATGGCGTCTGCTATCAAAAGTACAGAACCAAACGGACTGCTGGCAACGGAGTGCTATGTTTAAGCACGAACGCATCACGAACGGAGTGTCTTGTGTAGTCGTGGCGAAAACACGGATCGGATTCGCAAAAAACAACCTTTTTCAATACCCGATCTGCGATTGACCGAACGAGTCAACGCGACTGCGATAAAAAAAGTGTAAGGGAAACGACGCGACTTAGCGTCACCCTGAAACACTTTTAGGAGACTCTAAAATGGCTAAGTATTACGTTCAATCAGGCAACGTTTCTTTTGTAATCAGCGCGTGCGACGTTGAAGGTGCTGCTCTCTGGGCAATGCATCGAATCATGGATGAAAAGATCTGTGATTACGAAGACCAACTCTTGGATGGTCAATCAGAATTCCGCCAACCTACCGAGTCGTTTCACATTCCGATCTCGGAAAAGGCGATGGAAAATTCTCCTCAAGCCATTCCTTACGAAGCCATGCTCGAAGGCCTTGCTCAGTTCGAAGAATCGATCGTTGTCAGTCAACGAGGATTCGGCCGGGATGATGCGGGAGAATTAGAGACCGAAGAAAT
>CAZQQR010000204.1:0-10236 GCA_964595515.1 uncultured Pirellulaceae bacterium
AGAGAGTAACCTTTAAATTGATGCACGGGCGAGCGATTGAAATTTAGTTCTACAGGGGTGTTCGCATCGAAAAGTTCAGGCCCCTGGGCCAATTGGATCGGTCGCCCCATCGCGCGAACATTGCCGCTGCCTTGCCCGTACCAAGCGGCTGCCGGATCGACGAACTTCCCTCTCCAGATCGTTGCTAGTCGCATTTGCTGGGCGTCGAAAGCCAGATTCACGCCGCCGGGATAACCAACTCCGATTCCACGTTTGCCAATTTCTGGATACTGCCGCCGCAACATTCTTGCTTCGTTAGTGACGACGATTTCCAAAGGCTCTTTGATGACACCAGCTGGCGCCCTCGCCTGACGACCATCTAGCAAATACTGCCAAATGGCTTCGATCTGATCTTCTGGAGCCCCAGCGATGTCGGCTCGCAGCGCCTTCCCGCCTGGCCAGTATGACGGCATCACAGTGTTGGGGCTGAATGTTTGCGGATCCAGCATGTACTGATAAAACCAGTCCTTTTTGAGACGCTCAGCCATTTCTGTCAGGTCGACTGCGGGCATCGTGTCGGCTTTTTTGTACCGATAAGTGTGACAGGCGGCGCAATTGAGCCCCCGATTACCAACGATATTGAGCCCAATCTTGTGAGGATCTTTGACATCTTTTAAGGAAGCAAATTTTGTTTCAGGAAGATTGTCCGCCTTCCCAAACAGTTCCACCAAATGACCAACATTCGCTTCGCCATACTGAGGCATGCGGGTCTTCATGTAGGGCCGAACGGTACGTCCATTAACCAGAACGTCTCGCATCCATTTCGATTTTAGTTTCGCACCGACACCAGTAAGCGTCGGAGGAATCCTTCCCTGTTCGCCAAGGTTCAGATTTGTAGTTTGAAAATGTTGTCGGCGTTGTTGGTTGACTCCACCAAGACTATTCCGACTGTGGCAGACGGTGCAATTGAAGGACGCCAGGGTGAAGTCGATCGTTTGTTGTTGGTCCAAAGGCTTAAGTCCGCTCCCGATCGCGGCTTTGATGTCTGCCGTTTCCGATCTCGAAAAAGCGAAGTTCGGCCAATTTCCCTGATCAGAAGACAGACAGCCTCGGTCAACGTTCGCATCAGCCAGTTTTTTCGATGATGAAGCGGCTGCATCCACAATGCCCGCATGACAATTGGCACAGTTCAACTCTTTGAAAATCACTTTGCCACGCCCTGCCATTTTTTGGTCGACGGTCCATAACGGTTCAGCACCAGAATCTGCGTCGTCGTGGGATTGAAGAAGGTACTCAGAAAGATCCTGAGCCTCGCGATGAGTCAATTGCATGTTCGGCATTCGTCCACTTGGTCGAGCGACATGTGGGTCTTTAAGAAACTCAATCAGACTTTTAAAATCGTACTTGTTGGCAAGATTTCCCATCGCAACCGAATCATCTAAAACCTGCTCTGCCCCGTTTTCGTCACGAGGAGAATGGCAGGCCACGCAGCCAACACTGTGGAATAGATTGCGACCGCGCTCAATTGCTTCTTTGTCTGAACCGCTCGACGATGGTTGATACTCGTTGCCGGCGATTGAAACCAAATAATGCACAATCGCTTCAGCTGCGGCTTTTTTGGCGGGCCCGTCTAAATGCTCCATCAGCGCCGGCATGTTGGTTCCCGGTTTGGACTGCTGAGGGTTTTCAATGAACCGAGCAAGATGCCGTGGATTAAGTCGCCGAGCAGACCACTTCAGGTTGGGACCATGATGGACCGCCGGAAGAGAATCAATGGAAGACGCGTCGTGACACGCGGTGCAGTTTTTTTCCCGGATCAGCACCATGCCTTTGAGTTCGGGGGTAAGCTCTCGCGGAGGAGCAATTTGATTTGCGGGTTTTGCTTTTGTGGGCCCACGTTCTTTAAGGTCGATGACATATCGCAAAAGATCGAGGAACTGTTTCCGACCAGACATTTGATTGACCAAACCGTCAGGCATGCTGGAGACTTTTCCGGGTCTTATTTCCTGGATGTCTGCACGGGAGATTTTGTGTAGCTTTTCGACATCCTGATTGTCACGCAGCAAGATAAAATCGTCGTTCTGGCTGGCAACAACGCCGATCAGCACGCGACCATCACCGGTTTGCACGTTCGTTGTCTCATAGCCTTTTGAAATGGCCTTGGACGGCGCAAGAATCGACTCGACGAGCGACGTGTCGGTTACGTTTTCGCCTAGGCGACTAAGGTCCGGGGCGAGGGAGTCAGATTCGTGACATTTGGCGCAGTTGATGTTGCCCTGGCGAAAAAGAATGGCACCACGAATGATGTTTCCCGATTCTCGTGCCTCTAACGCAAGCTTTTCCGGCGATTCTTGAAGCAATTGCAACGTCAGTGTTTGCTCCTGAGCAAAGCCACCGGTCGCCGTAAAAACAACTAAGGCTATCGCAACTCCAACAGCGAATTTCATCCTATTTTATCTCCACAACGACATCTCCGAGAACGTCCATTTTTGGAGTGATGCCGAGTCCTGGCTCTGTACTGGCAGCCATAAAGCCGTTTTCACGTTGAGGAGCGCCATCGGCAATGCTCACTGTGCCGTAGCTGTTAAAGTCCGTCGAGGTGAAACGAAATTCTTCGGGGGTGCTATGGGCTAGATGTGCGATTGCAGCAGTCGTGATGTCGCCACCCCAACTGTCCTCTAACGTCATCGCGATTCCCATCGAGACGCAAAGGTCACGCAGCTGTTTGGTTTTCGTCAGACCACCAAGTTTGCTGATCTTTAAATTGACAACGTCCATCGCCAAATCACGTTTTGCTCGCAGCAGCATTTCCAAGCAGTCAACGTTTTCGTCCAGGACAAATGGATGGTCGGTGCTGCGCCGGATCGCCAGGCATTCTTCGTAAGTCAAACAAGGTTGTTCGATATAGACATCCAATGACTTTACTGCACGCACCACGCGCATGGCTTCGTGTTGTGTCCAGCCAGTGTTTGCATCAGCAACCAAGCGATCGGATTGGCGAAGCACTGCTCGGGCAGCGCGAATACGTTCAATGTCAGTGTCAGGGTCACCACCGACTTTTAGCTGGAATCTTGTGTAGCCTTGATCGCGATACTCAGCAACGTTTGCCGCCATCTCATCGGGAGGCACTTGCGAGATCGCTCGATAGAGACGAACTCCTTCACCGAATCGCCCGCCCATCAATTGGCAAACGGGTAGTCCGGTGGCTTTGCCAAGAATATCCCAGCATGCGATATCGATTCCGGATTTAACGTAAGGGTGCCCCTTAAAGGCGGCGTCCATCCGATGATTCAACACGCCCAACTCACGCGGATCCATGCCGATCAGGTGCGGACCAAGCTCGCGAATTCCGGCTCGTACTCCCTCGGCATAAGCGGGAAGATAAAAGGGGCCCAACGGACAAACTTCGCCATAGCCAATCAGCCCCGTATCTGTTCGCACGCCGACAATCGTACTATCAAAAATGGAAACGGATTTTCCGCCAGACCATTTATAGGAACCCTCTTTCAAGGGTAATTTTACGCTGTGGGCAAAAATGCTGGTTATCTTCAATGTATTTGGTCCTGACTGGTACGATGCATTTGCTCTGAACGAAAGTCGGAGTCAGATGGGCATCATGTTAAACATTAGTCTAACCCATTGAACATGGTTACGTATTAGGCGAAACGCCTACCGCGCTAAACATCAGCGCACAATTGGAATCAATCGACGTTTAAAGCGTTCAAAGCTAAACGCCGTTCTGTACGTTCTGAATGTCTTCGCTGGAACGACTCATCCGCGATGTTCCAAACGAAGGCCCAATGGACGCCCAGTCCAGCCAAAACAAAAAAGTGAAACGTCTCGTGCGGCCCCCAAACTTTGTTAATAAAAATTGGCCACTGAATTCCGTTGATGATCGCGCCGATGGTGTACAAGGCTCCTCCAGATAGAACCGGTCGCACCGCAGCCCAGCCAAATTTTTTGTATAGCAACCAAGAAGACAAAGCCCCAATCCAGCCCATCAATAAGAAGATCCCATCACCAAGAATCGCCGGAATACTGTGAAAAAATATCGTCCTCAACGTCACGCCGACAATGGTGATTGTCCACAAAATCACAATCACTGACCAACGCCGCCAATCGTCAAACAGAATTCCGTGGATCACCGTAAACGTACTGGCGATCAAGACAAAAATCGCGGCAACATCGAGTCTGAGCATCACGTCACGGGCGATCCCTCCAACCGCCATCATGTGAAACACAAAACTCATCGAAAGCAAGAAAAGTGTCGCGAAGGAAAACTGCAAACAAAACCAGAATGATTTTCGACTATGCCATGAGCTACGCAGTAGGAAGATCGAAAAAACGAAAAAGATGACCGTGCCCACCAAATGCGAAAGACTACTCATCGGGTCGTTAAACCCACCAATGGAATACCACTCATCCATGATTCAATTCGCTTTCACCACTGATTTATAGAATCGCCTGCACACAGAACCGCCTGCACATCCTTTTTAACTGCGACTCAGTAGAACGATATTCGACATTTTTAAGGCTCGTTACTTCGCCGGGCAAATCAAATATTGTCTGACTTACGAAACTTTCCATCAAAGCTTTTTCTCGTCTCAATAAGAAATGGAATTCTCAAAATGAACGACAGGGTGATTTCGTTTGAGGAATCCCCAGCGCAGAGTTGTTGGTTGCTGTCTTGTTTTGTCTCAAAACGAAACTTTTGTAAGGGCGAAAAATTTCGTGGATTTTTGCGGCTTGACTCAAATACTAAAAGGGTCGCCACAGCTTTGTGGCATTTTGCTGAACTTACACGGGTAGCCAAAATAGCTCCCATACAAAAAAGGTGTTCGAATGATGGAAATGTTACTAATCGGAGCAATTGACCCAATTGCAATTCTAATCACTGTCGTCATCGGCGCGATCTGCGGATTCCTGGCTGGACAATTTATGAAAGGGCATGGAATGGGGCTGGTTCCAAACATCATCGTTGGTGTCGTGGGTGCTGCACTGTTCTCGTTTCTTTTCGGGAGCCTTCGGTTGATTGATGTCGCGTTTGTGAATGAGATTATTGGTGGGACAATCGGTTCCGTAATCTTGCTCTTTCTGATCGGCCTCATCAAGAAGTCAACCTCCAAGCTCAACTAAGCTCAACTAAGCTAAGCTAAACTAAGATCTGAAATCTTCGCGTCATCGAGCGGTCAAGCAAATGTTTGACCGCTTTTTAATCGTATAACTCGTAGTCGATCTCTTGAAACGACGCGACCTCCGGAATCCAACGGTCGTTAACAAACGCAACATGGTCTGGATGGTCGTTGTAAGTTTGATAGTCAGCCTGAGTATCGAATTCCATTGAAAAACCGAACGCGTGGTCGCACTTTTCGCTGACTTGTTTTAGTCGTTCGAATTTCTTGACGCCTGGAATTGCTTTTAGAACAAGGGCAGAATCCAAGAAGTCTTTTTCTTCCGATGAATCAGACTTGTGCTTTAAAGTAAACATGACGGTGTGACGAATCATTTGTTTCTTTCGATGTTGGCGTGGCTAATTCGCATTACTATTTCTTTGGGCGGGCTTTCATTACATTTGCATCACGTACCGTTTTCGCATGAGTAAAAATCTCAAGCAATTTGTCCGAGTCGGATTCTTCGATCAGCTTTCGAAGCTGGGAAAAGTTGGCTTCAAAGTCAGCAAGTACGTCAAGGATCGCCGTCTTGTTTTCCAAACAGATATCTCGCCACATCACCGGATCACTTGATGCTGTTCTGGATGAGTCGCGAAACCCACCGGCGGCGTACTCGAATATCTGCTCGACATATTCGGTCTTGGAAATCGTATCGACCAATGAGTAAGCAACCACATGCGGTAGATGACTGGTTGCCGCCAAAACCAAATCATGTTGCTCAATGCCCAGCGTTTTGACGGTGGCTCCAGCAGCCTGCCACATCTTTGTTACACGCTCAATCGCAGAGGCTGAAGTGTTTGGATGCGGAGTTAAGATGACTTTGTGATCAACGTAGAGATCCGCCAGCGCAGCTTCGACACCGCTTTTTTCGCGGCCAGCGATTGGATGACCAGGAACAAAGAACGATGGCAGTTCGCCAAACACAGATTCAGCCGCCGCAACAACGCTCGCCTTGCTACTCCCAGCGTCAGTAACAACGGCGCCAGGTGACAAATGACCAGCAATCGTGCCTAAGACTTTTTCCATGGCACCCATTGGGACTGCCAACAACACCATGTCCGCGCTGGAGACTGCTTCTGCTGGATCAAGCGTGAATTCATCGATCGCACCGAGCTTAACGGCCTTTTGTAAGTGCTCCCTGTTTCGGCTACAACCGATTATCGTTTTCACATAATCGTTCTCACGAAGCGCGAGGGCTAACGAGCCACCAATCAATCCAACACCAAAAATCGCAAGCCTGTTAATCATCCTGTTGATTCTAGCCGTTTTTCGGACTTGGGTAAGTCCGTAACGCTCAGCGTAGTTCTCAGATCTTCTTTCGGCCAAACAACATTTCGTCCAGCTTGCCCGCGAATACAAAAATGGAAACGGAGACGATACCGCAAACAATCGCAGCGAACTTTAGTTCAGGCTCATGCTCGAAGTGGTCGATGACGAATAAAATTGGGACCGCGAATCCGACCATCGTCCCAAGACTTCGAATCATTGCACCAACCCAGGTGACCCCGTAATATGATTGCATCGAAGCACGGTCATCATTTTCGGGGCCCGCACCGATCAACCGGCGAAAGTAATTGAGCTGTGACCAAAATAATCCGGCCACGATCGCCGTCAATATTCCGAACATTTGGCTTTCACGGTTATCAATTAACCTGAAATGACCCGCGACGAAAACAATCGGGATTGCAATCGTTAGGAGCATGCAAATCGTTTTGTAGATCATCACCAATGACTCTCTCACGATTCCTGGCTCAAAATCCTCAGCTTTTGAGCCCAACACGGCGGCTACGCGTGTTTCGGAGATCGTCGAGTTCCGAACTTCGGTTCCGCCCATCGCACCCCATGATCGGATCCTAACTCGCATACCGTTCGGATCGCGTGGGCCGCGCGAGTCGTCTTCGGTTGCACCCATCACAATAAAGCCATCGAGATCAACCGTTGAACCGCGGGGAACAATGACTTCAGTGCCACCCATCAACGTAAACAAAGTAAGATCAACATGCTTTTCCTGTACCTCCGTCAAATCAAGACACGTTCCGCCCATCATCGTGAATACCAATTGCTTGTCGCCCGGTCGCCAGTTGCCTTTTTTCTCGCGACCACTCATCAACGTGATCATGCATCGCGTACCGCGAGGCTCTTCGTAATTGTTTTTGACTGGTGGAAGCGGTTGCCGGAATCCGGCGTACTGGGCTGTTTGGTTACCGCCCACCATGCCTGCTTGTGATACTGCTGGAGCATAAGCCGCACTTGCTTCTTGTCCCGTCGCTCCAAAATTTTGGAAACCGGATCCAAAGTCGCTGATTTGTTGGTACCGTCGCTCCGGTTCTTTTTCCAAAGCCCGCATGACGACCTCGTCAAGTTCCGTCTTAACCGAAGACTTGCTGGAGGGAGGTTGGAAGCGGCCGATTGGTAACTCTCCCGTCAACAATTCATAAATCACGACTCCCAAAGAATAAATGTCCGCCCGGTGGTCAACCTCGGTCGGACGCTCTCGTTGTTCAGGAGCCATGTAGTTCAATGTCCCCATGACTTGCTGGGTGTGCGTCAAGGTTCCGTTGTTGACGTTGCCGGTCATTTTTGCCAATCCGAAATCAGCGATACGGATATTGCCGTTCACATCGAGCAACAAGTTCTCTGGTTTAATGTCGCGATGAATGACGCCTTGATCATGAGCATATTGCAATGCATCGCAAAGCTGCGGAACCATCTGCAAGGCGACTTCGGGTTTTAGCCTTTCTTCATGAGTCAACTCCCGCAAGTTCACTCCATCCACGAATTCCATGATCAAGTAGTGCAGGAATTCGCGTTTACCAATATCGTGAACCGAAACGATGTTGGGATGACGAAGTTTTGCGAGGGCGCGTGCTTCTCGTTGAAATCGAGCAGCAAATTCCGGATCATCAGAGCGATAAAGGAAAACTTTGAGGGCGACGATTCGATCGAGGTTCTTTTGCCGAACTTTGTAGACCGCACCCATTCCTCCCCGGCCAACGAGATCCAATATTTCCAGTTCTGGAAAAAGATTGGCGATCTCTTCCATCGCAGGAGTCGGGATCGCATGCGGCATCGCTTGGGTAGGCCCGGGATTTGGCTGAGACTGCCGGGCAACGGCCATCAGACAGGATGGACAAAGCCCCCCTGGAAGGTCGTTGTTGATTTGGGTTCCGCATTGAGGGCAATTAGGGATATTCATAGCTTTCTCAGATCGTTGGTTCTATTCTGCTCTACCAATGAATCCGGAAAAACATCATCCGGTTACAGAAAAAGCCAAAATTTCTTTTTGCCTGCTTTTTACCCACTCAAAGCCTTAAATAGTTCGTCGATTTCATCAGATACACGGTTGGACTCCGCCACAGTCTGCCCCACGATTTCACGAATGATGTCCCGATATTTCTGACGCAACCGCAGAGCCGCCACTTTGACCGCTCCCTCATACATCTGGAATCGCTGGGCGATTTCCGCGTACTCCGCGTTGGCCATTGGGACCCCAGAAAGGGTCGGCCGAAGGGCTTCATAAAGTTCCAGTTTACCCTTATCCGTTTGACGTTGTTTGAGTTCAGCCAAAGCTTGCTCAAGAACGGTCAGGGCCCATCGGCGATCAAACAGTTTCTCGGGCGTCCAGCCTTCGGTCGGTTCAAGCTGATACCGCTGCTCGGCCGTTTCAATGTTCAGCGAAAAAAATTGGCGATCACCACCACGTTTTTGAGCAGACTGTTTTTCAACTTGCTTGGAAACAAATCGATTGATAGCCGACATCAAGAACCATCGAAAACGTCCTTTTTCCGGTGAGACCGCATCCAGAAAGTTCTTGTCGACCAATTCAACGAAAAACCCCTGCACATAATCAGCAGCGGCGTCAGGTGAGTTTCCTTTCCGCCGAAGAAATGCAAACAGCGGATACCAATAGGATTCGCATAGTTCACCCAGAGAATGCCGGCGAATATCAGAGTCCTGTTCCCGCGACGACACCACCCGGCTCCAGTGTGTCGTTTCAAAATTAGCGTTTTGGTTGGGGCTCGTCATAAAGACGATTGTAACCCGTTTAAGATTCTGAAGTAGGGTTCATCGGACTGCGTTTCCGCAAAATCAATTTAAACAAAATCAAAACGTCATTGCCGAAGCTTCTCTGAACAACGACAACTTTTTGATTTCACAGCCGCGAGATCGTGAGCTAAACCGATCAGGTCGGGCTGAACTTACTTAAGCTTGTCTGCAAAAACTTGTTTTAGCTTTTCAAGTTTTTGAGGAATGACGGCCCGACAGTATGGCTGACTCGGATTGTTGTTGAAGAAATCCTGATGATAGGCTTCGGCCTCATAAAATTTCGAAGCCTTGGTTATCTCTGTGACGATGGGTTTTGGAAACGCTTTTGCGTCGTTCAGCTTCTTTTTGTAGCCAGCTGCTTTCTTTTGCTGATCTTCCGAATGAAAAAAGACTGCAGAGCGATACTGGGTTCCGACATCGTTTCCTTGTCGATTCAAAGTGGTCGGATCGTGGGTCTTCCAAAATACTTCCAGCAACGTATCGAAAGAAAGCACCTCTGGATCGTACACGACCTGAATGACTTCCGCGTGGCCAGTGGTGCCAGTGCAGATCATTTTATAAGTCGGATTGTCGACTTGGCCGCCCATGTATCCTGACTTGACCGACGCAACGCCTTTGAGCCGCAAGAAGACCGCTTCGACACACCAAAAACACCCAGCCCCGAAGGTAGCGGTTTCCATTTTTTTGACTTTCTTGACTGCTGATTTATTGGATGCGGATTGGGGCGCAACTGGGTCCTGAGATCCGGTTGTGGACTGGGGAACAGACGAAGCTGGTTTGTTTCCCACGTTGGATTTTTGATTCGCGTTGTTGATAGGTTCTTGAGAACATCCTAACGCTGGAACCAACGCTATCGCCAGCAATGTGGCAAAGACTCGAAGCATGATCGGGACTCCAAAAATGTATTGACGCTCAAAACGACGTCTGTTTACTTACGTTCCAATTTAACCGAAAGATCGCAGTTTTTGAAACGCGTAAGTTAGCTGTTTATCAGAATTAGAACGGAATGTAGGACGATGTACTTTGGCTTGAACGTTTG
>CAZQQR010000205.1:0-10223 GCA_964595515.1 uncultured Pirellulaceae bacterium
CGAGCGATTAACGTACTGGCCCGGTCACGGTCCCGCGTTGAACATTCTGGCGAAGCTCATTGGCTCGGTCGATCAGCAAGTTTTCTTGGACTTGGGTTTTGGGCTCCAGTTGAAACTCCAATAAACGTTCGTCGCGCAGTTCTCGTCCCCAAAAATTCTCGGTAACGAAGCTCACTGGAAATCTTTCGTACCAAGTCGGCGAAAAATTCTGTTGGACTTTGATCGTTTTGTAGCCGTCTTTTTCGATCTGAAACTCCCGGACACCGGAATAGGTATAGGGAACCGAAAGTGGTGTGAGGCCAATTGGTTGACGGTCAATCGTCACAAAAGCACCTTCGGGCTGTGTCCTGACGATAAACCGTCTTTGGACGCTTCCGTTTGCAGTTATGCACCCGGTCGACGCCACGGTAGACAAAATGGTGATCAAAACCAGAAAAAGCGGAACGGGAGATGTGAGTTTTTCTTGATCCATCTTTAATCGTCGAATAGTTTCTTGAGAAACTGTCGATTAATTTAATTACGGCTTTTGTCGTGCCGTTTTGAGAACTGACGGCGGAGTCTACTGATCCAATCCTTGCCCGAATAGGCCGGTTTGAGATTTCAACGACTCTCCCGGCTGGTCTTTTTGAAATTTAGCCCCCATCATCCCCAGCTAACCTTCAACCTCATTTTGAATGTATGTGTGATTCGTGGCTGTGCGGATCGAAAACGTGTCATTTAAACGAGCCTGTAGTCTTTTTTATGGCAATGGGCAGGTTAAGATATTGGCTAGAACCCAATCCGATTTCATTGATTTGTAGAGTATGAGCGAGAGCCTTTTAAACTGGGAAGACTATGTCCAGGTCGCTTCGCTCAGTGACATCGGTATGCGGCGGACGACCAACCAAGACAATTTATCCATTTCGCTTGCCAGCACGATGGATCAATGGCAACGAAAAGGCCATTTGCTAATTGTTGCTGATGGAATGGGAGCCCACGCCGCTGGCGAGCTGGCTAGCAAAATTGCGATCGACCAGATCCCACATCTCTATCCGAAATACTCCGACATTTCTGCCCCAGAAGCAATGAAGCAGGCGGTGGAGGGAGCCAACAGCGAGATTCATCGTCGCGGCCAAGCCAACGAAGAGTTCCACAACATGGGAACGACTTGTAGTTGTCTCTGTCTTTTGCCGCAGGGCGCTGTTGTCGCACACATTGGTGATAGTCGAGTTTATCGGCTTTCGCAAAATCGTATTGAGCAACTCACGTTTGACCATAGCCTTGTCTGGGAAATGCGAGCCGCAGGTCAACTCACGGCAGAAGAAGAACGTCAAGGCAAGGTTCCCAAAAACGTCATCACTCGTTCCCTTGGACCGTATCCAGAATGCAAAGTCGATCTGGAAGGTCCGTTTCCGATTCAGGTTGGCGATACTTTTTTGCTGTGCAGCGATGGTTTGACGGGCGTCGTTTCTGACACTGAAATCGGATCGATACTCGCGAACATGTCCCCCAACGAAGCTTGTTCGGTGCTTGTTGATCTTGCAAATTTGCGAGGCGGTCCGGACAACATCACTGTGATTGTCGCCAAAGTCACGCATCCGAAACTTGCGACCGGGAATTCTCAATCTTCCGCGAAGTCGTCCGGGGATAAAACGGGCGGTTCGATTCCGATGATTCCGCTGGGTGTTTTTGGAGTTGCGGCTGTGCTCGCCGTTATTTTTTACTTTGTTTCGACATGGCAAGCCGCCTTAGTTCCGGCTGTTATCGCAATCGGCGGTTTGATTTGGGCCTTGGTTCAGCTCGTCATGAATGGCGATAAAGGTGAGGAAGTTTCGCCCAATCAAAGATTCGGGAAAGGACCTTACACACGGTACAGTTGTGCGTCGAGTTCCGAGTTTGCCAAGCAAATCGCTGAGATGCTTCGCAAACTTCAGCAGGGTGCGTTGCGTGAGGATTGGAAAGTCGATTGGCCTCAACTCAAGAGCTTGATTTCAACGGCTGAAGAAGCGACCAAAAATAAAGACCACTCCGGATCGATTCGATCTTATGGGCGAGCACTGAGTTTTATGATGGATCAACTACGCAACCAGCACGATGCCAGCAGTTCTTCGATTGATCTTTAGAATCGATATCTGGCTCGATTTTCAGTAGCGGAACTCGTCAAGAGTTCTGGCCGCTGACTTCTGACCACATAGTTTTCGGAAGTCTTGACGACATCCGCTACGTTGATTTTTTGACGATGGTGTTGTCGAGCACCATCTACGAACGAGGCAAAAGCGCTCGCTTCTCAAACGTAAAAACTTCGAACCATTCCGATTTTGGCTCGTAAGTTTCTTTTTGCCAGCATTTACCGTTCGAACTGACATTGCTGACTTCTTTCGGACCATGTAATTTTTGCACGCCCAAAGCAGCCTAATTTCGAGGCAGCCCGATTTGATCGGAGAAGTTTGGGAAAGTCTTTGTCTATTGCAATTGGTCCTAGTCACCCAAAGGTGGTTGATTTGTTTTCGCCCAAGCGAATTCGATCTCAGATGTACTTCGGCGTGATCATGTTATTGGTGGTCATTACCGTTTTGTCGGCTGCCAGTTTGCAGGGCGTGATGAAGTTTCGCAAGCTGACCAAAAGTATTCGCGAGCGCTCGTTGGAACTCCCAAAAGCCGCGGAGCTTGGCCACGAAGTCAGTGAATTACGCTCGCTAATCTTTAAGGATCTCTGGCAAGGCGTTGATCCACTTGAGCTGAAAACGAAACTTCAGTCGGTTGATCTAGCTTTGGAAGACTATCGAATTCAGCTTGATAACTGTCAAACGATTGATCCCCGGATTGGTGAAAAGACAGAAGAGCTTGAGTTTGTTGTCGAATTTGAAACGCGGCTCGACCGGATCAAACTCGCGGTCGAAAGCAATCGAAACCGAGCGGTCTTTGCCACGAAATCCGTTGGGCTCGGGCTGGCGGGAATCGATTATGGTTTGAACTTCAATCCGCTGGAGGATGAACTTTCAGAGCTTCAACGATTATCAACTGAGATTCCTGTTTTCATGCAGAAGCGGATGACAAGTTTTGCTGAGCGAGCTCGCACAGAATATCACGCTTGGATGACGGCTAGTATTTTGCTGGGCGTAGCTGCCATCCTTTTGATTATCTATTTGATTCATCGGTTTCGAAGACGAATCATTCAACCGTTGGAGGCACTGGTCGAAGGGTCACGTCAGGTCGCTGGCGGAAATTACGACTATCGGATCGAACTGGGTACAGACGATGAAGTCGCAGAGTTAGCCGAAGCGATGAACGCGATGACGTCGAATTTTCAGGAGATCAAATCAGATCTCAACAGCCAGGTTCAGCAGCGTACCAAAGAAGTTGTTCGCAGCGAAAAAATGGCGAGTGTTGGATTTCTAGCGGCAGGGGTCGCTCATGAAATTAATAATCCTTTGGCGACGATCGCTTGGTCGGCAGAATCGCTCGAATCCCGAATTAGAGAGATTCTCGATCCAGTTGCTGGAACCACTCAAGAAGAAATCGACTCCGAAATTGAGGACATGAAAAAGTACCTTCGTCGAATTCAAGACGAAGCATTTCGCTGCAAAGGAATCACGGCGGGTTTGCTTGATTTCTCGCGAATGGGCGACGTTCAAAAGGTCGCAACCAACTTGGTTGAAGTGATTGATTCGGTTGTTGAAATGGTCAAACCACTTAGCAAATATCGTGGCCGAAACCTTCTTTTTCACACCGAAGGTTCAATTTCCGCGGTTGCCAATGAACAAGAAATGAAACAAGTCGCGCTCAATCTGATTACCAACGCGCTCGGAAGCGTCGAAGAAGGTGGCACGGTAGAGATTGAACTGAAACAATCGGGTGATTTCGCGGAGTTGACGGTGACCGATGACGGTTGCGGAATGACTCCCGATGTGCTCCAGCACTTGTTCGAGCCGTTTTTTACTCGTCGAAGAGACGGGCAGGGGACAGGGCTTGGGCTTTCGATTACTTATCAAATCATTGAAGAACATGGTGGACGGATTTACGCCCACAGTGGCGGCCCAGGCAAGGGCTCCTCATTCACCGTCAGTTTACCTCTGGTAAAAAATGAAAAGAAGCAATATGCCAAATCAGCCTGACAAAAAGAAAAAAACGACTTCGCTCAAAATCCTCTTCGCTGATGACGAAATTCATTTGCAGGAATTGATTGCGGCTGAGCTTCCACGCATGGGACACGCGGTGACCGTCTGTCCAGATGGACCGACCGCCGTAGGTGAAATTGAAAACAGCCAGTTCGATTGCCTGATTGTGGATCTCGACATGCCTGGCATGAACGGGATCGAAGTCATTCGCCGAGCCAAAGAACTTGCTCCGATGACCGAGGCGATTGTGCTGACCGGCAAAGGGTCTCAGGAAACCGCAATCGAAGCCCTGCGATTAGGCGCGTTCGAGTACCTTCAAAAACCATGCAAATTGGTCGAACTCAAAGCACTGCTTCAGCGAGTTGCTCAGCGCCGCGAATTGAACAACCAAATCCAAGCCCTGCAGTTAAGGCTCAAACGAGTCGAAGGTCAGCCTCAAATGGTTGGCGATCATCGTTCGATGCAGCGTGTCAAAGCACTCATCGAAAAAGTTGCTCCAACCAATTCCACAGTTCTGATCGTTGGCGAAACGGGGACAGGCAAAGAACTTGCTGCTCGTTCGGTTCACGACCAAAGCGATCGGTGTGACAAACCATTCGTCGCCATTAATTGCGGCGCGTTGCCAGAAAATCTCATTGAAAGCGAGCTGTTTGGACATCGCAAAGGCGCTTTCACGGGTGCCGACGAACACCGACAGGGACTATTCGAAGTCGCCGATGGCGGGACGCTGTTTCTGGATGAGGTCGCTGAATTGCCCAAGGTCACCCAGTCAACGCTACTGCGTGTACTTGAAAGTGGAGAGATTCGACGGGTCGGTGAAAATCAACCGTTCAAAGTCGACGTTCGAATTGTCTGTGCGACGCATCGTGAGCTTCCTCGGATGGTCGCCAGCGGGGAGTTTCGACAAGACTTAATGTACCGAATTAATGCGTTTGAAATTCAGCTTCCGTCGCTCCGAGATCGAATGGAAGACGTCCCGCAGCTTGCTCAACATTTGCTTGCCCGGCATCGTCCTGCCATGGCCCCGGACAAATGCTCGCTCCAAAATGCGTTCACTCCGGGTGCACTCAAGGCACTCCAGTCTCACAGCTGGCCAGGAAATATTCGTGAATTAGCCAATGTGATCGAACACGCTCATATCCTCTGTGATGGCGTACCGATCACGGAAAATGATCTTCCTCATTTGGATTCAGGGTCAACGTCTCCTCTCGCTTTGGCCAGCAGTGGCAAGTCTCTTCGAGAGATCGAGATGGAAACGATTTATGCGACGTTGGAAAGGCTAAACGGGAACAAAACGGCTGCCGCCCAACAATTGGGAATCAGTTTGAAAACGCTCTACAATAAACTGAACGCCGACGTGATCAACAAAGCGGCCTAGGCCGAAAAAACGTCGTGCAGGCTTGGATGGGCTAACCGAATGATGTTCCGTCTACAGAGAAATGCAGCGGTGGTCAGGTTTTCTAACGAACTCTGCTGCGGATTTAACTTGAGGACACAAACGTGTGGGAATGTCGAAAGTGTAGTCACGAAAACGAAGACGCTGACAACCAATGTTGGAGTTGTGGTGAAACTGGGTTGATCGATAAGCTCACAGATAAGGATGCCGTCCTCAAGTCGCACGGAACATGCCCCAACTGCGGCTCTGACAAAATCATTCCTTCGGTCATGATCGTGGACCACGATGGCGACGATCACGATACAAATCTGACTGTCCGCATTGATCGAAATCCGAACGCGATCTTGATGAAGGGCGCGGAGGTCTCTAGCCTCCGAGCCTGGATCTGCGGCAATTGTGGGTACTCTCGGCTGTTCGCTTCCAACCCAAACGCACTTTGGGCAGCCTACGAAGTCTCACAGCGGTAGTGCATTGACAACGTCCGGTGCATTCTGTCGCCGAGCAGTTCCCGCCAGCGGAAACATGCGAAAAAAAAGCACAGACTATTAGCTGCCTAAATGAACATTAGGCTCAGCGTTTTTCTGTCTCGTTGGGAGCTTCGGCAATGTTGACGGGTTGGGGGCTAAGCGTTTTTCGTGCGAACACCATCATTGCATTGCAGCCTTCCAGTTCTGGGCTGACCGGAACAGCAAGCCGAAATTGATCGTTGTTGTCGAACTGATAAAATCCCCGATTGGTTGAAATCGTTCCGTCGACCAAATTTTCCTGTGTCTCGACCATCAACCCGCCTTCTTTGACTTCGACGACTTTCCATGCACCCGTCGAGCCTTCACGAATCGTCTGGCCATCTGTGGTGACCAACTCAATTTCGTTCTCAACAGATCCGTCTTTGCGAAAGTCGATGGCCATCGCAGTTGAAAGGAAAGTCCTTGCTCGGGCGATGGTTAGATTCTGTTGGTCTGGTGTTTGAGCGTTCAGTTTGGCCTGAAGTTTCGCTTCGTCGAGAAATCCTCCACCAAGCCAAAGTCCTGTCAGTTTCGAGTCGGCCCCATTTGCCTGTTGGTCCTGTTTCGCATCCGACCCAGCTGATTGCTCTGTTGCGTCGGCTTTTTCTGAAGTCGTTTTTGCTTTGGCAACGTTTGATCCAGTGTCATTTTTAGCACAGCCCATTAGCCCCACTACACCCACCAATGAGACGAACGCAATGGTCATGGGAAATGCGAGAACAAAGCGAGTTTGAGTTTTTGAGTTTGACATGGAAAATCCTTTTGCCAGTCTTCAATATCCACCTTAAGTGGAAGCTATTGACGTTTGAATTTTAGTTTCATTTTTAGTCCCGCCATGTTTGGCGGCACAAGCCGAATCAAATCCTTTTCGAGGAACTTGATCGCGGTTTCGGTTTCCTGATCCATCAACTTGGTCGTAATCGTCATCGTTTTTGATGAATCATCAAACGAAACCAGTTTCCAATTGCCTTTCTTGGTTTGATCGAGTTGGCCCATCTTCGTCTGGGTCTCAACCACTCCATTCTGTCGAAAGACCAACTGCATTTTGGAGCTCTCACCGGCATCACTGATTTGAGCCGTGTCACTGCTGGGCGATTCCTCTTCCGCATTAACACGACTCATCACGGTATCGGCTTGTTGAATGGTCCAAGTACCAACGATTTTCGCCCGATTGGGGTCATTGCAGCCAACAAATATGCAAGCACCGATTCCGGCTAGCAAAACGAGGCTTCGAATACGTGACATGAAATACAACCCAAGTGAAGGTGGTGAAATTTTTCTTATTGTGTCGATTTTCCTGAATAGCGAAAGCTTGTTGGTCGATAACTTTCATGCGTGCTTTTATTGAATGCCTGGGGGCTACGATGCGTTTTCTATTTCTGTTCGGTATCACAATTTGCTTTTCATTGATGTCCATCGGCTGTTGCGGGCCAATGGGTTGTGGACCGGGATGCGGTATCTCCACAGGCTGCAATGATTGCGATGGACTCGCAGGTAACCAGCAAATTATTCCAAGCGGCCCAATCGACCAGCTTCGCCAATTGAAGCGTCAAGTTGTTTGTGGCGGCGGATGCGGTGAAGTCTACGTGGGTGAGTGGATTAGCACTCCTCCAGATTCAGTCGACCCTTGTCAGGGAAATTGCTGGGTTGGTGGGGCAACGCAGTGCCAACCATTCTGTTGGGAACGCGGCACACTTGCTCGGGGATTGTTTGGCGGCCTTTTCAATGGCTTGATGGGGCACCGATTTTGTACAGGAGCAGAGTCTAGCGCGCCTTGCGGATGTGGAATGTGTGATGGCGGCCACATTGAATCAGGGTTTGTTGATTCTGGAATCGTTGGTGGCTGCAGTACTGGAAATTGCTCGACTGCCGTTGGCGGGTTCAATCCATCATGCAGTTCAGGGAACTGTGGAACGTCAGGGACTTGTTCTGGTGGCTGTTCAACCGGAACCTGTGCGACAAGTACCAGCGGTTGTGCAACGGGACATTGTGCATCCAACGTGCAGGCTGGCGGATTGCGAATGGCAAATCGCCAGATGGGTGAAGTCATGTCGGCCAGAGCGATGGACGCTCGTGTCGATAGAATCCGACGTTAGTTGGGTTCAGGTGCGTTGTTTCAATTGCGATCAAGCGATTGACACTATCCTGGCGGCCATTTCAGTGGTCGTCCGGCCAGGATATGCAAGTGAAGGTGGTCGACGGATTGACCACCATCGGACCCACAGTTCGCAACGACGCGGTAACCACTTTCTTCGATACCAAGCTCCCTCGCAACTTTGCCAGCCGTCAACAGTAGGTGGCCAGCAAGCGCTCGGTCTTCCTCTTCCAGCCCTGCTACGTTGACGACTTCTTTTTTGGGAATCAACAGGACGTGCGTTGGGGCTTGCGGGGAAACATCGTGGAAGGCCAAACATAGTTCGTCTTCGTAGACGATGTTGGCTGGGATCTCTCGATCAATAATTTTCTTGAAAATCGTGCTCATTGTTACTTCTGTTGGTTTCAAAACGACTTTGCAGTTTGTTTTTGGCAACTAAAAATTTATTCGCTTCTCAAGTTTCTCAAACGACGTCTTGGATTCTGATTGCCTGATCAGCCACCAAAATTACGATTCCTTTTCGAACTGAAAAAGCCAACGTTTGATCTTCGTTAACAAAGCCCGCTGTTAGCTCGTCGGTGACGGTTTGGCCAACATGATTAAGTATCGTGCCTGCTTGAATTCCTGAGTTGATCTTTTCAAGCTCTGAATCGCTGGCTTCGCGAAGACTTGATTTGGTAACCGGACAACGGATCGATTTGAGAAGTTCAGGGTGGAATTCTTGGTTCATGTCGCGTCTTGTTTGAGAATAAAAGCGAATGATAGCATTGACGGATGGCTTCGCTCAACGAGCAAAAGCACCCAGATCTCAACTTCGTTCATTTTGCTGGCGGATTCATCTTGTGACGAAAAAGCGTGTCGGCTATCAAAAACTGTCGATTTTTGAATCGCCACGCCATCAATTGAATGCCTGAAGGAGTCAGTCATGTATCGGTCGAGAATTCTGTCCAGTTTTATAGTTCTCTTTTTTGTTTTTGCTTTGGCGCACGAAGTGTCCGCGCAGCAATCGCCGATTCATCCACCTAACGGCCAGCCTTTCATGTCGCACATCAATGACGTGATCGCCTACTATCATGAATTTGGTCCCGACTGCAGTTTAAATGCACCATGTGTTGGACTTTGTGAGGGTAGCTGCGCAGGGAATTGTCATTCTCTTGAGGATTCGAAATGTGTTAACTGCGATGAAGCTTTTCACGAAGCCGATTTGCTGATCGCTGAGTTGACCACAAAAACTAACCAAAAGCCCGATTGTTTTTCATCAACATCGAGTTGCAAGAGCGGTTTGAGCTGTCAAGAATCCGCTTGTCCTTCAGCAGGCGCTAAATCAAAAACGATCCAGTTAATGTCCTGTTGCTCGGCGTCCAGTTGCTCAGCGTCTTGCTGTTCAGAGACGCGGGATTGTAAAAAAGAATCGCACCTTGATTCCAGCGAATACTGTCAACAATTGGCAGTGTTACTTGCGACGACATTGGAAAGCGATGCCAGTGCGGAATCAAAACAAAAAGCAATTCTGACTGCATTTTCGATGGTTGCCGAAAACGCACGATCAAGTTCTTCCGAGTCGAAGAAGCTTGAAAAAATGCACGACATTGCCCGGCAAGACGAATCTTTTCAGATCAACCGAGCGTTTCAGCACATGTTGGATCGGCATTCCGAAGGACTCAAGCGGCTGGAAATCATTGCCAATCGGAACAATGCGATGCTTACGAAAAAAGTGGAAGCATTGCAGCGGCAAGTCAACAATAACGCATCCGTTTTTCAATCGGCCCATCTTCGAATTGATAACACGACGCTTCGCAATGCTCAAGATCGTGAAGTCGAGCGTTTGGAATTGGAAAGAGAACGCTTGGCCCAAAGAATCCGGGAGCTAATGGTCCCCGAAAGGCGTGCTAGTTTTTTGGAGCCAATCCAAACCAATCAGAATCTGTTGAGACCTATTCCAGTCGAGCGACGGTAACGCACCGAGCGTCAATTCCAATTGGATTCAGGCAATTCCTGTCGTCCGACGATTTGGAACTCCTGTCATCCGACGATGAAAAATAGTTTAACGGCAAGCCGAATGCGACTGCGTTGTGCGTCACAAAAAGTTCATGGATCAAACCGGATCTAACCTCTGCCTTCGCGCAATG
>CAZQQR010000206.1:0-10207 GCA_964595515.1 uncultured Pirellulaceae bacterium
GCATCTCTGAGCTTGCGCCGCATTACTTTTCCAGATGCCGTGCGGGGCATTGATTCGATCACTTTGATTTCTGCGACGCGGAACAACGGATTGAGTTCAGATTTGATCCGCTGATTCATTTCTTTCAATTTTTCTGCTTGGTTGAAATTGCTTTCGTCGACCACAGCAAATACGACCAGCCGGCTAGGTCCGCCGGATTCAGAGACGGCAATGGCGGCGGTTTCGACAACGCCGTTTATTCGGTTGAGTGTCCGTTCGATTTCAGCGGAGCTGGTTTTGATTCCACCAAGGTTCATGGTGTCGTCGGCTCGTCCGCCAGCAATAAAAACATCGCACCACTCTGTTTTGCGTCGACGAAAATAGTCGCCATGTCTGCGAAGTTGGCCAATGCCTTCGACAACCGGCGTTGCCTGGTAGTAGGTCTCGTAGTGATCGCGGTTTACTAATCGGACACTCAAGCCAATTGATGGCGGGACAAGAAAGACTTCTCCTTGGTCGCTGACGCTCCAACTTTTTTCAGTTTGAAGCTCCTGTTTTTTAAGCCCGCCCGGTTCAGCTAATCCAGACTTCGTCGTGGTTTGAACTGCGTTTTCGATCACTTCAGATTCTTCTTCGGGCTCAATCAAAACGAAATCGAGACCAACTGCCGCAGTATTAAAACTTGCTGGAAAATTCGGAAGCACCACCACTGACGAAACATATCCGCCACCAATCTCTGTTCCCCCGCAATACTCTATAATTGGTTTAATGCCCGCCAATGCCGAAAGATAAACCATTGTTTCCGTTTGCGAACTTTCACCTGTCGAGCTGAAGACTTTGATCGCCGACCAATCAAAGCTCTCCATGTCGCTTGATGATTGCCAAGCTTTGACAATCGTTGGAACCACCCCTAGCATGGTGACGCTTGAGTCTTGAATGAACTGCCCAAAGCCAGATCCAACGGGTGCGTCCTCATAAAGTGCGATCGTCGCTCGATTCATTAGGCTCGCGAAGATCAGCCAGGGCCCCATCATCCAACCAAGGTTAGTTGGCCAGGCACAGACATCTCCGGCCTGAATGTTCTGATGACAATAGCCATCGATCGCACACTTGATGGGTGTCAAATGGCTCCATGGAATCGCTTTGGGCTCTCCCGTCGTGCCTGATGAGAAGAGTACATTGATCGTTTCATGGACGGTGCAAGGGATCGGTTCGAACTCTTCTCGCTTACTAAGAAATTCATTCCATTCGAAATCTTGGTCGCGGATGTCGAGGCTGAGCAGGTCATCACAGCTCAATACGATGGCTTGGATGTTGGAGGCTTGGGCGACTTTTCGAAAAAGCGGTAGTTGTTTTCCGGCTCGGACTTGATGATCGTAAGTAAAAACAGCTTTCGCACCAGCGATTTCAAGACGCATTGCAATTTCGGGCGGTGCGAAACTATCAGCAATCGAAACCACATTGCATCCGGCCATCACGATGCCAAGATAAATCGCCACCGACCAGTCAGTCATTGGCATCACGACTCCGATTGCATCGCCGACTTTGAACCCATGATCGACGAGGCTGTTCGCAACACGATTGGCTCGTTTTTCAAGCTCGCCATAAGTCCACTTTCGAATCGGCTTCCCGGGAGACTGAGCAATAATCGCCGTCGCATCGGAGTCGGATTGGAAACAGCTCTCGGCGATATTCAACCGGGCGTTCGTGAACCAAGCAGGTTTTGCGGTGCCCTGCGAGACGTCCAAGATTTGAGTGGGTGGTTCATGAAACAAAATGCCAAGCTTATCAATCGATTGTTTCCAAAATTCACCACGCTCGGTCACCGTCCACTGATGGAATTCTTGATACGTTTCATGGCCAAGTTCCCGCATCCACGTTGCCACGTTGGAGTGTTCAAGCTCCTCCGAGGTTGGAAACCAGATTGGTGGCGGACCGAAGGCTTCCAAATCCCAGCCTGCAAAACACTCGCACCATTTTTGGTGAAGCTCTACAGCAGTGCTTGGTGGACGTTTAAGTGTCGCCTTCCAATTGTTGATGATTTCAGTGGTCATCCAGTTGTCCAGACGAAGCGATGCAAATCAGGGTTTAGGATTTCTGTCCTCATTCTATCCTCGTTCAATTTCAAACCGATTCGTCGTTCGGCAATACGAACGTCCGCCCATTCGTCCGATCGTATCCAACATTTCTGCGTCGATCTTGCCTTCGCGATTGAGGACCTGATCATCAATCGTCATGAACACGATTTTTCCGATCACAACGTTGGCGGCCAATGGGCCTTCACCGACGGGGACGATCTGGATCAGCTCGCATTCGAATTGAATCGGTGACTCGGCGACGCCTGGTGGGGTGATTTTGGTGCTCGGTTTTTCTGACAGACCTGCTTTTTCGAATTCGCTGACTTCGTAATCAAACTCGCCAGCGGTCTTGCTCATCTCTCTGGCCAGCGAAAACGGAACGACATTGATGACAAATTGGCGGTTGGCTTCGATGTTTAAAACGGTGTCTTTTTTCGAGCCATCGGGCTTATTCACAGGCGAAAACATCAAAGCCGCAGGCTGGCTGCATACCCCGTTAAAATAGCTGAAGGGCGCGAGGTTCGTCACGCCGCGCGGTGATATCGTTGAAACCCAAGCGATCGGTCGGGGCGTGATCGCACGTACCATTGTTGAATAAACGGACGTCGGCGATTCCAGTTCTGGATCAATCTGCATTGGAATTTACAACCAGCTCATCGGGTAACTAGGGTCGTCCAGTTCCATCGCATGCTTTGTTAACAGCAATGGTCGATCGGTGTCGAACATGACTGCCATTTCGTTTGTGTAATCCATCTCCATGCTTTTCATGATGGTGCCTGGATGGGGGCCGTGAGGAATTCCGCCCGGGTGATGGGTCATGCTGCCGATCTCAACGCCTTTGCGAGAACCAAACTCGCCATCCACATAGAACAGGACTTCGTCGGCCTCGACATTGCTGTGAACGTAAGGGACTTTGACGGCTTTAGGGTGATGATCGAGATGACGAGGCGCGAAATTACAAATCACAAACCCGCGGATTTCGAAAACCTGTTGGTAAGGCGGAGGAAGATGGCACGTGCCGGTGAGTGGCTCAAAATCCCAAGCATTAAATGTGAACGGGTAAAGAAATCCATCCCATCCAACGACGTCAAATGGATTGTTCGCCATCGTAACGCGAGTCAAACGATTTTTGTCTTTTACCAGAATCGAAGTCTCGACATCATCGTCGACTGAATGAAGTTCGTTGGGGCTATGGAAATCTCGCTCGTAATAAGGCGATCCGAGGTACATCTGTCCGTCTTCGTTGAGGTACTGTTTCGGAATTCGGACGGGTGCGTTGGCTTCGAGGATTAAGTGATCTTCTTTCGAGATGTCGTCACTGACGATCAGGTAATTACAAGTCCTTGGAATTACGCAGTAGTCCCCCTTTTTGTACGGAAGCCGCCCGTAGGTCGTCTGGATGTAACCGCTGCCTTCTTGAATAAAAATGACTTCGTCCGCCGCACCGTTTCGGTAAATTTCCGATTGTTGTTTGTCCGGACGAACGCGAAGCGCCACCAGATCTTCATTAAACATCATCGGAAGTCGTGACGTGATCGGGTCACCGCCTCGTTTCAAGTTCCCCGATTTGATGTGATGATGCCGCAATTCCTGGTCGGTGATCGCTTCCAGTTTTAGCTCGCCCACTGACTCGGTCGAGACAACGCGAGTTGGAGGTCGGCGGTGATAGAGAATACTATAAGTTCGGTCAAAACCCTGAGTCGTTACGACGTGCTCGTAAAACAGCCCTTCGTTCAAGTAGCTGTCACCTGAATTCTCAAACTGAATATGTCGTTTGGGAGGAAGTTCTCCCAGTCGGCGATAGGTTGGCATTGGACTAGCTGTTTTTGAATATGGGACGCGAAGGCACGTTGAAACGCACCAGGCAATTTAACAAAAACGTTCCCTGCGGGTTTACGAGAGCGATCGCTGGAGGCGCAAAAATCGTAAACGTGCAAAAACTGGAACGAATAACTCTGTATGAGTTTTATTCCCATCAAGCTCGATTGGCAATTGGAATCCTGCCCAGTAAGTTTAAACAGAGGCCCTGCTCAATAAATGGACTTTGATGGACGACAAAAAAAACAAACGACCGACCTGCGTTGTGACCGGTGGAAGTAGCGGAATCGGTTTGGCGACCGCGAAAACGTTTGCCCGACGAGGATACAACATTGCATTCTGTGGTCGCAATGTGGAAAAGCTCTCGGCAGCCAGTGACCAGATTCTGAAATCGTTTGAAGGCGAAGATGAATCTATTGAGGCTTTGTCAGTTGAAATTGACTTGACCGATGTAGAACAGGCTAAATCTTTTACTCCGATCGTGCTTGAGCGTTTTGGCAGGATCGACGTACTGGTAAACAACGCGTCGATGGCGCCGCTGTCAAATTTTGAAGAGATAGACGCGGAGACTTTCGAAGCGACAATTAACATTGCGATTCGCAGTCTGTTTTATTTGACGCAGGATGTCTGGAAACAGATGAAAACTCAGGGAGCCGGCACGGTCGTTAATATTTCTTCGCTTTCGGCAGTCGATCCGTTTCCCGGTTTTAGTTTGTACGGCGCGTGTAAGGCTTGGCTTGACCTAATGACTCATGCATTGGCGGGCGAGGGTAGCGAATTGGGGTTGAGGGTCTGTTCGGTTCGACCAGGCGCGGTTGAGACTCCAATGCTGCGAGGTTTATTTCCTGACTTTCCTGCCCAGCAATGTGTACAGCCAGAAGATATCGCGGATGTTGTTTGGGGCTGTGTTTCGGATCCAGAAAAGTACCCTAGCGGGCAAGCGTTTCCAGTGACGAAACAGGAAACGTAGCCCATGATTCGACTTTCTCGCGAGACTCGATTTGCGTTGGTTCCGCCCAATGCAATTCAAACGCCCAAACCTACCAATTCCTGGGCAGGTTGGCCGTCGACGAATTTGATCGTCCCGCAACTCAAACTACGCGCCGTCGTCGAAGGCGAACCGGATCCGATCACTGGATATCTGGTCAACATCAAGACGATTGATGATGTGTTGCGAGAGATTATTACGCGACGATTGATTCCAGTTTACGACGGGGCCCAAACCGCTGAGACGGTTTTGCGATTGGTTTGCCGCGAGTGGAAGGCAGCTTGGAAGCATAGGTCGAAACTGGTCAGTCTCAGCTTGGTGCTTTCGCCGTTTCTTAATTACTCCATTTCACTGGAACCGAAGATGCCTGAAAACGTTGTGAGTGTTAGTCAACAATTTGAATTTTCTGCCGCCCACCGTTTGCATTGTGAAGAGCTTTCGGCCGAGGAAAATTTGGCGCAATTTGGTAAGTGCAATAACCCCGAAGGTCACGGGCACAACTACGTTATTGATGTTTCGGTTTCCAAAGAAATTGACTCTGATCAAAGCCAAGTCGTGGTGCTGCACGAGTTTGAATCGACCGTTAAACGACTGGTGATCGATCGACTCGATCATAAACATCTCAACAAAGACGTAGAGTATTTTTCGACCGTGAATCCCAGTGTCGAGAACATTGCGATCGCCATTTTCGAATGGCTTGATGGGCAACTAGGTGGTGCAAAACTCGATTGTGTACGAGTTTATGAAACACCGAAGACTTGGGCCGAATTTTCCGGCCGCAGTTAATGCGAAAGATCAATGGAAAAAGGTGAGTCCGTCAGTACGTTGGTAGTAAAGGTTTAGAGGTTAACGGGCTTTCGCCTTGGTTAAGTTCTAATTTGTGATGGGCAAAGTTGTCATTTAGTTGTGCTGCCCACCGCACGGGACAGCCCCGATATATTTTCAACCCCTCAGGACTGGGACGGGGTCCGTGTACTCGCCCGGACTCATAGTGTTTCAGATAAAGTTAACTCAAAATCAAATCTCTCGAAGGTAAAGCGTATTAGTTGAGGCGATTGCTTTCAAGTTTCCAAAAGGCAAACACCTCCGACTCGATCAAATACTACGACTCAATCAAATCATGTTTCCAGTTGGTTTCTTGAATGCCAACATTGAGTTCACGAATTTTCTTTGCTAGGTCTTCCGTCTGCTTTTGAAGACTCTGAACGTTGATGGTCGCAACCCATTTGATTTCAGACTGGCTGTATCGGCTGGGTTCTTTTTGCGAGTTTGCGATCGCGTGAACCAGGAGTGAGTGTTGAGAAACCAGTGTATCGCGAACGGCAATGGCTTCGGTCAATGTTCGTCCATCGGCAAGTTTGGTCGCGGCATTGGATTGGTTGATCCGGCAAACCAGTGTTTCGAACTCTTTCATGACTCCGAAAGATTCTTTTAGTAACTGGTTTGGATCTTCATGCGGTTGATCACCGTCCTGAACAACGGCGTATTTACCGACTCGCTCACGCAGCGACGCCATCTTTTTTTGAAGGTCACTGCGTAGTAAAAGAGCTTCCGCAATTTTCATGATTTTTGAGGGGTGAATTTTAAGGTGTGAAAAAGGTGAGTTCGAAGGGTGCTTTGCGAGAGAGAGGTGAAAATTAAAAATTAGTTCACCCGGAATTTACTTCTTCTTTATTTTGGATCGCAAATCTGGAATGATTGATTCGGGAACAAACCGAGCCAGTTGAGTGTCGTCTGCAAGCGAAGTAATTTGCTTGATCAACGAACTGGAAACGTGGGCGTAGTCTCCGTCTGCCATCAGAAAGATCGTTTCAAGCTCATCGTTCAATTGGCGGTTCGCCATCATCATCGTGAACTCGGCCGCGATATCAGTGAGTGGCCGGACGCCTCGAATCATGACTTTGGAATTGCACTTTTTGACGAAGTTGACGGCGAGTCCCTCGAAAGTCTGGACTTCGACGTTGTTGAGGTGCGAAGTCACTCTGGTGACCAATTCCATGCGTTCTTCTGGCAGGAACAGTCCCTTTTTCTCGCTATTGATTCCGATTCCAATCACCAACTTTTCCACCAATCGAGAGCTTCGTTCGATAACGTTCAGGTGGCCCAGCGTGATCGGGTCGAAGGATCCTGTGTAGACGGCAGTTTTCATGATTGGTGAGTGGTGGTGTCTTTGGGCGATGCGAAAAGTGTTGACGCTTGAAAATCGGTTGTCCCCAGCGGTTAGATTGTACCGCTTTTTTGTCGCGGTTTTCTGATTTTTGGAGTCAGGCAATCTTGATTTGGACGCTCATCCTGACTTAAATGTCCGCGAGCAGGATGGAAAACCTCGAAAACGGCGACAAAAGCAGTACAAGCCGACATTGTTGTTCACAACTAGGCCTGATAACCCGAATTGTCGATACGAAGATTGAGGTAACTGAGCGATTGCGACTAAGCCATCGTGACACGACTTTATCCGCAACTATACTAGCACTACCCAGTTCTTAATCTTGGCGGCGATCCATTTGCGCCGTTTGAAGTTGTCCGAACTGTTTCACTATATAAACACGTTTTCAAGAGGAATCCACAGTGCAGAAGGGGCTTTGCTTTGCTGCTTTAGCGATCTCTGTGATCGTTTTCGCGCTGTTCCTTGCTGACCTGGTCTTGGGTTTGCTCGAAATGCGTACGATGGCACCGTTTAAATACGCGGACATGACCATCGACATTGTTTTCTCGATTGCCGCCTTGGTTTTGGCCGTAATGAGCTGGCTCACTCTCAAAGAGCAGGTTTGACCTTAGGTCCGACCATTGTTTGAGTTGCTCTACTTATGCCTGCCCGCGACAGGCTTCTGAATTGAACAGGCTTCCATGTTCATTTGCGATTGCCAAGCGTCTATAATCCGATGGTCTCGTCCAAGGATTAAATCAGGTTAGGTGGCGGAAAATGGAAAGCGACTTTCGAAATCGAAATCTGCACGATCCGACCCGTCGAGCAGCACTTCAGAATCTAGCGGGGCTTTCTGCGATTGGAATCGGCGGTCTGCTGACCAAGAATTTTACTCCCAAGAGTTTCAGTCCGCCGGCTCAAGAAAATGCTACCTGGACAAAGACCTGTGAAAAGGCACTCCAGTGGTTGATCAAGCAACAAAACCGGTTGGGAAATTGGCCTCACAGTAGTTACCCCGTCGCGGTGACCGCGCTCGCAGGAACGGCTTTGATTTGTTCCGGCTCAACGACAACCCAAGGGCCTTACGCCAAAAACATTCGTAACTGCGTCGATTATCTGCTTTCCAAGTGTCGCAAGAACGGGCTCATCGGCGACCCGCGACGAGACCAGCGATACACGTATGGGCATGGCTTTGCAATGCTCTTTCTTTCGCAGGTTCTGGGCGAAGAAGAAGACGTTGATCGGCGTGCGGAATTGGTGGAGGTGCTTGAGCGTTCCGTCCGGTTCAGTGTTGACGCTCAAACCAAGGCTGGCGGATGGGGTTATGTAAGCGGAAAAGAAAGTGATTTCGACGAGGGCTCCACTACGATCACGCAGGTGCAAGGGCTTCGCGGATGTCGAAACGCCGGCATCGTTGTTCCAGCCAAAGCCATTGAAGAAGCCAAAAAATACATTTACGTTTGCCAGAATCGCGATGGCGGAATTTCGTACAGCAGCTCAACCAAAGGCTCATCTCGTCCGGCGATTACCGCGGCAGCATTGGCCGCTCTCTACAATGCTGGTGATTACGAGAGTAAGAAAATCCCGCCAATGTGGGCCTACTGCAAAAAGAATCTGCACAACATTCAAGCCGGCGGATACGGCCATTGGCACTACACCTACCTGTACTACACACAGGTTGTCTACCGCCAAGGCCCCGACGTTTGGAAGCCGTATCGGGACAAACTGTATGCTCGATTTGTCGGAACCCAAAGTAAAGATGGATACTGGGAAGGCGGAAATGTTGGCAAGGTTTATACGACGGCCATCAATCTAATCATGATGCAATTGGACTACGGCTACCTGCCGATTTATCAGCGTTAGTCGGTTGCTTCGTTCGGTTGCTTCGTTCGCCCGAGAAACTACCGAGTTGCACCAACAATCGCATCCATCAATCCACGCATGTTGTACTTGGTTGCTTGAGCGGCAATTGAAAAACCTGCATCTTTAAGGACACGACTGGTTGCCGGGCTGATGCTGGCCAGTTTTGTTTGATGGAGTGAATCCCCAAACAGCCCGATAGCGCTGTTGGCGATTGCCGAGCTGGTGATCGTGACCCAGTCAATTTTTCCCTCTGCCATTTGGGCCAACAATTCTGGATCTGCCGTCTCAACGTCGAGGCTTTGGTAGGCGACGACTTCTTCAAATTGAAACGGGGCAACGGCTAGTTTTAGTTGGTTCGTTAGTTCGTCGCTTCCACGGTTGGCACGAACGATGAGAAGGTTCTGATTGGGCGTAACTTGTTCGATTAAGGCCAACGCCAGGGAACTGCTATTAGACTGTTTTGGAATCAGGTCAGCCTCGATTTGAAATTTGTCGCGGAGACACTGGGCAGTCGAAGGCCCAATGGCGGCGAATTTTATTTGGCCTTGGCCTAACCGCTGGGATTCCGCTGGCTGAATACTGGCAGCTCGATTCAAAAAGCTCTTCACCCCGTTGGGACTGACGAAAACGAGCCAGTCAAACGTATCGATTCGCCCGATCGTTTCATCGAGTCTGGTCAAATCCGCGGGCGGCCTGATTTGAATGACGGGGTGAGAAATCACGTCGGCTCCGAGTTCCTTGAGCCCTGTCAGTAGTGCATCCGGTGATGATTTTGCGCGGGTCGAAACGATGGTTTGGCCCGAAAGCGGCTGGGAGAAGCGGGATTGGTCTGAAGAGTTCAACGAATGGGGCCGATAGAAGGACTTATCGAGTGAAAAACGCAAGAAACCCGGGAAATTAGCGGTGGACAGACCGGGCCCGAATCGCGATATTATTGGATCGCAAATTCTGAAATACAGAGAAGAAATTTAGAGTCAAATGCCAAACAACGCCAGCACCGAAAAAAGACTTCGCCAGACAAAAGTTCGCCAAGCCCGAAACAAGGCAATCAAGTCTGCTGTTAAAACTCAGGTCAAGAAAGTTTTGGCAGCAGCTGAAGCAGGCGATGTCGAAAAAGCCGAAGCAGAGTACAAGCTTGCGGCCAAGCGATTGGATCGAGCCGGTGGCAAGAACATTATCCACAAGAATGCTGCAGGCCGAAAAAAATCACGCCTTCAAAAAGCAATCAAAGCTGCCAAATCCAAATAGGTTTGAGCCGTTTTTGTTCGATCAGATTAGATGAAAAAGCCAGCTCTTTGAGTTGGCTTTTTTTGTGAACGATCGTTGTTTTGAACC
>CAZQQR010000207.1:0-10170 GCA_964595515.1 uncultured Pirellulaceae bacterium
TACCCAATTTGTTCTTTGGCGATCAAAAACGCATCGACGAGCCTCTGAAATTGGTCATCCAGAATGTTGGATGCTTCGTCTTTCATTTTTTCTTTTTCGAGCGAATGCCCGAACGTCCAATGAAACTCAATCGTCGTTGGCTCAACCAAGATCGTTCCTTCGATTCCGTGCTCGTTGCAATGGTGCGTGAACTCAGAGATTTGATTTTCAAGCTTGTCTAAAAGCTTGGTCACTTTGTCGGCACTGATTCGTGGAATGCGAGCCATCCAGCCGTCAAAGTCATGATATTTCTTATGGGTGATCCAGACTTGGCCCAGCCCATAAAAAAACCAAACGGGTCCGCGAAATGTTGAAACCAACGCATACGGTTTGGGGATGATCCGAAATCCTTCACCCAACTGCGTTCGAAAAATAAGATGGCGACCACCAAAACGTTTGATAATCCGATTCAGGATTTTATTACCACTTTCGTCAGAGGAAGTGGTCGTTGTCGTCGGTTCCGAATTGTCTTGCGAATCACTCATGGTCGGCATTCTAACGGTTGAAGCGGGCGCCGCAAAGCTTGCCCGAAAATCAACATGGGCGCGGGTCACTTAGGAGGAGCTGAAAATAGTTCCACCAAGTGCCCATCCGGATCATAAAAGTAGACTTGGAATGCTCCATCGGGTCGTTGTTTGGGACCGTCACCAATCTTGACGCCCAGTTCTTCCAGTCGATGGATCGCTCGCGGAAAGTCTTTGACCTCGAAAGCAAAATGGTGGCCACGAGAAATACTTTTGACTTTTCGATCACCCCATCCGGCCATGCCGGCAAGTTCGCCCTCGACCGTCGCGTGGATTTGTACCGAGCCAACTTGAAACCAGGCTCCTGGGAAATCGAAATCAGGACGTGGAGATTCCGTCATGCCCAGCATGTTAACGTAGAATTCTCTAGTCGCATCAAGATCCGAAACGATCAGAGTGATGTGGTCAAAATTTTCGACCTGGAGTGGGTTGTCGTTCTCGTTCACGTTGTTGGAAGTCTGTTTTCGAGTTGATGATGTGGTGTCGTGCGAACTTGCGAGACAGCGGAAATCCCGAGCAGCAATTTTATGTGCTTCAACAAAAAAAGCCACCGTGTTGATACGGTGGCTTTGGAAATGCGTTAAACATTCTGGTCTTGTTTAGCGGTAGACTTCAAGTCCGACTGAAAGACCGTGGAAGAACATGTCGTCGGAATCCCCCGCGTCTGAACCGGTCAAAGGCGACAGGTTCGGCGAGAAGTTATCGCTGACGGAGGCGACTTCGCCGAGCCAGAGAACGTTGTAACCGAATCGAAGTCGAGCTTCTCGTGACATTTGCCAGTGGCCGATCAATCCCAGTTCAAGAGAACCAGAGAGTGTCACGTTTTCATCGCGAGTGTCAATAAATTGAGCTCCGTTATTGTTCAAGCTTGTGTCAACTCGATTGAAGTTTACATAACCGCCAGCCTTTCCGAACATCGAAAGTGAAACTCGGTAGCCGATGTCGTAGAAAAGTTCGCCACCAATGTGAGGACCGAACATGTTGTTCAAGGCATTCATTTCGAACTCACCTGTCTCACCAGCAATGTTGCGGCTGAACATACGAAAGTCATCATCAACATGGATGTAACGCAAGCCAACGAATGTCTTGATCACGTCCCAGCCCCATTTCACTCGGTTGAATTCAAGCGAGTGAAGGCCAGTTTCTTTGGTTTGGTTTTGCTCAACAGCATTTCGGAATGCAGATGACTCGACACCCGTGAAACCATCGTTGCTTGTGAACCGGGCGTTGATTCGTCCAATTGGATCGGTTGTCGTTCTGGATTTCTCAAGTGATGGAATGCCCATGTAACTAAATTCGTTTCCACTGGTCGCATCAGCACGTCGTCCGAGTGTAATTCGATATCCGATGTCCCAATCGAAAGCTCCAGGGCCGCCAAAATTTGATGCTGAAATTGAGCCGTCTTCGCGGTCAAAGTACAACGCTTCGGCGATCAAGTATCGTCTGGCAGAGTAAACCGAACCGCAACATCCGAACTGGTTGGCGACAGTACTTTCACTGTAACATCCACCGCTTCCACACGAGTTGCATGAAGAAACGGGAGAAGCACAACTGCTGCATCCTCCATCACTACAAGATGAACAGCTTGCTCCATATCCGGAATCCATAATGACTGGAGCCGAAGTCATCGGCGGTGTAATGTAGCTATCGCCAGTCGCATAGCTTGGTTCAATCACTGGGTAGCTAGGCTGAATGATTGGTGTGTCAACCATCGGTGGAATCGCTGGAGCTGGCATCACTGAAACAGCAGAGGGCGACATGATTGGCGGTGTCGGAGAAACTACCTGGCTGTCAGATGAAATGATCGGTGGCATGAGGGATGGAGCCGCTGAAATGTCTGCAGGAATAATTCCTGGAGCGTCTTGGGAGTAAATCGGAACTCCACCAGACGAGACGTTTCTGTACGGAGCTCCCGGTCCCCATTGGGCTGCTTGTTGGACTTTGCCAGTCTCCGCTTCTTGGCGAGAGTTCGAAACTTGAACGATTGCACCAGGAGCCTGCGGCATCATCTGGGCGGGTTCAGGCATTGGCACTTCTGTCGACTCTGCAGCGACGATAGGCGCCAACATGCCGTTTGATTTTCTTGCAACAGGTTCTCGCTGAGCCGGAACAAAAGCGATTGGCGCTGGTCTGGTGATCGGCTCCATTCGTTGGGCTTCGATCACGCTGACGATTGGAGGAGCCGGGTTGGTCCCCATTTGTTTTGGCATCGTTGACGCTTGGTCGGGCGTCACAATTGGCGGCACTTTGGTTTGCATTGCTGCCGGTGAACCGTCTGGTGACACAATGGGCGGAAGCGTTGCCTCTTGATTTTGCCAAGCCGGCGTGACCGGTCTGACTGCACCAAAAGCGCCGCTGGAAAAGCCCTCGGCCGCTTGTGCTACAGGTTGAGGCGAAAAATCTGCTCCTGCTTGTTTCGCGTGGGATTGCGATAACGCGGTTCCCGACATGGCAACAAACAAAGCAACAAGTTGGATCTTTTGGATTCGTTTCATGGGTCTTTCGACACAAAAAGAGACATGCTGCGGCAAAAACACTTGCCCAGTCATGTTTTTCGGCTTCCCGGTAAGGGGACTTTTGCCGATTCTGATGATTTTTGCAGATATGACGAGGATCGCGGTATTGCCATCTTTGCCATTTACTCCTCACAAACAGGAATTAAGGCCTAATCTTGGTGTCCAATCTGCCCCCAAAGTTCGACGTCCCACACTGCAAAAAGTGGGGCAAGCCGCGATGGAGGAGAATAACGTTGTTAGGTAGACTGTGGTGTGCCGACTAAGTCGGCCCTACCTGCAAAGTGCAATCACATTGCGATTGTATTTCAGCTACCAACCTTTCGCTGGCAAAGTCCAACGTGTAACCGATTCCGGACCGATATCCAAACGGATCCAATCGTTTTATTGAGAGTTAGATCATGGACCAGATTCTTCGACTAATCCTTGCTCCCTATCATTTCTTTTTCTCCCAAGAAGGGCGAATCGGAGCGATGTGGAATGAGTCGAGCCAAAGCCGCGCACTGTTGCTGGGGCTTCCGTCGATTCTGATTGCGGTGCTTGGGGTTGGAACGTTGTGTTTGTCTCAGATGGTCGTCGCTAAATCTCTCGAAGAGCGTTATCGCAGCGAAGTGGAGAAAAGCTCGGAGGAAAAGCAGGAGCTGGTCGACGAGTTGCGGCTTGAGGCGCGAATGCTTGCGAGCAAGCAGGCGGAAACGGGATCGACTGACATTAAAAAACTGGCTTCTGAGTATATCGATTCAGACGATCCGCGGCGAGAACAGTTGAAGGTATGCCAAAGCAAGGAACAGGTTTATTTAGAGAAATTGATTGACCTGAATCCTCAGGTGCCTGACTACCGATTCGAGTTGGCAATGTTGTCGTTTGAAAAACGTGACGTGCCGAGGTGTTTGGCGCTGCTAAGGCAGATCGCTCCGCTCGATGAGCCAGGTCATGTTAAATCACATTTGTGGTTGGCCAATTGGTATACCCGGGCCCGCGTCAAAACGAAAAGTGAACTTCAGAACAACGTGAATAAGGCTTTGGCTCATGCGAATCAGTGTTTGAAACGTGATCAAAATAATTTGCCGGCTAAGCAGATGAAAGCTCGGTTGCTTTACTCAATCAATAAGCTGTCCGATGCCTACAATTTGTTTTTTGAGTTGTTTTCTGACAATCCACGTTTCTATAAACCTTTGATCGAGATAAACAATCGGTTGAATCGTTCAGAGGATAACCAGGATGTTTTGAATCAGGCGATTATTCGACTGGACCTAATGCTTAAGGACAAATCGCTGGAAGAACGTCAGCGAGCCATGCTTTGGGATGATTTGTCAAATTGCTTTCGTGAGAAAAAAGATTTTGAGACGATCAAGGATCGTTTAGAAATTGAATTGCAGCGAAGTGCTCAGTCACCAGAAACGAGCATGCGAAGGATCTGGATTGAACGCCTGTTGTCGCAGGTTTATCTCTCATGGATTGGCCACGAATCAGATATCGGAATAGAAAACAATCTTGAACGTCGGCTGGAGATGTTAAAACGGGCATACCAGTACAACCCGACGAGCGAAATCGTTTTACGAGAATTTGTCAGGTTGGGAAATGATGAAAACGAAGCGATTGCGAATCAGGCAAGGGCCGTCTATTCGGCGGAAAGAGATTTTGATGCACCGAGTTTGGTGTTGAACGAGCTGGGGGCTCAGTTGCTACGTCGATCTCAATACGAGCAAGCGATTGAGAAATTTAAAGACGCTCAGAAAAAAAGTCCTCGCAATCCTGAGATCTTGAATAACTTGGCTTATGCCTATCTGGTTAGTCGTAACCCACAGCCAGCTCGATCGTTGAAGCTTATTGACGAAGCGACCCGGTATTTGCCAAACACCGACCTGGGGCGAGAGTATCAAACTCACTTTCGCGACACACGAGCTCGGGCGTTAATGCAGTTGGGAAAGTTTCCAGAGGCGATTCATGAATTCGAGTTGGCACTCAAGGATCGTCCAGACGCGATTACGATTCTGGAATCACTTGTCCAGTGCTACAAATCGGCAAGCATGTTGAAAGAATCGGAAATTTACGCTCGCCGAATTGAAGAAGTCAAAGCCGCGGCGGCTAGTGAAGACCAGTAACTCGTTTTAAACTGACGGACGGATTGGCTACTTAACCGGCTTCGATACAAATGATTTTCCGACGAAACGACGACGACTTTGGCTCATTCTCATTGTGGGGTGCGATCACTGCACCGTTCGTCAACTTCTTTCGCACGATTGGCGACTTGATCGGAGCCGACGACAACTTTGAGCGATCCACGTTTTCAAAGTTCATGGGGTTGTTGGGACTTCCGTTTCGAATTTTGGTCGCGTTCATAGGATTCATGGCTCAGACTTGGGCCTCTTCACGATCAGGTTACGCTTTTGTCAGAGGTCTCCCCGTTCTGATCGTTTGTTTTGTGTTTTTTAGTGCCCTCTTAATTGAGGACCTGTTTAACACTGAGGGGAACAAGATCATGGTGAATCGGGGCTATCTTCAACGTCAGGTCACGATGTTCTCTGACAATCCGAAAGATTCAGCCATGTTTGCTCAAAAACTGGTTGAGATTAAATCTGACGAACCATCGCATAAATACGAATTGGCACTGGCGAAAGCCAGGTGTGGTGAGCCTCAAGCTACCATCGATATTTTACGATCGATTTCACCTGATGATCGTGCAGGATTTGCGGAAGGCCATATTTGGCTTGCTCAGTACTACGGCCGAACCAAAGTAAAGGATTTGACGAGCGAAGAATGTGAGGCGATGGTCGACCGGCATTTAAAATACGCGCTCGAAAGTGATCCTGAAAATCAAATGGCCTATATTACGCTGGCTGAACGAAGCATTGCGCGATTGCAAGATTTGGAAGAAAATTCCGATGAGTGGACCCATGAGGTCAAAGAAGCGATCAAGTATTTGACGGAAGTGACCCAAGGCAATGTCACGATGAATCAAATTCGCACGATTCCGCGGCTGGCTGAATTGCGATTGAAACTTGAGTCGATCGAATCCGTCTATCCGATGTTGAGTGAGGCGATTATCCAAATGGAGCCGCTGGCCCAGCGGTATCCCGACGAAGTCCAGATATGGGCATCCATGATTCAGAGTGCTGTTCTTGCCGAAGACTATCAACGCGCGTTGGACATCGTTCGGATGGGAGTTCAAACTGCCAAAAATCCAGATGTGAAATCTCAAATCGTTTCGTTTGCTTCTAAAATTTATTTGAAAGAGGCAGCCCAGTATAAAAACGTCGTTGAGCCCAAGCTATTCCGCAGAAAGGTCGATATTCTCTGTCAGGCCATCAATGTTAATCCAAACGACCGGGAGGTCTGCGGTGAGTTGTTGAGCTTGATCGCAGGTCCTCAGAAAGTTAACCCCGAGTGGGTTAGAGATTCGATCATTGGAGCTCGCTTGCCTGGACTCGTTCACTGCTTGTTGGGCATTATGGAAATTTCCAAAGGCGATGTTTTGATTGGAGAAAAGCACTGGAAGATCGCTGAGAAACAATTTCCAAAGTCCAATATCGTGATCAACAGTTTGCTCTTTATCGCCGTGTCCAAACGAGCCGATGATTTTCCGCATCTACTGGATATGACTTCGTTGGCGATCGAAATGTTCCCCCAGCAATCAACGCTTTACCTGACTCGCGGTATTCATCTTTTTAATCTTGAGCGATACCAAGAGGCGATTCAGGATTTGTTGGTCGCCAATGAGAAACTTCCTGAATTGATTCGCTCGGAGCAGTACCTCATTAAGAGCTTTGAGAAAATAAACGACGAATCGAATGCTGCCAAACACCGATTCCGTCTCGAAGAACGAATGGGAGCGATGGATGCACGACAGCGAAAATTGGTCGAGGAGTCCATGCGACGACTTGACCAACGCAATTGAACGTTGCAATTGCTGCTCGTGGACGATTTTCAGTGATTCGTGTCATTCCGCGGCATAGGCTGCCCGTTAGATTCCCGGCGATGTGCCGTCCATGCCGTTAAAAACGGCCAGAACAGCGTCAACCGGAATCCTCCAAACTTGGCGTAATTAAGCCGATCAACTATTATTATCAAATGTCTTGAAGAGTTTCCGGGACCCAATTTCAGGAACGATCCCCTGTTTTCGCAACTATCAAAATCGCAACTTTGCCTGGCGTTCGTTTTCGTCATGTTGCTTCGAATTGTCGTTGGATATCACTTCTACAAAGAAGGCACCAACAAACTTAAAAACGGGTTCACGTCAAAGTACTTTTTGGCGGGTGCCAAGGGGCCTTTTGCACCCTACTTTCGTGGCATGTTGGATGACCCCGACGGGCTGAGAAAATTGTGTGTCAAGGAATCGAAGACTTCCGACGGAGAGAAAAGGTATTCGGTTGATCCGGAAACTACTTTTTTGCTTTGGAACGAGTTTATCGACGAGTCCACAAGTCGATTTGGTTTTGGAAGTCCTGATCTAATCGAACATTTGGCAGGCGAAAGAGAAAAGCTGGCTGAGCAAATTCAAACAGCACGGGCGGAAAAGAACACTTCGGTTGACACATTGGAGCTTGAGCGACTGCGAGAAAAGTACGCAAACGACATTTTGAAAATTCGTAGTCAACCAGCCGAAGCTCAAAAGATCTATGAATCACACATGGAGCAACTGGGTTATTGGTTGGATGAAAACGAAATTGAAATCGTCTCGCATTTTTCTACGGCCAATCGAGCGGACGGTTTTGACCGCGATGGTGTGAACCGCGAGCAAGTTGCCATCTATGTTGATTCGTTGCGAGGTCAGGTCGATACGATCAAGGGCGATCGGAAAAAGAAACTCGCCGGATGGTCTGCCGAAGTCACCAGTATGTGGGACTCGCTAGAAAACCAGATTAACGCGTTAGCCGTGACCGATCAGATTGGTGAGCGGGGAGCTTACAAGATGTTCCGTCACTACGATCAAGAAACTAGTTTCGTCAAATATGTGGATATGATTATCCCCTGGTTTGACACAATTGTTGGCGTCCTGTTGATAATCGGACTGTTTTCACGGTTTGCTTCATTGGCGGCAGCGTTGTTCCTCATCTCTGTTATTTTGACGCAGCCGCCTTGGATTCCGGGAACGGAGCCGACTTATTTTTACTTCATCGAATTAATGGCGCTGCTTGTGATTTTTGCTCTCAGCGCTGGGCGAATGGGTGGACTTGACTACTTCTTCAGTCCAAACAGCCCCAAACCAGTTATCGAAGGATAATGAAATGATCAACTTGACCCCTGAAGAACGTGCCGTTGGCCAGGAAAATTACTACTCGGCCGTAACCGAGCACGAAAAAGTGCATCGTCGTGACTTTCTAGTCCGCTCTATTGTTGCTGGTGGTGCGACTGCCGCAGGTGTTGGCGCGATGTATTTTGGGTACGGAAAACCAAATCGTCCGGTGCGAGTTTGTGTGATTGGTACAGGCGACGAAGGTAGCGTCTTGATGGGCGCGATCAATCCTGAATACGTTCAGGTCACTTCTGTCTGCGATATTCGGCCTTCCAGTGTTCATCGTGCTTTTCACGGTGACTGGTCGACACCAAACACGATCAAAGTTCGTCCCGGTTTAATGAATGTCTACGGTTACAAATCCGAAGACGAAGCTCGCCAAAACGTGAAGGTGTTCACCGACTGGAAGAAAGCGATTGAGGATCCGGATATTGAGGGCGTCATCATCGCGACTCCTCTGTTTCTGCATGCTCCTATCGCCGTCGCAGCAATGCGAGCCGGAAAACATGTGCTCTGCGAAAAATTGATGGCTCATAACGTGGCCGAATGTAAGCAGATGTGCCGGACAGCCAATGATACGAATTCATTTTTGTCCGTGGGTCACCAGCGACATTACAGTATCCTTTACGACAACGCGGTAAATCTAATTCGCTGGGGGTTGTTGGGTGAGATTCACCATATTCGTGCTCAGTGGCACCGAAACAACGCTCCCGGGAAAGACACTTGGGCGCTTCCAATTCCTGGCGGTGAAATGACGGCCGACGGAAAGCGTTATGACAAGATCAAAGATCAATTAAACGCGTTCATCAATCTTTACAACGATACAGACACTGACCCCAAAGATCGTTTAAAGATCGCGAATCAGATTGCTCAGTGGCAAAAATGGGACGAGGACAAAACCGTCAAAGCCGACCGCCATGGCTATATCGCGCGGGACGATGTTTATTCAGACGGTCGTGTTCGCAGCGCTATCGAAGAGATGGTTCGCTGGCGACTCTGGGACCGAACGGGTGGCGGATTAATGGCTGAGCTTGGCAGCCATCAATTGGATGCGGCGAGTATTTTTATTGCCGCTCTATCCAAAGAAACTGGTAAGCATGTTCACCCACTGACCGTTCATGCAGTTGGCGGACGCCATATCTTCCCTCAAGACCGCGACGCGGATGATCATGTCTACTGTAGTTTTGAATTTCCGGGACAGGGCTACGACTACAATTTTGATGTTGGTTACAAGGATAAAGTAAACAACTACCCGAGCCCTTCTAACCCTATCCCGTCATTTGAGGAGCAGAACAACAAAAAAGTTGTTGTGACTTACTCTTCAATCAACGGAAATGGATTCGGTGGTTACGGCGAGGTCGTTCTTGGAACCAAAGGAACATTGGTTCTTGATCGTGAAAAAGAAGTCATGCTTTACCCAATCAAGGGAACGTCTTACAAAGCACGCGTCAAGAAAAAGGGGGCCAGCGCGGTCTTGGATACTTCGGCCAGTGGCGATGCTGCTCCAGCTCAAACTGCCCAAGGCGGTCCTGTCAGTCGTGGTTACCGTGAAGAGATCGAGCATTGGGCTTGGTGCATTAGCACTGGCGACCGAGACAATCAGCCACGCTGCAACGGACCAGTTGCGCTTGCTGACGCGGTCATTGCTTTGACTGCCAAACAAGCCATCAAGAATTCTCAAAAGCCTGGTGGGAATGGATTTATTCAGTTCCAGCCTGAATGGTTTGATTTCAAGTCGGATGCAGTTCCAGAGGGTGATGGTGCCGATGAGACCAATAAGATTTGGGCTAAAGTAAAAAGTGATCTTGGACTGGCTTAATTTTCAGTCACTTGCTTTTGAACGATTCAGTGTTTGGCC
>CAZQQR010000208.1:0-10130 GCA_964595515.1 uncultured Pirellulaceae bacterium
TTCGAAATGATGGTATGATAGAGATTCACTCGAGATCGAGGTCAATCCGTATACTCTTATGACTCTCAAGCGCAAAATGAATTTCCGCAGGATTCCAACAATCGTTGTTTTAGTGTTTTGGTCGCTAACTTGTTTGGCAGATCCAACGACCGCCCAAGACAACAAAATTGATTTCAATCGCGATGTCCGACCAATTCTTTCGGACAATTGCTTTCTCTGTCACGGTCCAGCCGAATCCACGCGCGAAGCCGACTTGAGACTCGACGATCGCGAGGCGGCCATCGATTCGGGAGCTCTTTTACCAGGCGAGCCCGATGAGAGTGAAGTGATTGCTAGGCTTTTTGCGGACGACGAAGACATTCTCATGCCACCTCCGTCTTCCAACAAACAGTTGACGGAAAAACAACGAAACATCCTGAAGCAGTGGGTCGCCGAAGGAGCGGAATACCAAGAGCATTGGTCATTTGTTAGTCCATCAAAACCGGCGGGAGATTCCAACACTCCAGCGATAGACTACTTCATAGAAAAACAACTCGCTTCGGCGGGACTGAAGTTTTCCCCTCCCGCAGAGTTATCAACCCTCCTTCGTCGAGTCACATTTGACCTAACTGGCTTGCCTCCGACGGTAAAACAAGTCGACGATTTCCTCTCAGATGCCAAAACTCGCGGCAATGCCGTGGCCTACGAAACCGCCGTTGATCGTTTGCTGGCCTCCAGTGCCTACGGCGAACGGATGGCTTTGGCTTGGCTTGACGCTGCTCGTTACGGCGACACCAGTGTGATGCACGCTGATGGTCCGAGAAACATGTGGCCATGGCGAGATTGGGTTATCAAGGCGTACAACGACAATATGCCATTTGATCAATTTACGATCGAGCAACTTGCCGGCGATCTTATTCCTGATGCGACCGTGGACCAAAAAATCGCTTCGGGATTCAATCGCAATCACGCTACCAGTGATGAAGGCGGTGCTTTTCCAGAAGAGTTGCGAGTCGAGTATGTCGTGGACCGCGTTCAAACGACTTCGACAGTTTGGCTAGGACTAACGATGGAATGTGCTCAGTGTCACGACCACAAATACGACCCCATCTCACAAAAAGAGTATTACCAATTCTACGCTTACTTCAACAACACGGCCGATCCAGGGATGCAAACTCGCAAGGGCAACCAAGCGCCGGTCGTCAACGTTGTTGATCAAGCACGCGAAGCAAAACTTGCAGAACTACAATTAAAAATTGACGCAGCCAAGCAAAATATCGACGCCCACAAATCGACGGTAGAACCCGCTTTTATCAAATGGGTTACCAAGGAAACTGAGCAAGCCAAAATTGCCGAACCAGCTTCAAAGAACATTGATGGCCTCGCCCATTGGTTCCCGCTGGATGAAGAAAAAGGGAAGCAGCTTAGAAACAAAGTTACCGGAAGCGTCGCGACACTGGAAAAAGGAAAACTCCTATCAGGCCTGCGGGAAGGTAACAAAACCCTCAAGCTCGACGGCGGGACACAGTTCTTGTGTTCGTCCAAAGCACCTGCTTTGGAACGTACTGACTCCTTCTCCTTCGCCGCGTGGATTAAATACGATGGCAAATCTGGCGGTGCTGTCTTTTCAAGAATGGATGTACCCAAAAGTTTTCGAGGTTACGATCTTTGGATTCAGGGCAACAATATTGGCACCCATATCATTAACACTTGGCCCAACAACGCGTTAAAGGTCGTGTCAGCGGATGCACTCAAGGCCAATACCTGGCAACATGTGGTGGTTTCCTACGACGGAAGCTCAAAAGCCAAAGGTGTGAAAATTTACATCGATGGCAAGCTCTCCAAAAACAAGGTTGAAAAGAACTCTCTCACAGAAACGATCGACACTCAGGTTCCTTTTAAAATTGGCAGTCGCTCAGAGGGTGCAAACTGGAAAGGTGAAGTCGACGATATTCGGATCTACAGCCGAGTGCTCAATGAAAATGAAATCTCGCTCGCGAGTGGTGATGTCATTGGCTCTATTTTGGCAACCAAAGCAGAAGATCGCTCAGAAGCTCAAGTCGAAACACTCAGAAATTTTTACCTCACCAGTGAAGACAAGAAATATCAAAAACTGGAAACCAACTTGGCCAAGTTCGCCAAACAGCACGCCGATTTGAGTGCAAACCAAGCGACTTCGATGATCATGAGTGACAATCCGCCGAAAAAAATGCGAATGACTTATGTCTTGGATCGAGGCCAATACGACTCGCCCAAGAAAGAAACTGAGATCAAGCCCGGGGTCCTGGCGGCCCTACCACCACTTGCCGCCGATGCTCCCGCCAATCGGCTGGGTCTCGCAAACTGGCTCGTTCGCGATGACCACCCCCTCACGTCAAGAGTGGCCGTTAATCGGTATTGGGCGATGATGTTCGGAAATGGACTCGTGCGGTCCGCTGGTGATTTTGGCGCACAAGGAGTTCCGCCCACCCATCCTGAATTGCTTGACTGGCTGGCGGTTGATTTCGTCGATTCCGGCTGGGATGTAAAACGCATGATCAAAAAGATCGTCACGTCACGAGCGTATCAGCAAAGCTCCCGGCAGGAACCATTACACTTTGAAAAAGACCCAACGAATGAGTTGTTGGCTCGTGCCCCAAGGTTTCGTTTACAAGGTGAATTCATTCGCGACCAATCACTTTCGATAAGCGGTTTATTGAGTGATACACTGGGCGGGCCGAGCGTAAAGCCCTATCAACCTGTCAACATTTGGAACGAAGTCAGCATCAACAAAGGGCTTCGTTACAAACAAGACACCGGAGAAAAACTTTATCGAAAATCGATGTACACGTATTGGAAACGAAGTGCGCCCATGCCAAACATGATGATTTTTGACGCGCCGTCGCGAGAAAAATGTGTTGTCCAGCGTGCACGAACCAATACCCCTCTTCAGGCGCTGGTAACACTGAATGACCCACAATTTGTAGAAGCCGCACGGGCTTTGGCCCAGCGGTTAATTAAATCTGAGAAAGAAGCTGCCGCAAGAATCAATCTTGCCTATCGACTGGCGACTTCACGAGAGGCGACCTCGAAAGAAATCAAGATTCTGAAATCTTTACTCGCGGATCAACGAAAACGGTTTGCTGCCGATCCCGAAAGTGCCAAAAAATTTCTGGCCGTCGGCGAATCAAAGCGAGATGAGTCGATCGACAGCGTTGAGCATGCCGCCTGGGCTGTGATCGCTCAGATGATTTTGAACTTGGACGAGACACTCACGAGAAGTTAATTTGAATTCGAAACGTCATACGAATCAACGAAAAACGAATCGAAACGAAAAACGATGAATCAACGAACTGAGCAACGACGCCATTTTTTGCTAAAGACCGGTTATGGACTTGGCGCGGCCGCCCTGAGCACGCTTTGGGACCCAAGCTTGGTAGGGACGGCTTCTGCAGCGAATGCAAATGAAAACAGTCGGTCGAATCCCGGTTTGCCGAGCCTGCCGCACTTTGCCCCCAAAGCCAAACGAATCATCTACATGTTCATGGCTGGTGGGCCAAGTCATATCGATACGTTTGACTACAAACCTGAGATGCAGAAATTTCACGGTGAAGAGTTGCCAGACTCCGTCAGACAGGGGCAACGACTAACCGGGATGACCAGCGGCCAAAAATCATTTCCGTGCGTTGCGCCAATGTTTAAGTTTGACCGGTTTGGCGAACATGGCACTTGGGTCAACAAAGAGATTTTGCCTCACACCGCAAGCATCGTTGACGACATAACAATTGTTAAATCGATGCACACCGAAGCCGTGAATCATGACCCGGCAATCACATTCATTAATACCGGCGTTCAACAACAAGGAAAACCGTCTTTGGGTTCGTGGCTAAGCTACGGATTGGGCAGTGAAAACGATAACATGCCTGCATACATCGTGATGATTTCTCGCGGTAACGGAAACTTGCAAGGATTATACGACCGGCTTTGGGGCTCTGGATTTCTGCCCGCCCGGCATCAAGGCGTGAAACTTCGTAGTAGCGGCGAGCCCGTGTTATACCTTAACAATCCTCCAGGAATTGACCGCCAAGCTCGTCGAAGGATGCTGGATGGACTCAATCAACTAAATCAAGTCGCTCACGACAAGTTTGCAGATCCGGAAACTCAGGCACGTATTTCACAGTACGAAATGGCATTTCGAATGCAAAGTGAAGTTCCCGAGTTAATGGCGATCGAAAAAGAGCCGGAACACATTATGAAGCTTTACGGTGACGATGTGCAAAAGCCAGGGAGTTTCGCAAGAAACTGTTTGCTCGCACGCCGAATGGTTCAAAAAGGCGTCCGCTACGTTCAGCTTTTCCACCGCGGCTGGGATCAGCATGGCAACCTCCCTCGTGATTTACGGAACCAATGCAAAGATATTGATCAACCGGCAGCGGCGCTCGTTAAAGATCTTAAACAACACGGCATGCTGGACGACACGCTCGTTGTTTGGGGCGGTGAGTTTGGGAGAACGATCTATTCGCAAGGATCGCTTACAAAGGACAACCATGGACGCGACCATCATGGTCGTTGTTTTAGTCTTTGGATGGCTGGCGCTGGAATTAAACGAGGGTTTGAGTACGGATTAACCGACGCCCATAGCTACAACATTCTCGATAACACGGGAGTTCACATTCGGGATCTCAATGCGACGATCCTGCATCAGCTAGGAATCGATCATCAACGTTTAACGTTCAAGTTCCAGGGTTTGGACCAACGGTTAACCGGTGTTGAAGAACCGGCTCACGTGGTGAAACAAATCTTGGCCTAAGATCTTTTGACTTTGGATCTTTCTTACAGCGAAGATGCGGCTTGATTTTCAGGAAGCGGCAAATGTAGTGTTTAGTAATGTTTACCATGAACATTTTTGGTTGCTCAGACCTTTTCCGGCGTACTGAGCATTTTGCGTTATTCAAGTTTAGATGGCGGCTGGCCTATCTTTTACGTGCGATCAAGACCTCTCGTTTTCCACCTTCAGGTCCTTTGGTTTTTTCAATCTGAAAACCAACAGCCTTGAGTCGTTTTTGGATAATGGATTTTACGCAGTACGTAACCAGACAACCGCCGGGAACTAACAGCTGAAAGAGCTTTGACAAAGTATGTTCAGACCAAAGCTTCGGGGCCACCGCTGGATCAAAGGGGTCGTGAAAAACGATTTCAAACGATGACTCGAATGTTGAGCAATCAGATTCACCCTCGGGCAATTTTAAATTGTCAAATTTGGAATCTTCAAATCGCTCGACCAGAACTTCAAGCTCCACGCCGGCGTGGCAACAGTCGATTTGGCCGTCGTTCAAACCGCCCTGCCCTACCCTTTGAGCTTTACCAAAAATCGAGTCCGAGAACAGATCAAACGCAGGCTGACATTCGTCCAACGATGAATGTTCCAGTTGATTCACGGTCTGGAAAGAAAGCAATCGAGGCTCCACGCTAACATACTTGAGTTTTGCCGACCGCTTGATCGCCGCTGACGCCGCGAGCCAAAAATTTAGCCCTGTGCCAAACCCAATTTCCAGCACCCGAGCCGCACCTTGCGTTTCCAACAATCGAATCAGACCGCTGTTCTTAAGAAAAACCAAACGACTTTCCGGCAACGCTCCAGACTCGGAATGCCAAGTCACACCGCTTTCATTGCATCGAAGTGTTCTCGAACCGTCATCGGAAACCACAACGTTGAGCGACGCATCATCCGTGGAAAATTGAGAACGTTGCCGCGACATGACTATGACCGCCTACTCTGACGAAGAAGACGCTGTTGTCTCACTGGCGGGTGCCTTTTTCCCAGAAGTGACTTTTTGGTCAGTTTTTTCCCGGCTGGGTTTCGCCTGTTTTGCTTTTGACTGGTTCTCAGCGGTCACGTTTTTATCTCCGTTGGTTTTCGAGTCCTTAGAACGCGATTTCGCGATCTCTGGACTTTCATCAGCCAACAGCCGTTTGGCTTCGTCCAACAAAAACTGATGCTCCATGAACGGCTCGTAGCTGATGTCCTGCCAACGTACCATTCCTTTAGCATCGATCAAAAATGTTCCATGCAGAGGCCTATTCTCGAAATCATCAAAACAACGATACTTCTTGAACACCTCTAGATCGCCATCGGCGGCCAAGCGGATTGGCATCTCACCGTCGAAGGCTTCGATCGACTTTTGCAATCCTTCATGGTCATCCGAACTAATTGCGATCATTTTGATTCCCTGCTCCTCAAAATCCTCCACGCGTGGAGCGAACGCGTGCAGTTGTTCAGCACAATGCAAACAGCCATGTCCAAGGTAAAAAATCACCACTACCGGTTCGCCCAAATACTCTTTGGAACTAGCTGGAGAATCAAGTGCATCCTTGAGAATCCACTTAGGTGCTGCTGAAGGAGTCCAGCGGAATGGGCCAAGCGAATCAAGCGGTGGTTGAAATCCAAGATCCGCCGGTCGCTTTCTTGTTTTTCGCCAATCGCCAGCAATCTGCAATTCATCCGCAATCGGTTTCAGCCGTTGAAACAATTCAAGTTCCGATTGCATCGAAGTGGAAGCATCCCGAAGTTTCTCAAACGTTTCCATCGCGAGGTCGTTGTCGCCGTTTTGATATTGAAGGTAGGCCAATCGTGCCAGGGGGATGACTTCTTTGGGACGCCTCTCCACTTGTTTGGTTGCTTTTTCAAGTCCGCCTTTTGAGTCCCCTCCAGCAAACTGCAATTCAGCTATCCAACTCAAATCCTCGGCCGCTGCGCCTTCCAACTTTTCCGCAGCCGATTTGAAATCGTTTTGACTAACCAATTCATAGCCCTCAATTCCATCCTTTGCCTTGTTGATGTCCTTGATCCGACGGTCAACTTTGGCAAGCTTTTCCTTTGCTTCCTTCAAATGCACTTTACCCTTTTTAGGATCCACTTTTTCCATTTCAGCAACAGGAGGAGCATCTTTGCCTTTATCCAAAGCCACCTTTAACCGTGCAATTTTCAGTTCCAATTCTCGCTTTTCATTTTTCGAATCCGTTTCCAGGCCATCCAGTCGGGACTTCGAATTTGCTAACAGCTCCGTTTTGCCAGTCATCGCACAAGCCGAACCCAACAGCCGCAATGTCTTAATCTGTTCGGCCGGATCGGCAGGCACATCGAGGTAAGCCGACTGGCATAAATCGATTGCTTGGTCCCACATTTGGTATTCACGCAAAACCTGAAGCAGCCGGCGTCGGCCATAGCTGGCACTTCCGCTTTTTTTCTCCAACGTGTTGTATTTCGGATGCTGTGGAAGCTCGATCATGTTCTTTGCCAACTTGATCGCGTCATCAACCCGCCCAATAAAGATCAAGTTGCGAATCAGCCATTCGTTGTTGTGAGCGAAATTGCTAATCTCATCCGGCATGACACGATCACGCATCATGTGGGCGTGGTCGACGCGGGCGGAAGCCTCTTGTTGGTAAACCGCATCCTCGTATCGTTTCAATCTCGAATAGATATGTCCGGGCATGTGCCACATGTGAGCAATGCTCGGTGCCGCAACTCCGCATCTCGCGGCGGCTTTGACCGCGTTGGATGGATGCCGACGGTCCCAAAGATGAATGGTGTAGTGATGGGCAGGATGAAGAGGTTCGATCTCAAGAATGTCATCAATCAATGAGCTCAACGAAACGTAACTGCTAATCGGAATTCCATCTCTCGCATTTTGCCAAACTCGATGGGCGACGAATGCTTTGGCTTCGACATCATCCGGATACTTGATCACGATTGACTCAAGAGCCTTAAGGTAGCTTTGAGCCCGTTTCTTTTTGTCTTTGACGTCGTCTGAAAAGTACTCTTTCAACGCGTCGATGTACATTGTCTCTCGTTCAGTGATCTTGTCTTTTTGACCATCTCTGATTTCAGCAGCTTTTTTGATGAATCCTTGAGCCCGTTCGCGTTTGGTGTAGGTGGCCAGTGCCGCGCCCCAATATGCCATCGCGCAATCTGGATCCAACGCGGCCGCTTGTCTGAATGAGCGCTCTGCTTCGAGAAACCAAAAACCATGAAGCTGACCAATTCCTTGATCGATGAAGGCTTGAGCGTCCTTCGAATCGGTCGTCACAGGAAATGAAACATTGCCTGTACCGCCCATCAAATATGCTTTTTGCCGCGGCCCTTCATTGAATGCGTCGCCGTGCTCCGAATGACCTTCAAGCACTTCTTTGAGCGATGTCTCTAAATCATCCGACTGATCTTCGTTTGATACGGATTCTTTGTCGGCCCCCTGATCAAGTTCTTTTTTCGAATCATCTTTTTCCGCTACCAAAGCCTCGGTTTCTTCAGCGGCCGCTGACGTTTTCTCTGCTTGAACTTTTACATCAGTTACGGGTTTTTCGTCCTGGCCATATATATGATTAGCGCCAACCAGAATAGACAAAGCGGCGAAGCAGATTGTCAGGATGGACAAGCGATAGAATCGACAATTCATAATAGAAACCCATTAGGATTGTTTAGCAGCAAGAACTGCGACTTTCAAAGACCCAATTGTAGTCTCTCCGAAGCGGATCGATAAGCATGAATCATCGCTACATTCGGCCCGGCAACATCCGCAAATTTTACCAGCGGAAACAATAGGACTGACAATCGGCCGCAATTCGTGAAACAATAGAAGCTTGTTCAATTTTTACCTTCCAACGTTTTTCGACAATCGATACGTCCATGTCCAATTGGTCTCCCAGCTCCTGGCGCAACAAACTTATCACGCAGCAACCTGTTTACCCCGATCTGGATCATCTCGAAGAGACGCTGGGGCGGCTTGCAAAGCTTCCACCGCTTGTCACCAGTTGGGAAGTCGAACGTCTTAAGGCGGATCTGGCTTTGGCCGCCGAAGGTAAAGCCTTTCTTTTGCAGGGTGGTGATTGTTCTGAAAGCCTGGACGACTGCGAAAACGATTCGATCGTTCGGAATCTTAAAGTCCTCGTTCAGATGAGCTTCGTTTTAGCCTATGGCTCAATGAAGAAGGTCATCCGCGTTGGCAGAATCGCCGGCCAGTATGCGAAACCGCGATCCAACGACACAGAGACTCGCGATGGTGTCACGTTGCCGGTCTATCGAGGCGACATTATCAATCGCTCTGGTTTCACGGAATCTGAAAGGGTGGCCGATCCGGAACTGTTGCTACGTGGCTACGAACGAGCGGCGCTGACACTGAACTTTATTCGTGGGTTGAGCGTCGGTGGATTTGCCGATATGCACCATCCAGAAAATTGGAATCTTGAGTTTGCCTCGGATTCACCCCGTGCGATCCAGTACCACGAAATGATCAAGTCGATCAAAAACTCACTGACGTTTATGGAAGCGATCCTGGGAACTTCGATTTCGCAATCTCAAACCATCGACTTTTTTACGTCACATGAAGGTCTGCACCTAAGTTATGAACAGGCCCAAACTCGCCGCGTGCCCAGGCGTGATGGCTGGTACAACATGAGCACCCATTTTCCGTGGATTGGATATCGAACACGAGATATCAAGGGCGCCCACGTTGAGTACTTTAAAGGGATCAGCAATCCAATCGGGATCAAAGTCGGCCCCAAGTTTGTCCCAAGTGAATTGGTCGAACTGATAAAAGTTCTTAACCCGGAAAATGAAGCGGGCCGGATTACTTTGATCCATCGGTTTGGTGCGGATGAAATTTCAAAATGCCTTCCGCCAATCACTGATGCTATTTCCGAAGCGGGTCTGACCGTCCTGTATTGCTCCGACCCAATGCACGGCAACACGTTTTCGACCAACGCTGGAATCAAGACTCGTAGCTTTGAAAAAATCGCGAGCGAGCTGGAACAAGCGTTCATGATCCACCGCAAGCAAGGAACGATTCTCGGCGGTGTGCATTTGGAGTTGACCGGCGACAACGTGACTGAGTGTATCGGCGGTGCGGGCAATCTTGCGGAACCAGATCTCGAAAGGGCGTATAAGAGCCAAGTCGATCCACGCTTGAACTACGATCAAGCGATGGAACTTGCTTTCATGATCGCAGAACAGATGTAGTTATTGGACCAAGCGACACAGACTTTGACGTTTAATTTAGCTGAAGCCTTTAAGGGTTGCCGTCCTTAGGCGGTGGCACCAAAGTTGGCTGACCTCGCGTTTGAGATTCAAGGTGGAATCAGGAACGCAACTTTCTGGCTGAATTGACGGCCGAAAA
>CAZQQR010000209.1:0-10112 GCA_964595515.1 uncultured Pirellulaceae bacterium
CGAACAGTTGCACAAATGATGTCATCGTGGTCGCCGAGATAGCTGTAGCCGGATCGGGTTGGGTCTAGAGCATCATCAACTCCATCCACTGGAGACACATCCGACCCACCAGTTGAATCAACATCAACCAAGTTCGGAATCAAGTCGCCGTCAGAATCGGGCAACGCATAAGGAACTGCCGAATCGCGTTTTGGGCCTTCGACAATTTCCACATAGCCATTGGGGTTCGTCGAATCTGTGTAAGTCCGCGGGTCGATCATAATGTTGGCTAGATCGTTGCGAAGCAGTTCTTCGGCAACACGAATTTGATTCGCCATCTCAAGCGCTGCTCGGCCGTTTTGCATTTCTCGGCTGGCAAACTGAAAAGCTGTCATCATGGCGCCCAACACAACCAACGTCATGGTTAAGGCGATCATGATTTCGATCAGCGTCAAAGCTGATCGGATGTGAGATAAAAGCTTGGATTTCAGAGAAGGCGTCATCGTCTATTTCTCCTTGGCAGGATGCTTGCCTAAGTGGGTGGCAAAGCCTGCAAGTAATTTTAGTTGGTCACAGGAGAGAGGAGGTCCTGTTGGGTTGGAGGCCGGCTAATTCTAGCGAGGCAGTCTCCATTGTACACGTTTTTTTAAGGCTTTTATAAATAGCGAATCGTCATTTTCCTCTTCCCAGCCCCGCTACAACCCAGCAAAAGTACGATTTTTCGGATTCGTTCGCGGAATTCGCCCAGATCTTCACCTGCGCCCGCCAATTCTTTCACGAATCGCCGCTCAACAAAAGGCAGGATTCTGGAGGGAAAAATCGTGAGAAACCAGACTCTTTGTCGAATACGCCACGGATTGGGAACAAAAATGGAACTCAACCACGACATCCTCAATTTTGGCTGTGGCAAGTCAATTTGAGTTGTAGATAATGTGAGTTCTATTGAGTGGACTGAAATTGCCTTTCAGCCCACCCACTTCCAACAACAAATCGAAACTTGGATTGCCGTTTGCTTTTTGTAGACGATGCGACAATGAATTCGTCGGTGGCGCACTTCCAGCCTCCACCCACCATTAATTCATCTCGCACAGAATAGTACCGAGATTCAAGCTCACGATTTTCATGAATGTATCGGCACTCCTTTTAGGATTTTGAGAATATGGCGCTCCTATCGATCGCACCTAACCGTTTACTGTTGTCATTGGTCTGCGTCCCTTTGCTGGTGGCTCTCAGCGCGATGCCCCAGAACGCTGTGGCTTTCCCTTTTCAAGACCAAGCCGAATTAACGATCGCTCAAACGGCATTCACCGCCCAAAGCAGCGGCGAGTATCAATTTGCGGCCGACGAGTGGGAACGACTCATTACTCGGTTTCCAAAATCAGAGAGCGTTGCCAAAGCACGATTCAACGCCGGCGTTTGCCGAATGTACTCATCCAATTATGAGAAAGCGATTGAGCATTTCAAAACGGCGCTACCCAACCTCGACGAGTCCGCAGTCAGAAAACTCGAAGCCGGTCTGTTCCTGGGATTCAGCCAATACCGTCTGGGACAGGAACTCATCGACAACGGCGAAAAAGAAAAAGCCAACCTTCAACTGACCACAGCAACTCAAACGTTGGAAAAGCTCGCAAAGGAAAATCCAACATTCGTAGACCTCGATCAAGCCTATTACTACCAGGGCGAAGCCTACAACGAACTTGATCGTCTCGACGAAGCACTCGCCGCCTACACCAAAATGCTTGCCTGTCCCAAGAAAACGGTTCGGATGGAAGGTCTTTACGCAAAAGGCGACGTGCATGATCGGCTTGGGCAACACGCCAAAGCACTTGAGTTGTTCGAAACATTTCAAAAGGAGTCTGCAGCCGTTGGCGGCAACCCTTATGATGACGAAGTCAAAATGCGAACCGGTGCTACGTTGGTTCAGTTAGCTGAATCTGATCAGGACGCCGGAAACAAAGACGCTGCCACTCAGAAGCTTCAAAGAGCAGCCCAACTCTTGACCGAGGTCACCCAAGTCGACCCCCAAGGCAAGAGTTCCAATTTCCCGCAGATCATCGAAGAAGCCAAATTCGAGCTCGCGTTCGCTACCAGCATGCAGGGTGAGCACGAAAAAGCCGCTGGGCTCTATGAGGAACTCGCTGCTAATTCGGAATCACGCTACGCCCAGGAATCGCTCGCCAACGCTGGCCGAAATTACTTGAACGCGAATAACTTGGACAAAGCCGTTCCGTTGCTGAACAAAACGATGGAATCGAATTCCAAATTCTCCGATGTCGCAGCACATTTGTTGGCGTCGAAGTATCTAGAATTGAAACAGCCGCAGAAAGCTTACGACGTCACAACCAAACAGCTTGCCAATTTGTCTGGAGAGCCAAGGGTTACGTTGAAATTGGACCAAGCCGAATCCGCCTATCAAATTCCCGATCGACTGGCTGAGTCGGCCAAGCTTTTTCAAGCCATCGCAGACGATCATGCTGACCACGACGACGCGCCCCTGGCTCTACGAAATGTTGCCTTTGCCAAAATTGATCTCAAAGATTACCCGGGAACCGTCGAAGTCGCTGATCAATTTGAAAAAAGGTACCCAGAAAACGAATACCTGCCTGTGGCACTCGAACTCAAAGCCGAAGCGCTACTGCTGGACGGGCAACACAAAAAAGCAATCACCGCCTACGATTATCTTGTTTCGAAATTCAGCGATCATACGAACCTCGCATTCTGGAAACTTCGGTGTGGTCTCTCCAAGTTTATGGCAGAAGATTATCAGGGTGCCATCGATCAAATCACGCCGGTCGTCAATCAGTTTGAGTTAGCCGAACGAAAAGCGGAATCGCATTTTTGGATCGGTTCAAGTCAATTCAGTTTGGAAAAGTTTTCAGAGGCTGTGACTTCGTTCACCAACTCGAATGCAGCCGATCAAAAATGGAAACGAGCTGATGAGAATCTTTTGATGTTGTGCCGGTCCCAGCTGAAATCAAATCAGATTGATCAAGCCCAGCAAACGGCAGTGGCTCTCAAAAGCGGATTTCCAGAGTCGTCAAAGCTCGCGGATCTTCATTTTTATCTAGGCGAATCTGCCTACGATGCCGAGAAGTTTGATGAAGCCATGACGAATTTTCAGTCGGTCATCGACCAGCACGGGAAAACTCGTTTTGCTCCTTTGGCGATCTACAAGGCAGCGCTTACACAGGCCAAGCTTTCCAAATTCGAAGAGTCCGAAAAGCTCTTTTCAAAACTCATCTCAGAGTTTGGTGACCATGAACTCGCCAAAGAAGCCAAGGTCGAACGAGGGGCGATGCGACTGAAATCCGGTGACGCGAAATCCAGTCTTGTCGATTTGAAAGCGTTTCTCGAAACCAACCCAACCGGAACAGAGCGATACAAAACGCTTTATCGAATCGGCGTGGCTCAAATCGAGTTAAAAGAATGGGACGATGCGATCACGACTCTTAAAGGTCTGACAGACGAAGCAGCAGACTCGCCGCGAATTGACAATTTCTGGTACGACCTCGCTTGGGCCTACAAGTACCGGAAACTTGAATCCGAAGACGCTGAGGATCTGTCGGTCGACTACTTCAAAAAAATCGCGGACCAGAAACCCGGCAGCAAACTCGCTGGCGAATCGAATTTTCACATAGGTTCGGCGGCTTATGATTCTGAAAAATTCAACGAAGCAGCCGACGCATTCAGAAAATCGTTTGAATCCGAGACTTCGGCGGGCGTTCGTGAAAAGGCCGCCTACAAACTTGGTTGGTCGCACTACAAACAGGATCAATTTGCCCAAGCAAAAACCAGTTTTGAGAATCAGGCCAAGGCATTTCCAGAAGGCGATTTGGTTGGTGACGGAGCATTTATGGTTGCCGAGTCGTCTTTTCGGCAGAAAAAGTATGAAGAAGCCTATCAAGGGTACGTCAAAGCCAAACCAATGGTGATGAATTCCGATTCGATTCAATCCAACGTGAAAGCGTTGACTTTGTTGCACGGGTCTCAGGCTGCCAACAAAGTCAAAAAGTACAACGAGGCGGTCGGACTTGCCAAGGAGCTAACGGATTCGAGTTTCGACGAAAGCTACAAACTGGACGCTTGGCTCGAACTGGGAACTGCCCGGCAAGGACTCGGTCAATCTGAGGACGCGATCAAGGCTTGGGAAAAGGCTGGCTCGAGCCTGTCCAAAACCGGTGCTCGAGCATTGTGCATGATTGGCGATCAGTATTTCAAAGAGAAGAAATTCGACGAGGCCATTCGGCAGTTCAAGCTGGTCTATTTCGGATTCGGCGGTCCTCAAAGCGCAAAAGAGATTCAAGCTTGGCAAGCCTACGCCGTATACGAAGCGGCACGATGTCATTTTGTGCAGATGGGCAAAGAAGGCATTGAGCCAGGCCTGAAAACCAAGCTCAAAGGAGAGGCCATCAAAGCCTTCTCATATCTTCTGAAACACTACCCAGAAGATTTGCTTGCTCCGGAAGCCAAACGGCAACTCGACGCGTTGAATAAAATGTAATCTCGGCGTGAATCGCCTTTCGCCCCGACTAAGATAGAAGTTCCAATTTCCGTGCACTGAAACGGCACGAACACAACTTATGGAGCCACGATGAACTACCGCGTACCCCGGTCCAAGATCGGTCAGTGCTTAATCGTTTTGATTGCGATTGTTGGCTCGGTCACTACTTTGGCCGTCAATCAGCAGGCTGCTGCGCAACAGGAAATCGGAGCCACGTTGGCGATGGCTTCTCCGTTGCTTGCTCAAAACGCTGACGATTCGACTGCCTCCGCACCGGCTCAAAAACGAGGGATCAATTTTCTCACTTTGTTGACGCAGGGTGGTTGGTTCATGATCCCACTGCTCGCGTTGTCATTGGTGGTCGTCACGATCGCGATCGAACGCTTTCTCGCGCTCCGGCGAAGCAAGATTTTTCCGCCGGAATTGATTGATCAACTTTCGATGCTCAGTCAATCACCAGGAGGTTTAGATCCTAGACGCGTCTATCAGGCTTGCCAGCGATACCCTTCATGCGCTTCATACGTTTTGCGGTCAACATTGGTAAAAGTTGGACGCCCGCAGAATGAAATGGAGTATGCCGTTTCAGAAGCCAGCCAAAGAGAGGCGACGCGAATGTCGCAAATGACATCCTGGCTTTCTTTGGCCGCCGCGATTGCTCCGCTCATCGGATTGTTAGGGACGGTTTGGGGAATCACTCAAGCTTTCTACGATACGACGCAGCTTGCCGAATTGAATGCAGGTCAAAATCGGGGCGTGGCGCTTGCCAACGGAATCTATGTCGCTTTGGTGACGACCATGGTTGGTTTGATGATTGCGATTCCAGCAGCGATTCTTTCGCATTTTTATGAAAATCGAATTCTTCAATTGTTGAATGAGATCGAAGAGATGATCTTTAACTTGCTTCCGCAATTTGAACGCTATGAAGGGCAAGTTCGATTCACGGAAGGACTTGGGAACGACCTCAATCAACCGACGGAAACGTTGGCTGAAACAACAGGAGCCGATTCCAACGGTGTTCCTGCCCAAGGCTGACAAAGGGCTCGCTGACACGAAACTCGCCGAACGATTTTTCGGCATCTTTGAAAAGTAAACGTAACCATTGTGCCAGGCAACACATGAGTGTTCAAATTAAACGAACATCGGCGATCAGCTCGCTTAGCATCACACCTCTGATTGACGTGGTGTTTTTGCTGCTGATCTTTTTCCTCGTCTCATCACGATTCTCCGAGGAGGAGCGTGAATTGGACCTGAATTTACCAAGTGTCACCGAAGCACTTCCTGCGACAGCACAGCCTGATGAACTAATCGTCAACGTTGACACCGAAGGTCGTTATTACATTAACGGCGGATTTCGGCAGGTCGAGCAAGTCGAACAAATCCTAAGGCGAGCGAAAACCAACAACCCTTTGACTCAAACTGTCGTCATTCGGGCAGACAAGAAAACGCATTGGGAACCAGTGGCGACCGCTATTGCGCTATGTAAAAAGGTGGGCATTAACGAGTACACCGCTACAATAGACGGCAATTAGCAGGCTATTCATCCTTACAGTTTTCATCTTGATCAGACGCGCAAGAGACCAAAGAGCTTCAAAACCAAAAATCTTATCAAGCCTGATTCGTGAAACGTAGAACCGTCAAAAAAATCACACCTGCCCGAACGGCATCATTCGACCAGCAATTCTGGCCGATCGTGATCGCTGTAACGGTGCTTTGCGGGATAGCGCTCGGTGCAGTTTTGACCATTCTTCGTGGCCCTTGGATGTGGGGCAGTTTGTTGCTGTTGCCGCTGATGGCTGCCGGGGCTCTGTTCTTCCTGTTTCAACTGGATGACACACGACTAAGACGGTCTTTTCAATTGGCAATCGTTTGTAGTTTGGCGGCGCACATGGCCGTGCTGGTGTTCGCATCGGTCGTCAATATTTTTGACAATCCGTTCAAGCCGAAACAACGTGAAATCGCTCAACAGCCAGTTCGCACGATTGAGATCAGCGATCAGCGGGCGACTTTTGTTTGGGAAGAAACCAACAACCGAACCACGCCTGAACCCAAAGTCGAACAGCAACGAACCAAGCCTTCGACCAATACTCGTCCTCAAACAGTTCCGATCAAAGAAGAAAAGCCTGACCTCCAACCACAAATTGTCAAACGCGATACTCCGTCCGAATCCGTGCCTCGGCAAAACCGGGAACTGTCGCGGCTAAGACGTCAGACAGAAAGCCAACAGCCACGTTCAAGTCAAAAAGTCGAAGGAGTGACTAAGACGGAACCGACAAAAACGCAGCCCGCCAAAAAGCAGCCGGAAGTTGCCAAATCCCAGCCAGCACCTGCAACCGCCGAACGAGAACCCACCATCGAGCGTCAGACGGCTGTTGAACGTGAACTCGCCGAGGCGGCCAATCCGACCGCCCCCGAAACCACACCCAAGCCTGAGATTACCAGATCGACACCGCGTCCTCAGAAAACCCAACTCGCTGATGCTTCTTCGGATGCGATTCCTAAACCGTCCTCTTCCGATGCGCGTATTTTTCGTTCCGCGCCGAAGATTCCGACAGCCAGCAAAGCGGTTCCTGTCTCAGAGAAAATCGCCAAAGCGACTTCCAAAGCCCGCGTCGAACCAAAACCATCCAAGGCTTCGGCTGAAGTGACACGGCGAGAGGTCAAACGCGAGATCCAACAACCCGCTTCGACCAACACGCCAAAAACACAACGTAGCCCCAAACCACAAATCGCCCGTTCGACTTCGCGAGCCGTAACCAAGCCGTTGCCACCGAGTATTTCTGCCGAGTCCTCTCGAGAAATAACACCGCGACGTTCCACGGTTCAGGCCCCTTTGGCATCGTCGCCCGTATCCATCGAAAAACCCTCCCGAGCGCCTGAGTCTAAATCGACAACGAATGAACTGAAATCGAAAACACTCTCCGTCTCTCGCAGCACGGAAGGATTGGTCGGCGTAGGTCGAGCTCAAAACTTGGACAGGTTTGTTGGTGGCATGACCAGTCCTGCTTCGAGGGCTTCCGATTCTGCCCGGCGTGAGCGAACTCAGAGTGCGGCGAACGAGCAACGAATGTTGATTTCCTCCAGTCGAGCTGAGCTTCGGCGATCCATTGGAGCGACGCGAACGCCCACGAGCGCTTTCAAAGCCGAAACGAGTTCGGCGGCAAAAATATCTGGAACGCTTGCGCCGAGTGAGCGGTCGTTGGAATCTTCAGCCGCTTCGATCAATTCGGCTTCGACCGAACATCGTGATGCACTTTCGGCAGAAAAGGGTTCATCCAACATCGATCTTGGTCCGACCAAAGTGGTTCGTGACCGGGTCACTCGTCGCCGATCAGGAGGAGGTCAACCGGAAGTTTCTCGTTTGAATCCAGATCGCACACGCCGTTCCCGAGATCGTTCCGATCAACAGCCTTCATTGGTTGCCAGTTCTGGCGTCGAAGTCGCCGCCCCCAAGAATGCTTCGTCGCAACCTTCTGCGGCCGAGGCCCTTGAGCTATCCAGCCGCGATGTGACGGTCGCAAGATCTGGCGGGAAACAAGAGATCACTTTCGAAGAGTCGTCCGCCAATTCATTGGGAGAAGCTCTCGACATGGGGCAGTCCGATCTTGTCGAGCAATTTGCTGACGCCCGCCAACGTTCTAGTCGCGAAGAATCGTTTTTGGCATGGGACGAAGATGAGGAGGATGAAGACGAGGAAAACCGTCGCGGGAAATCTCGAACCAAAATTGCGGTCGCGCCGGTCACCCGCGGTGATGCAGGATTTGGAATCGCCAAAAGTGACGGGGTCGCTTCCACAAAATCAGACAAAACAGGTGACGCTGCCGGCGAGTCTCTCGCAGCGAGAATGACCAAGCAAGCCACGGCCAGTGTGCCAGGAACGGGGCTTGGCCAAACGACAGCCAATATGTTGCTTCAGGCAGCGACTTCGTTGCCGATCATTGATGCAGCTCCCGGTGAACGAGCGGCCAGGGCACCGACGAAATCTAAAACGGTGAGTGAAGGAGTCGCTGCCAATCAACCACGCCGGCGCGCCACGCGGGGCTCGATGGCTCCTAAATCCAGTTCCGGCGTCAGTCCAGCGATTGGCGAAATGGCAAAGGGAACAACCAGCGGAAGTGCCAGTATTGAAATGGAGTCCGCTGAGGTCGCTGTCGAGCGAGCCACGGAAAGCATGATGGAAGAGATCCAGGGAATCAGCCTGGATGTCATCGCAGAAGTAGGACCCGCTGGTTTGGCTGATCGCCCTGATTCGTACATCGGTGTTGTTTCCAGACCCGCTTCAAAAGACAGCAAACAGATTCAGCCAGATCGAAAAAATCGGTTCCGGAAATCTGTATTTGGCGGTGTTCCTGCGATCAATCCAGACGCAGTGGTTTCCAAAGAAGCGTTTCGAAACCGCAGCCCTTCTGCACTTTCCAAAGCCACCGAGCCAACCACCGAAGCCGCCATTCATCTTGGGCTGGAATTTTTGGCTCGACATCAATCCACTGATGGTAGTTGGTCGCTGACGATTTACGATCGAGAAGAAACCCAGCATTTGACTCAGCTTGATAGTGATACCGCTGGCACAGGACTGGCTTTGTTGGCTTTCCAGGGAGCGGGATACAACCACCGCGAGTTTAAGTACGCTCGTCAGATCGATCATGCGATTCAATGGCTGATCGAAAATCAATCGGCAGATGGCGGGCTGTATGTGCCATCCGACAAAAAATCCAATGGGGCTTGTCGGTTGTACAGTCACGGGATCGCAGCACTTGCGATCACCGAAGCCTACGGAATGACGCAGGATGTGCGACTTAAAGAACCCGCCCAAAAGGCGCTTGATTACATCATGAGTTCGCAGGATGAAACAAAGGGTGGATGGCGGTACTTTGATACACCAGGGATGAAGTCGTCGGATACCTCGGTTTCGGGTTGGATGATGATGGCACTTCAGAGTGGCCGGTTGGCAGGACTGGATGTCAAATCCAAAACGTTCGACGGCATTGATAATTGGCTTGACGTTGCGGTGACTGCAGAAAACGAATCTCAGTTCCGCTACAACCCTTACGCGGTTAACTCCAAAGGCGTGTCTCGTATTCAGGGCCGAAAGCCGACTCCGTCCATGACTTCTGTTGGACTGTTAATGCGGATCTACAGTGGTTGGAAACCAGGCGACCCACGTTTGTTGGCCGGGGCCGACTATTTGCTGAATCAACAATTGCCGAGCGACTCGACTCCGATCCTGCGTGACACTTATTACTGGTATTACGCGACGCAGGTTCTCAAATATGCCGGGGGTGAACGATGGGAACGCTGGAATCAACAATTGCGTCCGCTGTTGATCAGGTCGCAAGTCAAAACAGGTGATCTTGCAGGCAGCTGGAATCCGTACAGGCCTGTTCCGGATCGCTGGGGTTCGTTTGGTGGTCGGCTTTATGTGACGACGATGAATCTGCTTTCACTTGAAGTTCGTCATCGTATGTTACCGCTTTATCGCCAGGGTGAACCGCAAGTGGCTGGGCAGATTGAACCCATGCCAGAAACCGAGTCCGTTTCAACGAAGCGGCCACCAGAGCCAAAGGTTGAGCCAAAGAAAACTCCGCCGCCGAAAGTGGTCAGCAAGCCTGAACCAAAGAAGCCTGAACCAAAGAAG
>CAZQQR010000210.1:0-5823 GCA_964595515.1 uncultured Pirellulaceae bacterium
CATTTCCTGGTCACCTAGGGACGCTATCGCTCGCAGTTCGTTGCTCAGTGATTTTCTGGATGAACGATTGGTAATTCGCGAAAGCTGTGACCACCCTTGAACAAACTCGGTTTCATCGAGAGGACTCGTTGTTGAAACCACCGTCCACTTAGAAATCTGTTCAACACGTTTTGAGGTTGTATCCAAGACGACCAATTGAACGCTTCGATTGAGAGTATTTTTTTTGACATTGAAAGAAGCTTGATACCAACTTGGCTCCAGCTCGATATTCACGTCGTAGACTCCCTCTTCTTGAGGAAGTTCAATTTGGAATGTCTTGGACGAACCTGAACCCGACGAATCCAATTCAATAGATTCACTCTTGGAATACAGAGGCCTACTTCCTCGCTGACGAGCAGGTTTAAGAGAAATTCTAGCTCTCGCACTCCGAGTCGAGATTCCAGTCTGGAATGGTGTAAGCTGAAATTCAAATTTTTCACCCGGATCAAAAACCAAATGATCTCGATCAAAGCTAACTCTTATTCGATCGCCCGGAGCCCTTGAAACGGACCATCGATTCCCCGAACCATCAATTGATTCACTCAATGGATCATTCAAGGCATCCGCAATCGAAACGACTTTTTCGATTTGAAGCTCTGGTTGCTCAAGCGAAGACAGTGACAACTTCAGCACGGCATCTTCGCCAGCGACCGTAACATCAACTCCTCCATAGTTGGTTGGACTTTGATGTGCGATAACGACTTTGCCAGAAACATCCATCACCGATGTTGAACCGTCATCGGAAAGCGACAATGGCGTCACGTCAGAGAGTGATCCTCGGTTAACGCTTAGACTTCCTTGCCAAGTCTGAGCCGACCCACCACCCCACGATAATCGCAGCCGCACCGTTTGGCCGCTGGTCCTTGGAGATACTTGTGCTGACAGCTGGCAGTTAAATATGCCGAAGTCCAAAACAACGAGAGAGAAAAACAGCGCAGCAGCGATTAAGAACGCGGCCGACTTCGTCGCCGTACAAAAGAAAAATCGGTCGTGCGGACATCCATGTCCCATGCTGTGCCTGTCAGCAAGAAGCGATCTCAAAGACCGCGAGATTGCGGATTTCTTCCAATGAAATCCAAGTTGCTCAGCTTACCAAATCGGGCGATAGGCCAGCCAGTCCAACGCATCTGATAGCTGAGTTTGATAGCAAGCGAAAACACACAAAAAGACTTGTATATCAGTCGAAACGGAATCCAGACTACTTGGGTGCCATATATTTGTAGGCCGCAAATCCGACGATCGCCAAGATGATAGCCACGGCTATCCCGATCGAAACCGGCTCGCCTCGACCAATACCCCGGAACAACAATAACACGAGATAGAAAATTCCGCCTTTCGAGCGGCCAACAAAGAAGGAGGTGCTAAGTGCATTGACTTGTCTTTTTTAAAAAGTGAAAAGAACGAGCTAGGCTACAAGCTAAACAAAATCACTCATGATGACAAATTTTAGCCGGCATTTTTCTATCGCTCATCAGCAACTATTCAAATCGCTGGCCCAACTCCTCAGGCAATACAGAGTCTGGCAAAATCGCTTTTTCAACGCACTGATCAAGCCATCCAGACAACTGCTCGACGATCGCAGGACACCTTCGGCTGACGTTGTTGGATTCCCAAAGATCATCTGGTTTGGCATACAGCTGAACTTCGCCGTTTTGGCTTCGAATCAACTTCCAGGCTGCCGTTTGTATCGCCTGAGCTTGAATTGCCTGGGATTCGCTTGCGTTCGAGACGACCCATTGCCGCTGGGCATCAGGAAACTGATTAAGCATATTCGACAATCGTTCGCGAACTTGAGACACGCTTTGAAACCAGTCGAAGAGAATTCCAGACAAACAAACTGGCTGTAACAAATGACTCAATCTTGCGCACTTCGCAAATGTAAACTCCGGTCGATCAGGAAGTCGAATCATCATCGGAACATGAACTGCTTCGTTATTTAAACAGCTTGAACCCCAGCCAACAGCCAGATGTTCTCCCAAGGGAAAACCGCGTGTTGATGAAACGCAAAAAATGGTTGAATCTGAAAGTGTCGAGGTTTGAACCATCTCCAGAATCACACCAAGGAACCGATCGATCATCATGACCTGAGCGGCACAAGCTTGCTGATAAGCCAATCGCTCGTCGGGATCATCATCTGAAAGCAAAGTTCTGACCGGCGACTCGTGAAATTTTGGCGGATCGGGGTCTTCTGAATCAGCAAGTTGGCAACGAAGCGAGTAGGGAGCGTCCCAGGATCCCGTCAAAGCACTGCAGTGAATCCAGAGCAGTGTTCCACGTTCGAGATTGGCGATTTGTTCGGCTGCTTGAGCAAAAAAACTTGCCAACTCAGTTTCTTCAATCGAATCTGCCAGCTTGCTGGATTGAGCACTTGGAACGTTGACGATTTTTTCAAAACTGCTTGCCAGCTCATGCGATTGAATTTCAAGATCGTCCGTGAGCAGAACCGAGCGAACACCTTTTGCAGCAAGAGCTTCAATCAAATGGTCGCCATCATTGTTTTCCTGTTTGAAGGACCAAAGATCTTGGTAAGCAGAATCCAGATTTGTCGAGCTTGCAATCAACTGATCAAACACCAACGAGTCGGCCGCGAGTTGGTTGAACGCCTGAGTCTCATAGAGCGTATTTCCGTAAGCTCCGAGCATGTTTGCGCCGATGCCGTCCAACATCAGCACGATGCCGCTGGGAATAGCAGTAGAAAATTCAAAGGGTTCTGCGGGCATGTTTGGCGACTGGGGGCTTAAACTAAAACTGAGCTCCGAAACCGAAATTGGTGGGCGATTGACGAACGCTGGCTTACGAGTAAAACAAAGTCCGGCTAGTACTTTGTTGATGCAAACATGATCCAGAGGTTCGCGTGTTCAATCGTAAACGACTCATTGAATTAATAAAGCGGGATGCGCTTCAGTTCGGTGATTTTACTCTCGCTTCTGGCAAGAAAGCTTCTTACTACCTGGACTGCAGAAAATTGACGCTCGACAGCGAAGGCGCGAATGTAATTGCTGCCGGAATTCTGGAAAAACTGGATGGAAATATGCCGGATGCAGTTGGCGGTATGGCCATCGGGGCTGACCCAATTACGGCAGCCGTAATCACTTGTGCGTGGCAACAGAATCATCCTCTCAAAGGATTCATTGTTCGGAAAGAAGCAAAAGAGCACGGGACTGGTCGCCAAGTCGAAGGTCCTGTAATTGAGGGCCAATCCGCCGTCATGATGGAAGATGTTGTCACGACGGGCGGCAGCTCTTTGAGGGCAATCAAACATGCCCGAGAATTTGGACTGAAGGTCGACCGCATCGTTTCGATCATTGACCGAGGCGATTCTTCTGCCGAGATCTTTGCCGAAGTGGATGTTGAATTCATTTCGCTCGTTCACGTCTCAGAGTTGCTTTAGCCACCCAAGCGTGCCGGAATTTGAGCGGCGAAATCCCACTTTTAAGCTGTAACGCTGCACTGGCTTGGTTTGCCGTGGACGATTCCACTGATTTTCGAATTCAGCCAACTGCCAGCCAACTTGATCTAATCGTTACTGCTCACGAACGCCCAAGTTCGGACTCGCACCAAGTGCGAACCACAAAGTGGATAGCTGGGTAACCAAGACAGCTTTTGTGGCTGATCTTTACCGTCAGGCAGTCTAGGTAGCCTGCCGAGACTTTTGCAATTGTTTTGATTGCCCGATGGCATCTTTCTGAATTTGCGGCTTCGCTCACAACTTCGGTTCGATTGTGAGAATTCTATCGACGATGTCAAACGCAGACGTCGTGAGGGATCCGCACATCATTCTGTGTGTACTCACGATGCTCATTTTTCTGTTTTTCAAGATTCAGACAGTAAGTTTTACGTTGCTAGGAATAGTAACGTTCTTTGAAGGAGTTCTTAAATGAAACGTCTATGGCATTCTTGGCTGATGGTAGTCGCGTCAGCGATGACAGTAGCTACAGCCGGCGCTCAGGAAATTGGTTCTTACCAGTCAATCCTTGCACGAGCCGGTTACGGTGGTGGCGATCCAGTCGCCATTCAACACGCGGTTTCACAAATGGGCCAGCATCAGGTCGCTGTTCAAAGCGGAGCTAGATGTGGAAGCGGCGACTGCGGTGGCACAGTTCAAGGCTACGGTGGAGCGTACGGTAACGGCGGCGCGATGGGCTATGGTGGTTCAATGAATCACGGTGGCGCGATGGGTTACGGCGGCTCAATGAATCACGGCGGCGCGATGGGCTACGGTGGTGGCGCAATGAATCAAGCTGGTTCGATGGGCTACGGCGGTAACGCAATGGGCTACGGCGGCTCAATGAATCACGGCGGCGCGATGGGTTACGGCGGCACAGCCAATATGAACGGTGGTGCAGCAGCCGGTACTTACACACCTGCTTACGGTGCCCACAGCGGACAAGCAATGGCTGGTTCGGGTGCCGTCAACGGACAGCATCAAGTTCAAGGTGCCATCAACCAAGGTGCCGTTAACGGCGCTGTTGGAAACCTCGGAGCAACCGAAGCTGTTGCTAACGGTGGTGCAACTGCGACTCGCAGCGTTGGTCAAGGAATGGTTTCTGGCGGAATGCAAAACGGTCCTGCCGTTACTTACGGTGCACCAATGTACTCCGCTCCAAGCTATGGTGCAGCAAATTATGGCAGCGTAATGGGACCATCGTTTGGATCCAATTACATTGCTCCAACTTACGCGGCACCTATGATGGCTCAGCCTGTCTACACGCCAGGCCAAGCGTTTAGCGGAGTCGCCCGTGGATTGAAAAACTCTTCACGAAACATGGTGATTGGCCTCTTTGGTTTGAACCTGCGACGTGACTACGAAGACGCACGAAACCTCGCGTACAACGGAGCGGGTGGATTGGTTACTTCTCGCGACGTTGAGAATGGCAACATGGACGGCCTTGGTGTTTCTTTGACCAGTCGTAAGTGCGATGGCTCTGGTTTCGAAGCCATCTACTGGGGTATCGACGGCGACGATGTTTATGACATCGCGGGTCCAACGACAACCGCATTGGGCGGATTGACTCAAGTCACTCACGTCGCATCGGGTGCAAACTTTTGGGACATCTACAACTCAGGCGATTCAGCACGACTTCGTCGTACCACTGACATCGACAACTTTGAGATGAACCTGCTTCGCAATGGCGGACGATACACGACTCGTTCTGGCAAGAGTGCGACCTACGAATTGCTTGGCGGATTCCGATTGTTCCAGTTCGATGAGAACTTGAGCTACATCAGCAACTCAACAGCTGCTGGATACCCATTGCGTTCTGACTACAGCCTTGATGCCGAAAACACATTGGCTGGTATTCAGCTTGGCGGTCGAAGCGAAGTATGCCTGAGCCAAAGAGTACGACTTGCGTACGGTGGTAAGGCTGGATTGTTCAACAACCACGCTGAGACGAACCAAAGAATTTTTGATGAAACAGGCGCATACGCTCGGGACATCAACGGCAACGACGTCAACTACTTTGACGAAAAGAACGATGCTGCATTCTTGGGTGAAGTAAACCTCGGATTGATCTTCCAGATGACTCGGTCTGCACGTGCACGACTTGGTTACCGAGCGATTGGTGTATCAGGAGTTGCATTGTCTGGTAACCAAATCGGGTACGATTTCACAGACATCGACTCTCTGTCAAACGCTCGCACCAACGGAAGCCTATTGCTTCACGGTTTGGTGGGTGGACTTGAGTTCTGCTTCTAAGGAAGCGATGAACGTCTGACACCGTCAAACGTTAAAATAGAATCTTGAAAACAAGAAACGCCGCATCCTGGATGCGGCGTTTTTTT
>CAZQQR010000210.1:5923-10012 GCA_964595515.1 uncultured Pirellulaceae bacterium
TTAAAATAGAATCTTGAAAACAAGAAACGCCGCATCCTGGATGCGGCGTTTTTTTCGTTTCGTGTTTCTCGATTTTAGATTCGCAGTTTTCTAACCCGCCACTATTCGAGTCACTCAACCGAATCTAACACGCGATTAAGTTTTATGGGGTGCGATAGTACAAACCATTCGACGGGGCTGCCGTGTTGGATTGCTCTCGACCTTTCCATGCTCAGAAAGCTTTTCAATAATGCCTTCCATGACCTTGGCGCCTTCGTCAATATGCGCGTTTTCACGTCCACGAAACAAGACAGTTACCTGTACCTTGTCGTTGTGTTTTAAAAACCCGATCGCTTTTTTGACTTTGAAATCGATATCGTGTTCGCCCGTTTTGGGACGCACACGAATTTCTTTCAGGCGAGTTTGATGTGATTTGTTTTTCGTCTGACGTTTTTTCTTGTCGTAATTGAATTTACCAAAGTCCATGATTCGGCACACAGGCGGTTTTGCGTCGCCAGCAACTTCAACAAGATCGAGTCCCGACTCACGAGCTTTTTCCAACGCGTCTTTGGTTGGAATCACTCCGAGTTGATTGCCGTCTTGGTCAATCACACGAATTGGAGAAGTTCTGATTTGCTCATTGGTTCGGTTTGACTTTTGATTGCTTGGTGGAATTTTTGTTTCCTCAGATAGTAGTAAGTTTTGGGCCGGCCAGTGCCAGCCACCATTGTTTGCCCTTGATTGATCACCAATGGCTGTCGTTTATTCTATCCCCTGAGCCTAAATCGACCAAGGAATTTGAATTGATTCTAATGAAGGTTTTGCCGTAGATCTAAGCCTCACGGCCTTTATCTTCGACTTCTTTTTCAAACATTGCGATCGCTTCGGCTATCGACATTGCCCCAAGATCACCCCGAACACGACATCGCACGGAAACGGTTTGGTTCTCGGCGTCCCGAGGTCCTACGACGATCATATAGGGAACTTGATCCAGTTGGCCGTCTCGAATCTTGGCACCCAGCTTTTCACTGCGATAGTCGCCTTTGAACCGAAGTCCCGCAGCCAACAGTTGCTTTTCGACACCTTGGCCGTATTCTTCTGACTTGTCGCTGACTGTCAATATCCGTCCTTGCTCTGGCGCGAGCCAAAGTGGAAAACAGCCGGCAAAGTGTTCGATCAGCACCCCAATAAATCGTTCCATACTTCCGAACGGAGCGCGGTGAATCATGATCGGGCGGTGGGTGGCATTGTCGGCGCCAACGTATTCCAATCCGAATCGTTCCGGAAGGTTATAGTCAACTTGGACGGTTCCCAATTGCCATTTTCGACCGATGCAGTCTTTGACGACAAAGTCAATCTTGGGTCCATAAAACGCGGCTTCGCCTGGCTCTTCGTCAAAGGGCTTGCCCAAAGTCTTCGCCGCTTCACGACAGGCCTGTTCCGCCAGTTCCCAATTTGCAGGATCGCCAACATATTTTGAACTGTCTGGATCGCGGAGCCCGACGCGGACAGAGTACTCATCCATCCCCATCACTCCGAACACGATCTTGACCAGTTCAATGCAACCGATCAATTCCGCCCCCAGCTGTTCCTGAGTTACAAACAAGTGAGCATCGTCTTGGGTGAACCCGCGAACGCGCGTTAGACCACCGAGCTGACCTGATTTTTCCCAGCGATAGACCGTTCCAAATTCAGCAAGCCGAACTGGCAGGTCACGGTAACTTCGCTGTTCCGATGAAAATATTTTGATGTGGTGCGGACAATTCATCGGCTTGAGAAGATAGCCTTCGATGTCGCCTTCATTCATTCGATTAGAAAGCTGCCCACAAGTGCAACCTTCTTCCGCGAGTTGACTCAAATATTCGCGATCCATCAACGGCGCATACTGGCTTTCCTGATAGTACGGAAAGTGACCGCTCGTTTTATAGAGATCGAGTTTACCAATGTGTGGTGTGAATACTTGGTCGTATCCCTGACGAGTCAGATGCTCCGAAATAAAATCCTGAAGTTTCTGACGAACGAAGGCGCCTTTGGGTGTCCAGAGCACAAGTCCCTGTCCAACCATTTCGTCGATGTGAAACAACCCAAGCTTTTTTCCAAGTACACGATGGTCTCGCTTTTTGGCTTCTTCTGCCATCGCAAGATGTTCATCTAGTTCGGCTTGAGTGAAAAACGCCGTCGCGTACAAACGTTGAAGCTGTTCTCTTGATTGGTCACCCTTCCAATACGCACCTGCGATTGAAAGCAGTTTAAAAGCACCGATCTTTTTTGGTGATGGAACGTGAGGGCCACGACATAAATCAATAAACTCGCCTTGTTGGTAAAACGAAAGCTCAGCATCATCGGCCAAGCCTGTTTCGATATGTTCAACTTTGAAATCCTGTTTCAAGTCTTTGCAAACCTGGATGGCTTCTTCACGAGGACGCTCGATCCGCTCGAAAGGTTCATCAAGCTCGATGATTTTTCGCATCTCTTTTTCGATCGCAGGAAAATCCTCTTCGGTCAAAGGACTCTTGCTTTCGATGTCGTAGTAAAAACCGCCATCAGTCGACGGACCAAAAGCCAGCTGAACGTCCGGCTTAATTCGCATGACCGCACGAGCCATCACATGAGCACAACTGTGCCGCATCGTCGTCAGCGCGTCGGGGGATGTTTTGGTGATAATTTTAAGAGGGACTTCTTGGCCTTCAATCTTGAAATCCAGGCTCACTGGTTGCAAGTTGATTTCGCCCCACAAAGCCGCTCTGGCGAGTCCTGATCCGATACTTTTTGCGACATCTTTAACCGATACCGCTTCTTCAAATTCTTTGATGCTTCCGTCGGGAAGTTTTACGCTTGTCATCTCGTTAACTAGGCTCGTCTTTCGATACGTTTCGCCCGCGTTTACAAATCGCGGTCCTCGGTCTGCAGTATAAAGATTCTGACAATTTGCGGATACGTCGGTTCGCCTGGACGGCGAATTTGCGAAAATTCCGCTGGATTTACGATTTCTTGTCCGCTCCGGCAAAACACTTCCGCCCAGATTCCGAGCCCAGTTTGGCTTCCTGAGTATGTTAAAAACCGCCCTGTCGAATTAAACTACTTTGCTCAAGCAATCGGTGATTAACCAGCCTCTGCTTTATCTCTAACAGGATTTCAAATGAAACAACGATTCCTTCTCGTTTTTGCGTGCCTCCTTTTGGTCGCCTGCAATAACGAAACAGCCAAAAAGATGGATCAACCCGATGCATCCAAAAAGTCTCCCACGGCGGAGAAATTGAAAAACGATAACGGAAAAGAATCTGCACCAGCCATTGCAGAATCAAGTCCCGAGCCAGTAACTGCAGACGAAAAATTTGCAGCAACTAAAAAGCGGTTCGACAAAGCGATGTCGGAATTCAGAACGGCTTACACCAAAGCAAAAACTTCCGACGAAAAAGAAACGATCTTCAAAGAAGACTATCCAGACATGGAAGTATTCGGAACAGACTTCATGGCGATCGCGGAAGAGTTCCCCGACGATGAAGTTGCCGTCGAAGCACTTGGTTGGATCGCTCAACGTGCCCGGGGCACCGACATCCAGAAAAAAGCCATCGACACGATGCTCGACAAACATATTAAAAGCGACAAAATCGCTTCGCTTTGTGGAACAATCGGATATGGTGAAACGACTCAAAATTCGGTTGACCAACTAAATCGAATCGTCGAAGAGTCACCCCACGACAATATCAAAGGCTTGGCAGTCATGTATACCGCCAAACTTTATGCTCAAGCAATGGAATTAAAGCCTGAGATCGAAGATAAAAAGCCTGAATACATCTCCGACGAAGAAGTCGAGTTCATTACTGGTCTTGAGAACGGCCAAGAAAAAGTTAATCAGCTTTACGCAACGTTGAAAGAAAAGTACGGGGATGAAAAACCGAGTGAACGAAGCAAGCGAACGTTTGCTTCGATCGCCGATGCCGCTTTGTTCGAAATCAACAACCTTGCCATCGGCATGGAAGCACCTGAAATTGAAGGTGATGATCTCGATGGAAAATCTTTCAAGCTTTCTGATTATCGCGGCAAAGTCGTGATGCTTGATTTTTGGGGCGATTGGTGAGGACCGTGCCGGGCTATGTACCCACACGA
>CAZQQR010000211.1:0-2326 GCA_964595515.1 uncultured Pirellulaceae bacterium
GCTGCGAAAAATAGTTTAACGGCAAGCCGAAGGCGACGGTGTTGGCGTCACAAAAAGTTCATGGATCAAACCGGATCTAACCTCTGCCTTCGCGCAATGCCGGATTGGCGTCGCAAGCTCCTGATCCGGCCTACCTTGATTCCGTTCACTTACGCCGATGGTGATGGTTGAATTTGTTCGCGGTCGTCCAGCGATTTGGCGGCTGCGAAAAATAGTTTAACGGCAAGCCGAAGGCGACTGCGTTTCACCAACTATACGAGCAATAGACTCGCCAAAGCTCGCCGTCTGATCGCTGCGCGCCCGAACTAATATCAGCGACAGATGCCCTCACGCCTCGCCGTTCAACGACTGGTCCTGTCGTACTCTTTGCTTGACCGGAATGCCTCAATCAACTTTGGTTCGCGCAAGTTTGAACAAACTGCTGGACGCATGCTTCCAATCGACTTGTTTGATTCTCATCAGACAGCTTGCCAGATTCATCCAGTGCAGAATGGGCTGACGAAAGCGCAAACTGGTTGGGTGTTACCAACACTCCGATATTCGAAAGTATCTCACGGACGTGGCGAAGTCCTCGGAGACCGCCAAAACCGCCCGGCGACGCGGCCAGCAAGCACGCCGTCTTATTTCGATAGGCGAGTAGGCTTGGTTCGTCTTTTGAACCAGGTCGTGAAAGCCAATCAATCGTATTTTTTAGTAGAGGCGTGATCGAACTGTTGTATTCAGGACAAGCGATCAACAACCCCGAATGCTCGACAAAAACCTGCTTCAGCTTTCCAACATTGTCTGGAAGCCCGTCTTTGGCTTCTAAATCCTGATCAAATAACGGAAGCGGATAATCAGCCAAACGAAGCTCCGTGACTTCCGCACCAGCTGCTCTGGCAATAACAACTGCCGCATCTAAAAGTCGTTGGTTGAACGAGCCTGATCGCGTGCTACCTGCAAACGCGATGATCTTGGGAACCTTGGAATCACTCATTTATTCTTCTCCTGAAAATTTTCGATAGACCAGATAGATGTCTTCGTCGACGACCGAGTGCGAACAAAGTCGAAGTTTTAACGAATCATTCATCGTTTCAAAACCATAACCCTCGACGGGAGTCAAAGCGTTCTTGCCACCTACGATTTTTGGGCTGACAAAAACGTGGGCTTCGTCGATCAAGTCGTTCTCAACTAACGACCCCAACAACGTTCCGCCGCCCTCCACCAAAACGTTGGTCATTTTTCGACGACCAAGCTCGTTTAATAGATCGTTTAATTGCAATTCGTTCAACTGCAATTCGTTTGACGATGCTTCGCTACGTCGGACTTCACAGCCTGCGGCTTCTAACGCTTTGCATTTAGACGGATCCGCATCACGTCCGACAGCGATCAACACAGGGATTTCGCGAGCGGTTTTAACGAGTTTTGAATTTAGTTCAATTCTGGCTCGGGAATCAATCACAATTCGTGTCGCCAAACGTTTTCGCTCTTCGACTGGAATTCTCGCGTCCAGACCAGGATCATCAGCCAGTGCGGTTCCGCTTCCCACGATCACCGCGTCTACGCGCCCGCGAATTTGGTGAACTACTTCGCGGGAAGCTTCACTAGAAATCCATTGACTGTGACCTGTTCGCGATGCGATTTTTCCATCCAACGTCATGGCCCATTTGGCGATCACCCAAGGTCGTTGTGTCCGGACTAATTTGCGATAGGGAGCATTCAGCGATTCTTCATTTTCAGCCAGCAGACCAACGTCGACTTGGATTCCATTCGCTCGAAGCGACTCAATTCCTTTTGAGTCAACTGATGGAAACGGATCAACCGAAGCCACCGCCACTCGAGATATCCCCGCCTTGATCAGCGCTTCCGTACATGGTCCCGTTTTACCCGTATGACAACAGGGCTCAAGCGTAACGTAAGCCGTTGCTCCGGCGGTCGAATGACCGTGAGATTGGGCATCTTTGATCGCGGCAACTTCGGCATGATCGCCTCCAAATTCCGCATGCCAACCTCGACCAACGACTTTATCTGTGACCAAAACGCATCCCACCATCGGATTAGGTTCCACGGAGCCTCTGCCATTTTCGGCGAGTTGGAGTGCTTCGGTCATCCACTGCTTGTCGACTGATACGTCTTGTTTGTTCATGCAACGATTATACAACGATTAAGGAAGCTTCAACGCGGGAAGGGGCTAATGTCGGAAGGCTCTAGCGCCAATGTATAAAAGCTCTAGTGCAGGGAAGATCCAAGGTTGGAAAGTCCAATGGCTGACCGGAGGATCTCAGTTCTAAACCATCGACCTCCGCCGATGAAAATTGACGATTCGCTTGTTCGCCGAGAATCCGCT
>CAZQQR010000211.1:2426-5017 GCA_964595515.1 uncultured Pirellulaceae bacterium
GCTCCTTCGTGAAAACGGCTTGGACGACTAAGATAGGTGCGACGACCTATTATCAGAGCTAAAATGAACCCATCTCCTGAATTAATGAGCCCGGCAGGGTATTGGCCGCAGCTTCGTGCCGCGATCGAATCCGGGGCCGACGCGGTCTATTTTGGGCTCAGACATTTTTCTGCACGAGCCAAGGTTGGATTTGGGCTGGCGGAGCTTCCCGAGGTCATGAAAACGCTTCATGTTCGCGGTGTGAAGGGATTCGTCACGCTCAATACGCTTGTGTTTGATGATGAGTTCGAGTCGTTTGAAGAAGCGATCATCGCTATCGCGAATGCGGGAGTAGACGCGGTCATTGTTCAGGACACGGGGGCTTGTGAATTGATTCGCAAGATCGCTCCTGAGCTTGAAATCCATGGCAGCACTCAAATGTCGATCACCAGCGCTCAGGGTGCGGAGTTGGCCCAGTCTCTCGGTTGTAGCCGAGTTGTGCTTGGCCGCGAACTTAGCTTAACCGACATTCGAAAAATTGCTGATTCCACCGATGTTGAATTGGAAGTCTTTGTTCATGGTGCCCTTTGCGTTTCGTACTCGGGGCAATGTTTTAGCAGCGAAGCCTGGGGAGGCAGGTCGGCCAATCGTGGAAAGTGTGCTCAGGCTTGTCGTCTTTCCTATGACTTGATCGTTGACGGAGAACCGCGTGATCTTGGACCGTATCGATACTTACTCTCGCCGGGCGATCTTTCGACCATCGAACTGGTTCCCGAATTGATCGACATTGGAATTTCTTGTTTGAAGATTGAAGGACGATACAAAGATTCCGAGTACGTCGCACTGACGACCCGGGCTTACCGCGAAGCGATCGATCTGGCGATGCTCGGCGTTCCCAACGAAGTAACTGCCGATGAAAAACGTGATCTAGAACAGATTTATTCGCGTGGGCTGGGCTCACATTTTATGAGCGGTACCAATCATCAAAAGGTTGTGATTGGCCGAGCACCACGGCATCGTGGCTTGTTGGTCGGAAAGGTTCTCGAAGTTTCTCGTTCGAGTGTCGTCGTGCAACCTGAGCATCCGATCAAACGTGGTGATGGAATCGTCTTTGATGCCGCCGATTGGCGAAGCCCTGATGAGCCAGAAGAAGGCGGTCACGTCTATGAGGTTCGCCACCGTGACGACAACAGCATGGAGTTGGAGTTTGGCCGGGGAGACGTCGACTTTAATCGGATTCGTATTGGCGATCTTGTTTGGCGGACAAATGATCCCGCGCTGAACAAGAAACTAAAATCGCTCACTAAAACGGAAAAGCCAGTGGTCACACGGCCAATTTTCTTTTCGGTTTCGGCCGAGGGTGGGTTGCCGCTAAGCGTGACCGCAAAACTTGAGTCGGGACATGAAGCGACGTTTACTGGTGAGCACGCGTTGGAGCCGGCCAAAAAACGCGCGCTTGATTTGGAAATGCTTGAGTCAAAACTTGGACGGCTTGGGGGGACTGCTTTTCACCTTGGTGAAATCGAATTCCTGACAAGCGATCCTGTATTCGTGCCAACGAGTGTATTAAACGAAGCTCGTCGTGAGTTGGTCGGGAAATTGCTCAAGCAAAAGGGAAACGTTAAATCGATACCGGCGACCGCGCAACTCAAGACTGAATACGATTCGTTTTCTAAACGTAAACTGGAATATTCGAGTTCGCAATCTCCTTCGGCGGGTGATGTTCACTTGCATTTGTTGGTTCGAAAAGGCGATCAATTGGACGCGGCGATTGAACTCGCGTCTAAGCAAAATGTTGCATCGATTACTTTGGATTACCTTGAGCTATACGGGTTGAGACCTTCCGTCGAAAAAATCCGTGCGGCTGGAATCGTGCCGCGAGTGGCAAGTCCAAGGATGTTAAAGCCAGCGGAGCAAAAGATCATTCGATTTTTGCTTTCACTGGATTGTGAAATCTTGATCCGATCGGGTGGATTGCTGTTCGATTTAGTTCAAGAACGTGAAAAGACTCAGGTCGACAATTCGTCTAAGACGTTCCCGAAATTGATCGGCGATTTCAGCCTCAATGCGGCCAACGCGTTATCGGCTTGGAAGTATCTTGATCTTGGTTTGGAACGGGTGACTCCGACTTATGATTTGAACTCAAAACAAATTTCTGGGCTCACTCAGCGTTTTCCGGCAGCGGCTTTGGAAGTGATTGCCTATTCGCATCTTCCAGTTTTTCACACCGAGCACTGTGTGTTCTGCCGTTTCCTTTCCGATGGAACGGACAACACAAATTGCGGTCACCCTTGTGAAAAACATGAAATCGCTGTCCGTGATTCTCAAGGTCGAGCCCATCCGATTATGGCTGACGTTGGTTGCCGCAACACGGTTTTCGGAGCAGAAGCCCAAACGGCTCCCGAGGCATTGGAGCGATGGCGTGAGTCTGGGATTTCTCATTTCCGGCTGGAGTTTGTTCATCAGTCAGCGGAAGAAGTCGAAGGCGTCGCGAGTTCATTCAGTAGATTTTTTCGCGAAGAGTCTTCGCTGGATGAACTTGAGGTCGCGCTTGAACGTTATTCACCACAGCAAACGACGAGTGGTAGTTTGTTCGTTCCAACTTCATCGTC
>CAZQQR010000211.1:5117-9984 GCA_964595515.1 uncultured Pirellulaceae bacterium
GTCGAACGTTCTTTGGCCAGTTCAATAATTTGCATCGCCAGTTCACGTGATTGGGCAACGATGATTGGCTCAGTTTTGAACGGATCGGATGGTTTGCCATCTGGGTTCAGGAAGACACCGCCGGCTTCTTCGAGAATGATTTGCGGCGCGGCAACGTCCCAAGCCGCTTGTTTGGTGCTGGCTGGATTATTGTCGTGGACCGCTGCGGCCAACATGGTGTCGCCATTGGCAATTCGCATTGCCACGCCAGAGTATGGGAGATTCGATGTGACCATCTGAGCTCCTTTGGCGGATCGCAATCGGCTGCGAAGGTCAGAAAAGAAAGCTGTCTCATATTCTGAGTCACCGTAGTGGTTCATTTCTACCCAGACTTTATCAAGCGACCGGACGGAATCGCAAACGACTCGTTTTCCGTTGTTCCACGCGCCACGGCCACGTTTTGCGTAGAACCATTCGTCGGTCAAAGGGAAGTAGACGACGCCCAATTCTGTTTTCCCGTTTAGTCGAAGCGAGATTAAGACCGACGGGAATTGCGGTCCGGCTCCGACCAAGAATGCGCCGGTGGCGTCCAAAGGATCGACGATCCACATATCATCAACGACAGGCGCGTCAGAATTTAGTTCTTCGCTCAAGATCGCGATGTTGGATTCGCTTTGAAGGATTTCGCATACCGCTCGGTCAGCGTCGCGGTCGACTTCTGAAACGAGGTCACCAACGCCTTTGCGCTCGATCTCCTGGATCTGATTGTGACCTTTTCGAATGATCGCGCCGGCTGCTTGGGCGGCGCGAATCGACAATTCCATTAGCGGATCAATCGAACTTCCATGTTCAAGCGGACAATAGTCGGTCACGTCTTCTCCGAAAATTGAAATCGGTGTGAATCTATATGCAAGACAGGCAAAAACGATGACTTTCGTTCAGTTATTACGCAAAGTAGTCGATTTTGAGAAACCAAGCGTACCGACGACGTCGACAAAAACCTATAGGGGTTGAGAGCAGTGATTCGTTCTCGATGGCGTGGGCGTTTGAGTTTCGGATCGCGTCACATTCGTGATTTCCTCTATAATCTTTGCTGCGACACGCACACAAATAATTGCAAGTAACACTGACACAGAATCAGGAACCGATATGACTAGCGCAACGGTCGTCCGTTTGCCCGAACGGACAGAAGTCGAAGTCAACGACACGTGGGATCTTTCAAAACTTTTTGCCGATGACGACGCGTGGGAGACTGCGTTCAATGAGTTCGAAGGCATGGTTCCGGGCTACGAAAAATTTAAAGGGAAGCTCGGTAATAGCGCTCAGGATCTCGCCGATTGTCTGACATTCGACAGCAGCGTTGATCGACTGGCTGAGCGGCTTGGGAATTACGCTTATCTGAAAACAACTGAAAATCAGACCGACAGCACGTACCAGCGAATGATGGGGCGATTCCAAAATGCCGGTACGCGAGCAGGTGAAGTCGCCAGTTATATCCGCCCTGAAATTCTTGCGATTCCCGATGAGCAGTTGGAAACGTTCTTACAAGATCCGGTGCTTGAATTGTTCAAGCTGGGAATCGAACGGTTGACGCGATACAAAAAATACACGCTCAGCGAAAAGGAAGAGCAGTTGCTCGCCATGCAAGGTGAAATGGCGGGCGCGACGTCGAAGATTTTTCGCCAACTCCATGATGCTGATCTAAAATTTGGCGAAGTCAAAAACGAGAAAGGCGAAACGGTCGAATTAACCCCCAGTACATTTTCGCAGTTTTTGATTTCGCCTGATCGCAATGTTCGCAAAACTGCGTTTCACCAATACTACGAGCAATTCACTGCCCACGAAAATGTTCTGGCGGCGACGCTTTCGGGTTCGATTCAAAAAGACATCTACTATGCCCGTGCTCGTGGTTACGACAGTGCGCTTGATCAGGCGCTGTTTGCTGACAACGTTCCAGCGTCCGTTTATGAGAACTTGATTAGTTCCGTTCGCAACAACCTACCGTCGCTTTACAAATACTACGATCTTCGACGTCGAAAAATGGAACTGGATGAGATCCATCACTATGACACTTACGTTCCGATTTTGAGCGACATAGAGGTCAGCTACTCTTGGGACGAAGCGGTCGAAGCCGTTCACAAATCGCTTGCGCCGTTGGGCTCCGAATACTGCGATGTGCTTCGAGAGGGATTAACGTCGGCCAGGTGGTGCGATCGTTATCCAAATGCGGGCAAGCAATCGGGTGCGTTCAGTTACGGTACCTACGATGGCAATCCGTACATCATGATGAACTACAAACCGACCGTTCTCAATGATGTGTTCACGCTTGCTCACGAAGCCGGCCACTCAATGCATTCGCATCTTTCCATTCAAAATCAGCCTTACGAGTATTACAACTACACGATTTTCGTTGCGGAAGTCGCCAGTACATTTAACGAGCAGTTGCTAACACGATACTTGTTGGAGAATGCAGAGGATGACCGAGTCCGGGCTTATTTGATTAACAATGAAATTGATGGAATTCGTGGAACCATCATTCGTCAAACAATGTTTGCGGAGTTTGAAAAGATTTCGCATGAAATGGCTGAGTCGGGCGAACCTCTAACAGTCGATGCGCTTAAGACGACTTATCGCAAGCTGCTAGATGATTATTTTGGTCCTGAGTTTGCAATTGATGACGAACTAAGCCTTGAGTGCATGCGGATTCCCCATTTTTACCGTGCCTTTTACGTTTATAAATATGCGACAGGTCTTTCGGCCGCTATTGCGCTGAGCCAACGAGTGGTTGATGGTGGCGAAGAGGAATTGAGTGACTATCTTGGATTCCTAAAGGGTGGTTGCTCGAAGTACCCGCTGGACCTGCTTCGCGATGCCGGAGTCGATTTGGAAAAACCGGAGCCAGTTGACACGGCGCTAAAACGATTCGGTGAACTCGTTGATGAGTTGGACTCGCTGCTTTAGGTGAGGAATCGAATAGCGGCCTGCGAGCCAACCGGCTTGCTGACCGTGGTTTGTTTACGCTGAGTTGACTGCATTCAGGACGCGATGCCATTGTGGGGCGCCCAACTCGATATCACCGCTTGGCGGTTTGAATCGAATTCAAAATCGGAAAAAATATGCGATTATTCATTTCAATTTTTGTCTTGGCGTTCTTGTTGTCGCTGGGGGCTCAGCTAGATGCTCAGCCTACGAATTGGCGCGGCGAGCGAATGGCCCTTGAACGTGAGTTTGGTGATGAGCTGCAAGAAATCGCTCAATGGTGTCGAGCCAATGGAATTGAAGACCAAGTCGACTACACGTTCAAGCTCTATCAATACAGGGATCTCGGGCGACAATACATCTTTTTGCCATCCGATAAAAAGATGCCAGTCGGTCCAACTGGTATCAATGGTGAATGGTTGGAAAAAGTCAATCAAGCCAAGATCAATCATGCGGAGCGAATTCTAAAACTGGCAGAGCGAGCGGCAAAAGAAAACTCTGGAACATTCGCGTATCAATTGCTTCACGATGTGATCCATTACAATCGTGATCACGAAGCTGTTCGAAAAATGCTTGGACATAAGAAAACTGAGGACGGGTGGAAGTTCATCTCGGAGCAGTTTCGAGTTCAAAAGACTCGCGACCATGACATTCTGGACTGGCCAGCAAAGTCATACATCCGTGTTCTAACCCCGCATTTTGAAATTGATTCCAACGCAGGCGAAGAACGAACAAAGTATTTGGCGGAAAAGCTTGAACGATGGCACATGGTTTGGCGGCAAGTCTTTTTCGAGTATTGGAGTAGCGCCAAAGCCATTCAGGGGTGGATCTCGGGAAAGGGCGCTGCTCGAATTCCGACCAAACGTTATCGGGTAATTTTCTTTGCGGATCGTCAGGGATACCTGAATGGTCTATCGAGAAAAATCAAAGGCATTGAAGTCTCGGAAGGCTATTACAGCCGAGCCGAAAAGGTCTCGTTCTTTTACGACGGGCCGGCGCAGGTCGAGGATACTTGGCGTCATGAATTGACCCATCAGCTGTTTCGGGAATCAGGTGGTGCCAAATCCAAGAATTTGGAATCGCAGTTCATCTGGTTGGACGAAGGCATCGCGACCTATTTTGAATCCCTGACAGATTTTGGAGACTACGTAACTCTCGGCGGATTTGAGTCTCGTCGAATTCAGTACTCTCGAATTCGACACGTCCTCGAAAACTATCGATTGCCGCTCAAAGAACTTTCGACGTTCGGCCGCACGGAATTACAACAGCGAGACGACATGGTGCGGATTTATAGTCTCTCGGCAGGTCTAACGGACATGTTGATGAACGACGAAAATGGGACTTATGAAGAACCATTGGCTGATTTTCTTTCGATCATGTACAAGCGTCGCGTAAAGCCCGGCATGTTTGAAAAATTGATGGGCAAAAGTTACGACGAGCTGGATCAGCAGTACGAAGAGTATCTTAAAGTCAGCTCTGATTCCGTTGAGCGGTTTTTAACTAGGCCCGAAACCCGAACCGAGCTTTCATTGGCAGGCGCGTCGCTCCAGGATGCCGCGTATGACTCGATTGGAAAATGCGTCAATTTGAATTGGCTCGACCTTTCCCAAAACAGTGTTTCATTGAAGCAGTTTTCCAAACTAAAACCCTGCACCAAGCTTCATCAAGTCATTTTGACCAAGTGCCAGTTTGGCAAGAATGCATTGAGAGGACTGGAGTTTCTTCCCAGCCTCGATCAACTGGATTTGAGTGGTTCATCCGTGGTGGATGCCGAGCTGGCCAGTTTCGCAAACTTGAAATCACTGAAGACGCTGCGTTTAACCGCAACGCGAATTACTGATCAAGGTTTAGTATATCTCGCAGGCGTAAAAACTTTGCAGACGCTCGACGTTTCGAGGAGTCGGGTGAC
>CAZQQR010000212.1:0-1510 GCA_964595515.1 uncultured Pirellulaceae bacterium
TGACGTAGTCGGTGGTACTCTTTTGTAAGAGCCGATTTGGCTGAAGCACAATTTGGATGATCGTAGATGTTGACCATTTCATTTGGGTCATTCTCTAGATCGAACATCTGCCATTCGTCAGTCTGAGGCAAGTAAAACAGTTTTTGCGTCTTTGTTCGCACTCCGAAATGTTGAGGTACGGCGTGCTCGCCTAATTCGTAGTAGGCGTAATAGAGGGACTCACGAATCTCGTGATTGTTGTCTTTGAAAATTGGAAGTAACGAATGACCTTGGACCTGGTCTGGGATTGCTTCACCTGCAATTTCCAAAAAGGTCGGAGCGTAATCAATATTCTGAATAAGGGCGTTTGGCTGAGAACCCGCCGCGATCTTTCCAGGCCAACGGGCGACGAAAGGCATCTTGAATGACTCTTCGAACATCCAGCGTTTATCAAACCAACCGTGTTCGCCCAGATAAAACCCTTGATCCGATGAGTAAATCACGATGGTGTTTTCCGCCAACTCGTTATCGTCAAGATACTTCAAAAGCCGTCCGACGCTTTCGTCGACCGCTTTGACTGTCTCTAGGTAATTTCGCGCATACCGTTGGTACTTCCATTGAACTAGCGCTTTGTCGTCAATCTTTCCTGCTTTGTAGTCAGCCACAAACGCAGCGTTCTTTGGTGCAAAATGAGCATCCCATTTTTCTTTTTGTGCATCGGTCATGCGGTTGTATTCTGGCGTCCCATAGTTTCGGAACGAAGGCAATTTGATGCCGTCTAATTCATCGTTTCGAAGTTTCAAATCGTAAGCCCAGGTCATGTGGCGGTCGATTTCCATTTCATTGCTTGCCAGCGTACTGCTCCGGGATTGATAATCGTCGAACAATGTCTCAGGTTCGGGGATGTCGACATCATCAAGCGATCCAAGGTGGCGAAGGGCCGGCGCGAATGTTCGATGGGGAGCTTTGTGTTGGCACATCAGAAAGAACGGCTTTTTCCTGTCACGATTTTCGAGCCACTTCAGGCTTTTTTCAGTCGTCAAATCAGTTGCGTAGCCTTCGAAGTTCTTCTTTGTTCCATCCATCTGAATAAAGACTGGGTTGTAGTAGCTTCCCTGCCCAGGGAACACTTCCCAAAAATCGAAACCAACGGGGTTAGATTTCAGATGCCATTTTCCAACGACCGCAGTTTGATAGCCGCTCTTTTGAAGTGCTTTGGCGACCGTCCACTGAGATTGATCAAACGGAGTGCGGGAGTTGCGCATAAATCCATTCTTGTGACTGTGTTTCCCAGTCAGGATACAAGCTCGTGATGGGCCACAGATCGAGTTGGCACAAAACGAATTCTGAAAAAGAACGCCTTCTCTCGCAATCCGGTCAATGTTCGGAGTCGGCGCACAGTCTGCGAATGCGCCGCCATAAGCAGAGATCGTACTTACCGCGTGGTCGTCAGAAAATATGAACAGAATATTGGGCCGCTCATCGGCAACCAGTGCGTTGCCAAGACCGTTGACCAACGACAATACTGCCA
>CAZQQR010000212.1:1610-9951 GCA_964595515.1 uncultured Pirellulaceae bacterium
ACTCTTGAAACACAATTGAAGGAAGCTCGCGGCCGATTTTAGACCGGTCACCCGCCTGTTGGTGACCCATGATAACAGTTGCGACGATCGAGAAAATGAAATCGTGGCAAAGTTGGCTCAGTAATTCACTGAATTGGTGAAAGGCAAAGGAGCGTTCCAATACAACGCTAACCAACCAGTCGTCGGCGAAGCCGTCACTTTGTCAAAAAGATATCGCTAAGCACCACCGATTCGACGATTGATCGCAAACCGAAGTTTTTGTCCTCTAGCTTTTCCATGCTACCGGCCACTTCTTCGCGGTCCGAGAACGCGATTGGAGCACCTGTTCCGTAAGTCACCAATTTTGAGAAAACGTTTTCAGCGATCTGAGTAGGATCTTTGAGCAAGAGTTTTTGGAACTCGCCAACATTCTTGAATCTGACTCCACCGGGAAGTTTCGAACTCGCGTCGATAATCGTACCTGGCACCCGACGTTTACCTTTTAGTTTGACGTAACGATCTCGCCAACGTCCCGATGGATCGTAATTTTCTAGCGCATATCCTGGCGGATCCATTTTGATATGACACGATGCGCAGGATGGATCATTTTTGTGCTTTAGTAACTGCTGGCGGATTGTCTTCGCACCCCGAATATCGGGTTCGATGGCTGCGATATTTTCTGGAGGTGGTGGAATTTCTTCGCCAAGAATTCGTTCGGAAATCCAGACACCGCGAATGACGGGCGATGTCGTCGTTCCGTTGGCTGTGATTTTTAGAACTGATCCATGAGTGATCAATCCCCCACGATGATGATCAGATTTTAGTTTCACGCGTTGTAATTCATCGCCAGCAACTCCATCAATTTCGTAATACTGAGCAAGCCGGCTGTTGAGAAAAGTAAAATTGGAATCGATCAACAACTTGGTCCCAAGATCTTTTTCCAACATGGTTTGAAGGTACTTGTGAGTTTCCTCAACCATGGAATTCTGAACAATCAAATCGAACCCCGGATACATTTTCGGATCGGGTTCGGTAAAGTCGATCAAGCGGAGTTCAAGCCAATCATGGGCAAAATCTTTCAGGAACGACTGCCCGTGAGCATGCGAGAGCATTCTCGCGATTTGCGTTTTGAGCACGTTTGGATCTCGAAGTTGCTTTTTATCGGCTAATCTCAAAAGCGTCAGATCGGGCATTCGATTCCACAAAAAGTAACTAAGTCTTGATGCGATCGCAAAATCGTCTAACGCTCCAGGTTTTTCGTTGAAGTACAAGAATCGCGGCGAACAAAGGATCGCACGGTACCCAGCTCGTACCGCATCATGAAATGATTCGCCCTCGTCGAGCAATGTGTGGGCAATGTTGACATACAGTTTTACTGAATCTGGTTCGACTCGACGTCGAAAAGCTCTGTGCGCGAATTTGTGAATCAAAGTCGCCGCGTCGATTTTTGGTTGAGAAGTCTTCACTTTCGACTGCTCGGGCTTGGGGCCAAGCTTTACATCCAGTTCTCGGAACAAGAGTTCACGGACCTTTTTGTCATCTCCGTTTTTGTGAAAGCGTTCAAGGACAAGATTTTCAATCGCCAATCCGGGAACATTTTGCGGTCCGATTTCATTGCGGCCAACTTGTCCGCCTCTCGTCGTTCCTCTTTTTAGACGAATATCACCGGGGCGGATTTCGAACATGTCTTCTTTTCCAAGCCATGCTTCTGCCACGATTTCTTTTGTCTGTTTTTGGGCTTCGAAAGAATCCACCCAGGCCAGCAGGGGCGAACCCGAAGTACATTTCCCGGTTCGAATGGTGCACCAAACGGTGTCTTCGATCTGTGGCTTGAGCGCTTTGACTTTGGCTTTGATTCGGTACCACCCATCGGCTCTCGCTGTGGTCGATGGAAGTCGCCCATAAAAAACCAACCGCGCACTCCAAGTCACCGCGTGATTGTTAATGTCCTCTGGCTCACGACAGCGGCTATTTGGATTGCGACGCGAAAGTGCTTTGGAATCAAGAGTTCTGGACCAGTTGTCTTCTTTGGGTTGAAGAGCACGCCGAAAGGCTTCGTCCAGCGCCGCGTCAACAACGAGCAAGTGATTCTCAAGCTGGAAATGTGACATCGCTTGACCGTCCGCGACGGAAGTGAAGCCGCCAACGCGTTGCTCTTCTGGCATTAATGCAGCCAGCGGAATATCGATCCCAAGCATGTCGTGCAGAGTTCGTTCCAGCTGAAGATTAGTAAGCCGTCTTCCTCGGACACGCCCAAGCCGCTTGAATTCAGCCGTTTGATTTTTGTCCAGCCATGACTTTACCGTCTGCTCGAACTGTTTTTTTTCTTCTCGATCAAGAGTGCCGTAGTCTTTGGGAGGCATCTCTTTGTCGTGGACTCGGTCAAACATTCGGACCCATTTAGAGACGTCTGTTTTGGCGTAGTCGGTCGGGAGTTTCGCCAAATCAAAACCGGCTTCGGCCGACGAGCCATCGTGACAGTCGTAGCAATTGTTTTCCAAGAACGCTTTGGCTGTTTCGGGTACTTCATCACCGATAACGTTAGGGGTCGAAACCGCAAAACCGGTAGCGATGGCGAGCACCATCATGCGAATAAGAATGTCTAAGCTCATCGTTCAAATGTCGAGTTAAAAATGTTCAGCCAAAAAGCGTTCAACTAAGAGAATACAGTCAGCGATTTGTTTCGTCCGAGGCCTTATAACAATTCTACACAAACCTTGGAAACCCAGAATGAGACACTCACAGAGCGGCAAAAATTGAAGTAGAATCTTGGTTCCCGAGCGGTATTACGAAAACAATCACTAAAGTGAGCATTGAAGCCCGTCATGAAAAACAACGTTTGTTATCTACTTCTCGTATTGAGCTTTTCTTGTACCCTGCTTGCCAGTTCGGCGAGTGCATTCGATTCGCCCAGCAAAGATCGCCCCAATATCGTTTTCATCTTTTCGGATGACCATTCGCCCAATGCGATTGGTGCTTATGACGGTTGGTTGAAAAGCGTTAACCCGACTCCCAATATTGACACGTTGGCACGACAAGGCATGTTGTTTCGCAACAGCTTTTGTACTAACTCAATTTGTGGTCCCAGTCGCGCCGTAATCATTACGGGAAAGCACAGCCATCACAACGGATTCATGAATAATGGGAACAATTTTGATGGTGACCAACAAACGTTTCCCAAGTTGCTTCAAAAAGTCGGTTATCAGACGGCGATGATTGGCAAGTGGCATCTAAAATCCAATCCACAAGGGTTTGACTATTGGGACGTTTTGCCGGGTCAAGGTGACTACTACAATCCGCGTCTCAAATCAAAGGACGGAATCAGGCAAGTAGAAGGTCACTGTACCGAAGTCGTAACTGACCTTGCTCTCGATTGGTTGACGAAGGAACGCGATCAAGACAAACCTTTTCTATTGATGTGTCAGCATAAAGCTCCACACCGATGCTGGATGCCAGCGCCTGAGCACCTCAATCTTTACGACGACATTGAACTGCCGGTTCCAGACACGCTGTTTGATACTTACGAAGACAACGCTCCGGCCGCTCGCCATCAAGAGATGGAAATTGATCGACACATGCACATCGTGTACGACTTGTTTGCGGATGCCCCCGAAGGCTGGGACGGTGATCCTGACCTAAAGACGGACCGTTCAGGATTCAAGAACATGAAGAAGATGACGCCAAAACAGTTGGAGACTTGGCACGCGGCTTATAAGGACGAAAACGAAGCCCTCACCAAAGCAAAACTAACCGGCAAAGATTTGGTCAAGTGGAAGTACCAACGTTACGCCAAGAACTATCTTCGTTGCGTCAAGGGTGTTGATGATAGTGTTGGTCGAGTGATGAAGTACCTCAAAGACAACGGACTTGAAGAAAACACTGTCGTTGTATACTCGTCTGATCAAGGTTTTTACATTGGCGATCACGGTTGGTACGACAAACGATGGATGTACGAAGAGTCGTTGAAGATGCCGCTGATTATCAAGTGGCCAGGACAAGCCCAGCCAGGTTCGTTCAATGAAAACTTGGTTCAAAATCTCGACTATGCCGAAACGTTTTTGGAGATGGCCGGAGCGAAAGTTCCCGACGACATGCAGGGTCGTTCATTGGTTCCACTGCTTAAGGGTGAGAAAGTTGCCGATTGGCGGAACTCAATTTACTACCATTTTTACGAGTACCCAAGCGTTCACATGTGCCCCAAGCACAATGGAATTCGTGGCGAGCGTTACAAGCTCATCCAAATCTATGAGTTTGGCGAGTGGGAGTTCTACGACCTCGAAAAAGACCCGGATGAGAAAAACAATGTTTATAACGATCCGGATTACCAAGAAGAGGTTGCTGCGATGAAGGCGAAATTGGAAAGCCTTCGCGTCCAGTACGGCGACGATACCGTTACCGGAAAGCGGCCTCAAGAATGGATCAACCAATATCGTCCTTCAAAGAATTGATCGGCGATGGCTAGACTTTTTGCGGGCACTGAATTTGACATCCCGCCAACGTGTGACGCTTGCGGAAAACTCGAAGACGACTGCAAGTGTCCGCCTGTTGCCGCTGTTCCGAAATTCGCCCCGCCCAACAAACTGACTGCCAAAGTCCGAGTTGACCGGCGAAAGCACAAACGATTGATGACGGTTGTCTGGGGCCTTGCGCCAGATTCGACGGATCTCAACGACTTGCTTTCGAAATTGAAAAACGGCTGCGGAACGGGCGGAAGTCTGCAAGACGATCAGATTGAGCTGCAAGGTGATCATCTGGACCGAGCAAAGAAACTGCTTGCTGAGATTGGGTTTAAGGTCCGGTGACGCTTCTGACTCGCTCGATCAAATGAGTGGTTCGACTCCGCAGGAGTCGAGGTCGCTGCGCACGACGAGATGAGTACGAAAAATCTGTGTCTGATGTTGGACCAGTGAGCCAAAATCGTTTAACGGCAAGCCGTAGGCGACTGCGTTTTCGGCGAAATCATCGATCAACTCGTCAACGCTCTCAACTCGTTGATACACTCTACTGTCGGACTCAATTTTACGATCCAACCCAAACTAATCATTAGTCTCTGGCGTCTGCGTCAAATAGAGCACTTGTTCGTTTGTGATTTGAATGGCAGATGCAATTTCAAAATGCTCGCGAATAAGCTTTGTCCAATCGATAAAGTCTTTCCGATTGACGTGCAACTCCTGCCCCGTGCCCGTCGACTCCCCGTTATGAATGGAAAACGCTTGCCGTTTCACCTGCTTCATGTTCTCAAACAAACCAAGGACTTGCGACTCGTAAAGATGCTCGATGCAATCGACGCAAACGACGCTGTTAAATTTTGAAATGTCGTCGATGGGTTGGGTGATATCGCCGACTCGCATATCCGGATTGTTGCGAATCTGATCGATGCCCTCAGCTTCGAAACCAAGTGACCGCAGGTGCTCAACCGTTTGACCACGACCACAGCCAAGGTCCATAACGGGTGATTTCAGCCATTCTTTGTATTCAGGCAATAGCCGCATTCCAGGACAACGACCCTGCTCCGCGTCTCCATACCAAGGATTGTCATCGTAGATCTGTTGGTAAAGCTCAGAAGTGTCTTTTGCGGTTCCGCTTGCTTCGTTTACCCCCACCGCAACCGGGGCTCGATGTGGCGTAGGAACCGCTGTTTCAACACTTGAAGAGGTTGCAGCTAACGTGCTTGATTCAGTCGTCTGATGCGTGGTTTTGTCTGCATCAAAACGCTGTTTGTTGACCAGCGGCAGTCGTCGCCAAAATCCTAACTGTATTCGGTGGCCGTCGTATTCGGCCTTATCTGGCGAGAGCATTTCAATCCACCAGTCAGGCGAGCGAACGGTTCGATGAAGATTGTCGCCGAACTGGTCTTCGACACCCGACGTCCGGCAGGACACGGCCCCGTAAAACGTTCCGCCCGGGGCAAGCACTCGCTCGACTTCTGCGAGTGTTGATTCAATGTCTGTCGGATCCAAATGCTCTAAAACGTCGAAGCATGTAATCAGCTGAAAATGGTTGTCTGGAAAAGGAAGCGTTTGGGATTGGAGAACCTTTAGCCGTTGGCGGGCTCCAGCGACGGATTGAAGCCTCGTTATTGCTCGATCAATCGCCAAGTCGCTAATGTCAACGCCGAACACATTTAAATCAAACGTCGGACCAGACAAGTACTCGACCACGAATCCGACTCCACAGCCAACATCCAATGCTCGCCCAGAGATCAAACTAAGTCGATCGGTGGCTTGGATGACCGCCCTTAGCCCTGGCGAGTTTTCGGCCAAGTTGTACCGGTGGTCCGTCTCGACAACATGATTATAAATATCGCGATAGTCCGGCATTCAATTTCCGTAGGTATTCGATTTGGTTGTTGGTTGCATCGTTGAACGGCATTGGGTTCAACGACCGTTGGATATAACGATTGCGTTTAATGAAATACAACCATCATTTTGGGCCGAGGAAACTCGGGCGACTTTGTTTTGGCTGTTACACAAACATTTGCTTATTTAAACCTAGTGGTGCGTCAAAGCTGACCTGACGGGTGCCATGCTGCCGGGTGCCATGTTTACGCTTGCAAAAACATGCTCACGACAAGCGTGGGCATGGCATCAGGTGATCTGGTCAAATCAGGTCTGACGAACCACTAGTCTCATGTCGAACAGTTTAGCGGATCAGTCGAAACCGGCACAATATTAAGATCGTCCGCCTTGGCAATTGAATAAATCGCCGACTGCGAGCAGAGGGCGCAAAAAAAATCACTCAGACAGAGCCTGAGTGATTTCTGGTATTACAAATTTGGCAAACGACGAGTTAGTTCTCTTTCATCTCCGCCAACAGTTCGTCAATTTCTTTATCCACAGTTCCGTGGGAAATATGTCGAACTTTTCCTTCTGCATCAATCAAATAGATGGTCGGAAAGCCTTGGACTTTATAGGCATCAACGGTTGTCATGTCTTCGCCCATAAAGAACGACCGCCAGTTGAGGTCTTTTTCCTTGACGGCTTTTTGAATCGTCTCAAGCTCGTCATTTACATTTACACCAATCAACTTGAATGGCTCACCGGCATTTTCCATTTTAGTTACGAGCGACCGCTCGTGATCGTACATTGCACGGCAAGGAGGTCACCAATCGCCATAAAAATCAAGCATCACAACCTGACCGCGATAGTCACTTAATTTGAACTCAACGCCGTCAAGGTCTTTGCCAACGATCTCAGGGGCTTCGCTTCCGATCGGCAAACCTGTGGCAGCCGGCATGGCTGGTGGTGGAGTAACGTTCGTTCTCTGACTCGCCGCGTCATTGGACGACTGCTGGGATACGCTAGGGTCGGCATCGCAGCCTGTGAGCGCGACGAGCGCCGCGCAGATTGCGATCAAAAAAAAGTTCTTCACTGGTTTCTCCGATTTATAATTTTCGGGGGATGCAAAAGTAGGTGGAATTGCAATGAGTAATACAGCAATAACTTGATCACCGCAATTTCAGCCGTCCACGTTAATGGAGTTATGATTCTGCGGACTCGTCTCGATTGATTTCTTTGCGGTCAAGGCCTCGGGCACCGAGAACAATTGCCAGTGTCGCAGTGATAAAGGCAAGCCCCATCATCGACCATGCAACGATCCAAAAATTAATATCGGGTCCCATTTTGTTTTTCTGAAAGAGGATGCAATTTTAACCACGAAGAAATTTTAGACCCAAAGAAGGGCGATGACCACATCAGACATCCAAGATTTAAAAACGCGGGTGAGTTTGTAAGCAAAATCGCAGATCAGTATACTGCTGCTGTTGTGCCGTGCTGCAATGGTGTATCGCAGTCGGCGCTTTGCAGTCCAATCCAAGTTTGTTCTTAAATTCCCATGATTCGCCCGGTCGAAGCCCACGATGCTGCACAAATTGCCGAGATCTACAATCACTATGTGGCAAATTCCGTTGTCACGTTTGAAGAAGAAGCAATCACTGCGGATGAAGTCCAATCGCGAATCGATTTGATTTTGGGCGATGGATTCCCTTGGATAGTCTTTGTGGAGTCAGGAAACGTCTTAGGCTATTCCTATGCTATGAAATGGCGTAAGCGAGCTGCCTACCGTTTCACATGCGAGAGCGCAATCTACTTGGATCAAAGTGCGATTGGAATAGGAATCGGAACGCAGTTGTATCAGGCTTTGTTCGATCAACTTCAGGCCGACGGGATCCGATCGGTGATGGGGATGATCGCGCTTCCAAATCCACAAAGTATCTCGATCCATGAGAAGTTCGGGTTTGTAAAAGTCGCAGAATATTCGGAGGTCGGTTGGAAGTTCGACGGTTGGATCGACGTTGGTTGTTGGCAACTCAAGCTTAAAAGTTGAGCATGCTACTCACTCGTTCGAAGCATGTTGTCGTGCA
>CAZQQR010000213.1:0-3645 GCA_964595515.1 uncultured Pirellulaceae bacterium
ACTTTCTAAAGTAATGACAGTTCAAAAAGTCGAAGAAGATGTCGTCGAAGACTAAATTTCAAGCAACGAAATCGTAAACCGAAAAAGGCTGTCGCAGGAATTTCCGCGACAGCCTTTTTCTATGTCCATTGAACGATTCAGATCAAAAACCTCGGTCCTTCTGAATGTCTTCGAAACCTCTCAAACGATAGCCGACTCCGGCCTGATCGCAAACACTACAAAGTGCTCGCAAGGCAACACCGAATCCATCTGGCCCGCTAAAGCCACCGAATTGGCCACCGCCTTTGACGTGGGGTTCGAGATCCAGAAACACTCCGGGGACTCCGCGCGCCTTCATACGTGCATCAAGCTCCGGCAGAAACGTCGCCAAGTCTTTCATGATCCGAAGATGCCCTGAGTCACCGATATCCGCTGGCACAAAATGCTTGAGCGCCTCTTCGTCGACGTGATCGACTTTGTTTCCGCTGTCCGGATTTCGAAAATCCTTAATGTGAATCCAGCCCAATCCAGGCTTCATAAACTCGTACTGCTGAAACACTTCGTCCTCGGTGTATCCCATCGTGACCAGGTTGCCGCCATCAAAGATCAAAACCAAAGCGTCTTGGTTAATCTGCTCATGCATTTTTGCCAACACTTCGCCATTTTGACCGACTAGGTTGGCTTCAACTTCCAACCCGTATGTCAAACCATGCTGGTTACAGACTTCGGAGATCTTTCCAACTTGGTCTGTCGCCTGAGCAAAATGCTCGTCCAGCGATGAACCTTTGGGATGATAAAAAGAAAATCCGCGAATCAACTTGGCTCCAAACGCATTCGTTAACTCGCACGCGCGGGGAACATCCTCGCGAATGTAGTCGTCGAACGATTTGTATCCCGTGCTGGTTCCATCATCAACGTCACACAGTTTTGTTTTTCCAATCGGCGAACCAAGCGACGAAACGCTGAGTCCATACTCAGCGATTTTTTGCTTGACCAAGTCGACTTCGGAGGCATCAAGCGCCATCACGTTTTTGACACCGCTACCCGCATCGACAAATCGAATCGAAAAATATCGAAGCCCCAATGCTGCGAAGGCAGAAAATTGCTGGTCAAGCGTTTTTTGATTGGCGGCTTCGTCTGCGAAACCGGAAAGAATTATTTCAGGGGAGGCCATTAGCGAACTCGAGTTACAAAAAGCTGAATTAATCAAAACAATTTGCCTTCAAGATAATCGATCGACCCAAGCGAACCAACGGGCGGGGCTCACCGAGGGCTATTCAATTTCTAGACCAATCGAAACTAAAAACAGGGCAGGGGAGTGTGTAATTCAATTTCAGACGAGCCCAATTTCGACGAGCTAACTCTGAGTGAACGATTTGTGGATTGCAATTGATTGGCCACACGGGCTTTAGCGCGTTATCTCAATCCGTGATCAAGGCTCAAGGTTGAATTCGATACCAAAGAAGAATTCGCCCGTGACAATTCAATCACGGATGAGTCGTTGCAATCATGGCAGATACCTTGAGCTTTCTTAAATGCTGGACTGGCGTTTATTTCCTCTTTGGTTGGGTTAAACTGTTGCGTCGTAAACCAATCAAGAAAGAAACCACGATGCGAAATTTCACCTTCCTCGTCTTTGTCGTTATGACGTTTTGTTGCTGGGGAATTTATGGGCCGGTCTTGCATGTCGGCCAAGAACAAATGGCCGGAGGTGAGGGCAAAGCCAGTCTGCGTCCGTTCATGTGCGTCGGGATCGCGTACTTCCTGATTGCTGTCGTCTACCCGCTATGGGTTTTGTACACCAAAGGCGAGCAGGGAAACTGGACCACCACGGGATTCATTTGGTCTTTTGCGGCAGGCGTGATCACGGCCATCGGCGCACTCGGGATTGTTCTCGCATTCAAATTCCAGGGAAAACCAGTTTACGTGATGCCGTTGGTGTTTGGATTGGCTCCGATTGTGAACACGTTTGTGACGATGTTCATGTCGGGTACGTTCAAACAGGCTTCGTTAAAATTCTTTGTTGGGATCATCATCGTGGCGATTGGAGCGGCAGGCGTATTGACCTACCAACCAAAAAACACGGCAAAGCCCAAATCAAAAGCTTCTGTCAACCAAAATTCGAACCTGACGTTGGTTGCATTTCCCGCCGAGGGCAATCAAGCCGAGGAAGACCAAGCCGAATCCACACCAGAGAAAACCAAACCGGAAACTGAGTCGAATGCAGAAATCATTAAAGATAAAGTCGGTGACAAAACTTCCAAACCAACGAAGTTCAATGGCCTCGCTGTTGCGATTTGTATCGCCGTCACTGTTGTCTGCTGGGGATCTTATGGTCCGCTCTTGCATCGCGGCCAAATTCAAATGAGCGGCAGCAAACTCCGGCCGTTACTCTGTGTTGGACTGGCATATTTCGCGGTGGCCGTAATCGGACCGCTTTTGTTACTAGGTACTTTTGAAGAACCCGGCGGTTGGAGTAATACCAGCGGAGTCATCTGGTCTTTGGTTGCCGGAGCCGCTGGGGCTCTTGGTTCACTCGGAATCATTTACGCATTTAACTTTGGCGGAAAACCAGTTTTCGTCATGCCGTTGATCTTTGGTTTCGCTCCCGTCATCAACACGCTAACGGAAACGATTTCAAAAAACCTACTGGGTCAAGTCTCAACCGAGTTCATCATTAGTTTGTTGATGGTAATTGTCGGTGCGGCGATGGTGTTGATTTTCGCACCACGAGGAAAGAAACCAAAACCCGCCAACGAACCAGCGATCACCTAGAATTCGCTTTTTTGAAGTGGTTGGTAACAGGCTACAATTGATGAACTATGAACAAAGCCCCAGAAACTGATGCCGAATATGTAGAGCAGATCGACCTATTATTGAGTCATGTCTGGATGGTTCGCACATTCTTGAAGCATTCGGAAGAAGCCGAAGAGGATGACGAACTACGCGAGGTGCATCGAACTTTGTACGACTACATGCTTGCCTTGGGAGCGCCGCTAAAATCCGGCGACCATGCCAAGTATCTAAAGCAGGCGAAGAAGAAGCTTAAAAAACTGCGCGACGCGAATGCGCTCTTTCAAGAAATTCAGCCAGAGATTTCTTCCCATACCAATTTTCAAATGGCGGCTGCTTCTTTAAACCTTACTGTCGATCAAGTCGGAAAGCTGATTGACGGGAGAACAGAAAAACTAAAATCTCAAAATGGATAAGAAGAAGCTAAAACTAGCGGGAACAATTCTGATTTGCTTGGTCGGTATCGTTTTGGTGTTGGCAGGAGTGCTGAAACTGATCGGGGTTGGCGCAGAAGACATGGTGGAGGGCTTAAAAAAAGCCAACCTGATTCAACATCAAATGCTGATCAGTATCACTGCAATTCTGTGTGGAACGTTATTGATGATTCCACAAACTCGCGGGATTGGAGTCTTGATGGCGACGGCCTATTGGGGTGGAGCAATCGTCGCACATCTGACTTATAACGATTCGATCGTCATGCCAGCGGTATTCCAGGGCCTACTCTGGGTAGGTGTGCTATTGGACCCAACTCCTCGTTCAGCGCCAGAGCCTTTAAGCAACCAATCGTGATTGTTGTTGGCCAGCAAACGCCGCCCTGGCAAGCCACCCCAAGCAAGAAGGTTTTATTTCGTCGGTTGAGCTTGATTACCTCAC
>CAZQQR010000213.1:3745-9869 GCA_964595515.1 uncultured Pirellulaceae bacterium
CAAGCCACCCCAAGCAAGAAGGTTTTATTTCGTCGGTTGAGCTTGATTACCTCACCGACTTTTTACCGGACGCGGCATCGGAAACGAATGATTCCGCCTTTGCCACCAGCAACCGGATCAATAATTTCCCAACGCAGCATCAACGAATCGGCTTCATTGCGTTTGTTGATGAAATCAGCTTTGACCGAGCACTGGGCGGAATCTGGAACATATTCCAGCCGAGTTGTCAGGTTGTCGATGATCGTCACATTGCCAACCGGTTTACGACTAAGGTTGTCGAATCGAATGGTGAAATCGACGTACTCACCTGACTTGGCTGCAATCTTGGAGGCGACTTTGGTCACTCGAAGTATCGCAGTTCCGTCTTCCGATTTAACGTGAACAAGTTCTTCAACGCCTTTGACATCTTTCGTGATCACAGGCTTGGCATTCTTAGTCGTCACTTGCAGCCCAAGATTATCCTGCCAAACGATTCCCGATTGGATACCCAGGTTCAGTCGTGCGGATTCAGATTTTGAATAGCGACCAAACCGAATTAGAGACAAATTCTCAAAAGCTTCAAAAGCGTTTCGGACTCCAAACAAAGCGACAACGTCATCAGCAACCACTCCGCGAGTGCGTTCCTCAAGACCGCTTGCGCGTTTGCTGGCTTCTAGGCGATTCAGTGCCAGATGCTGTTTGGTTGTTGTTGATTTGTCTTCGCTGGCTGCTCTGGCAAGTGGAGTTAACTCTTCGTAAGCCCTGACTGGCTGAGTCATGTTGGCTTTGAACACCCCATCGACTCGTCGAACCGCCCCAAATCGTGGGGCGTAGATCGCGACTCGGTTGCTTGGTGTGACAATTCGCCGACCGTCGAGCGTATCAAAATGTCCAATGGTATCTTCCGTTTCCAGTCCAGTAATATTCCAGTCTGGATCAACGCGAACTTTTTCGCCGCGATCGTTACCATCAAAAACGTATTCTTGTTTTCTGGCCTGTGGATTCCAAGCAGCACCAGGAGATTGATCGAAACGATCGTCCTGTTTTTTCTTGCGAGCTGACTTGGGGACGAATGGGCCTTTTCCGTATGCGATCGAAAGCGGCATGACTTCGATAGGCTGCGGTGCTGCGGCAGGTCGACCACTAAAACCCGATGGATCAGTAAAATTCAGTGGGGCATTGGGCGTGTAACTGGCGCGACGTGCCCGATCCGCCGCTTCGATTGTGTTGGGGATCAGGCAAGAACCCGTCGTTCCTTCGCAGTGCGGAACTTGGATAACCGAATCGGAATGCGCGGACTCTCTTTTCAAAAGCCGATCAAGCGAAGCGTTTTGAGCGAGCGCTGTTTGCGACAAACTCGCAAGCAAAACCACCATCCAGAATTTCGACAACCTACCAGTGAGCATGATATTTTTCATTGGACTACCGTTTCAAGATGGATTGCCCTGCGGAGATGATTGAGGAATCACCAACCGGAGTAAATCGCTGAGGTTGTTCTGGTCTAATTTGGCCTGTGCCGATTTCCGATGGACTCGCGAAAGTCGGATTGGCACGGGCTGAATATGCGGTTGCTGGGCCATTTCCACCCTGAACGATCGGTGGAACTTGGTTGAATCGAGAACCTAGAGGAACGATCTGATCAGGAACCAACTGAGGGACTTGATTGGGAAGCCGAATAGGCGGAAGCTCAATTGGATCTTCCCACTTTGGATTTTGCCCCATCGCCTGCGGGGCAGGAAGAAACTGAGGTTCTGGCGAACGGAAATTAAAATCAGCCTTATCGTTGGCCATCGGAATTCGCGATCCCATACGCAAGATGGCCATCGGTCTTCCCATTGACCGAGCAGCGCTCATCGGGTCTTCACTACCGCCGATATCAAAGGATGGTTGCTGATCAGGAAGATGTTTTTGTGGAAACGCTCCGTCCGGATCTTCCAGGTAAATTACTTTGGTCACCATGTTTCCATTGAGTGCCTGAAGCAAATCGTCTTGCGTAATTACGACTTGGACGGGGAAGTCGTTCTCCATTCCCTTAGGCGGATTCAGTTTGTCGAGAATCTCGATCGAAGGATAAAGATCCTTGCCAAAATTCTGTGCGATTCCAGTTACCTTGAACCGATAAACTGGCCCAACAAACATTCCCACGGAAACTTTTGAAGCGTTGACCTGGACGTAACCTTCGTCCATTCCGACTTCGATAGAAGACAATTTCGGCACGATCACCTGAACCGGCTGCATGTGCGTACTGAGCGCGGGATTGGCCAGCCGCGAAATGTCGGCTGCCACTCCGGGAGCCATATTGCCACTTAGTTGAAAGTGCTTTTTAGGCATCTGTGCCTGGAGCGTCGCTGCACTGAAACAGCTAACTACAATCAAAGCCGTTGCCAAGACGTTCGTTGCCAAGACGTTCGTTAACAATAGGTTGAGCGTTTTCAGATAGGCCATGACCAACTTTCAATACGAACGTATTTTATAAAAAACGAGCCGCGAAAGCGTACGCCGTCGCGGCTCGATTTATTCTCAAACCGTCGCCGGTCTTCGTCTCTACTAATTAACGAAGACGGCCACCTGCACCCATCAATCCCGGAGGACAGTTCGGAGGAAGTACACCACGAACCATGTCAGATGGTGGCTGACCGTTGTAGTGTGGTGGGCGAATTGTGTTCTCCTGAATCATTACGCGGTCGGCTGGACGAGGATAACTAAGTCCAGGTTTCTGCTTGACGTGTACGTCCACTCGTGGAGTTGGACCAGGAATCTGCATCGCCGTATGGTTATGAATGTCGTAACGCTTTAGTCCCGCTGGTCCGCCAAGTGGAATGTGAGGTGGACCTGGCAAACCAATGTTGGTTCCGGTGTAAGGCATTCCGTAGTGAGGACCATTAACACCAGAGATGTATCCAGCCGCTCGGCCTCCACCGCTTCCACCAGATGGCATTGCACCAGCCATGATCGCAGGATCAACACCAGGGACCTCAAGATCCTTGTTACCCATTCGCAAGATCGCAAGGATAGAACCGCGACGATCAGCTTCTGTGATTGGGTCAACACCCGGATCAAGTCGTGTGCTGACGATCGTGTCGACACCAGCAAGAGCAAGCTCTTGATACTCAGGATCGGGAACGTAGATGACTTTGGTGACAAAGTTTGCAGCTGAAACTTGATCAAAGTCTTCTTGTGTGACTTGGATTGGAATGGCAGAGTGAGCCAAGTAAGCCGAGGTTCGAACGGTCGCTTTTCCAATTTCAAGCGTTGGATAAAGCTCAAGACCAGGGCGGCCTTCGACGTTTGTAATCTTCAAACGAAAGATTCCGCCCTGAGCGAAATTCTGACGGCCAGGAACAATCAGAGGTGATGAGTCGTAACGACCAACCCCTGAAACATCCCAAGAGACTTGCATCAATTCTGGTTTGTCGAACAGAACCTGAACGCTTTGGTTTGCGACAGCTCCGAATGGCCCATAAGCCGCTCCGCCACCAGGTGCTGGACCAGAACGAGAATAAGCACCCATGACGCCAGGACCGGGGCCGCCGACACCTGGACCAGGTTCCATCAGCATCTGAGCTGGTGGCAAATTGTGTCCAACTGGAATTCCATTTCGAACTCCTGACAATTGTGCCTGGGCCATGGTGGTGATCATAGCCAAAGCCAGCATCGTGATGCCCGTTAAATAACGTGCGTACATCGGATTCCCCCCTAAACGTTTCTGCAAAAGCTCAACGAACACTCGCTAAGCCCCAGCGTGCCGACTGTACTTCAGTCAACTGGCACATGCATTTTTAAATGGTTTGATTGTTGTCGGGTTTTCAAAGCTCGCGGGAGCAAATTGACGTAGACCCGTCATCACGTCATTCCTAAGATGCGACGCCAGACACAATGCCCACGCGCTACTCAGTCACGTAAGTTTGTTCGGCGCTGCAGAACACGTTTCTTTGGAAAAATCCGCACATCCGGTTCATGAAGCAAGAATTACCTTTTGCCGTCGTCTTGCTAGCCATCGGGAGCTTGCTCGTCCTGGGGAATTCGTGGACCAACTTTTGGCCTGGCAATGGTGAATCGGCGACTCATGCAAATGTTGCCGAAAATGGGTTAATTGCCGAAGATTTCGGCACCAATGAGATACCTTCAGCCGCCCGTTCGCCACAAAATCAGACAAGCAAAAACTTCGTTGCGACTCAAATTCAATCGCAGACCATCGTTCCCGCTAGCTACCAAACAGCTATCAATGAGAATCAACCTCCGAGCGTTGATCCCAAACCACTCAAACTACCTGAGATCGGTCAGGCAAAGTTTACGGGCGTTCCGAGTGAATTTCAGTTTGAAACCGAAGACACAAACGCCACGAAATTATGTTTGGCAACATCAAAGAGAATTAAACAAAGCCCGCCATTTGGAACTACGGTTCGGCTCGAGGCAAACCTCTTCAAGCAAACCATTTCCGCAAGTGGTCAGTATTATCAGATGGGGCAGGGGAGTGGTAAAACCAGAATTGAGCTGAATTCCGAATCCGGCGGCAAACCATTTTCGGTAATCAAACTTTGTGATGGCCGGTTTATTTACGATCTGCAATCCCTTGGCAATTCTCAGGAACTGGAGTTCGTCGATTCTTCTCAGGTCATTGAAGATTCTAAAACCGATCAATTTCGGCCAGCAGATTTAATGTCCCATGGCGGGATCGATGGACTGCTAAAACAGGTGGCGACTTCGTTTCGATTGGGTGGAACGACTCAATCGCCCGACGGCTCAATCACCACTCGGGGTGTTTGGCGTCCAGAGCGCCTAAGACAAATCGTGCGTCCAGGTGATGTTGCCGGCCCAGCGAGCCTTGAGAACATCCCTCCCCAACTTCCTCATTCGGTCAGCGTTACGTTGACCCCAATGAGCAACGAATCAAACTCAAACCCAGACTACTTTCCAACTCGAGTTACGTTTTTTCGATTTCAAAATTCCGAAAGCGGCCTGCAGCCTGTTATGCATTTGGACATTCAGTTTGGGCAACCCAAGTCGCTTCCTTCTTTGAATGATGACTATTTTGTCGTGGACTCGCAAAACCTCGAATCAGTTGACCGAACGCAAGACTATGTCGCTCGTCTCAATTCAATCGAAGAAACCATTCGAACGGCTGCGGAATCCACGACCACGTCGGTTGAACGCTAGAATGGATTTAGTGGTCAGTCAAAGGTAAAGTTTGAGGTAGTGGACGAGGCCTCGAGTCTTTTCGAGCCAACAAACGTAGGGACTCGTAACCTCGTCCACTACGGTCAATCCTATTTTTAGTTTTGACGCACCAGCAGGTGCTTCATCCAGATTTGGAATTAGAGTTGTGGTCGTAGTGGAAGTCGTCAATCGTCAAGACTTTCGACGATTCATGGTGCGGATCGAAACTCTTGACGAGTTCCGCTACCCATAAATTAGATCTGAACGAACCAGTAGGCTGTAAAGCAAAACAAGACCAGCGGGCAATCAGTTCGTGCCAAGCATGCCCTTGATAGAGGCTGTATTGTCGAAAGACCTGCGGATCATACGACATCGTATTAAAACTCTATCCAGTTAAAACTTTACCCCTTTCAGTTCTTGATTGAATTCACACCCCGGATATTTTCATGCGAGCTGTAATCCAGCGTGTTTCTAACGCGAATGTAAAGGTTGACAACGAAATAACGGGAGAAATCAAACAGGGATTGTTGGTATTGCTCGGGGTAGAGCAGGGGGACGAAGCCCAAGATCTGAAATACGTTTTCGATAAAACGATAGGGCTGAGAATCTTTGAAGACGAAAACGAAAAAATGAATCTCTCCGTTCAGGATGTCGGTGGTCAACTGCTTGTCGTCAGCCAATTCACTTTGTTGGGGGATGTCCGGCGCGGAAAACGACCAAGCTTTACTTCAGCCGCGTCACCAGAGATCGCCAATGGATTTTATGAGCAGTTTATTGCAATGGGAAAAAGCGCTGGAATAACGACGGAAACCGGTGTATTTCAAGCCGACATGGCAATCTCTTTAGTCAATGATGGCCCCGTTACCATTTTGCTCGACAGCCGACGCAAGTTTTGAAATTCAAAATTCAAAATTCAAAATTCAAAGTTCAAAATTGAGATTCAAAATTTGAGATTCAAAATTTTCAAAATTTTCAAAATTTGAGATTT
>CAZQQR010000214.1:0-9766 GCA_964595515.1 uncultured Pirellulaceae bacterium
ATTCCGTTGTTGTCGGAATTCTCATTTTCAAAATTATTGCTTCAAACTGGAGTACGAGCTTTGATTTCTCGAAGAAAATTTATCCAAGCAACGGCAGCGGCCCCATTAGTTTGTACGCTTACTAAGCCAGCCTACAGAGATGATTTCAAGCTTGTTGCAAATCAACTAATCGGTTCGAAGTTTGGAGGTCAAGAAAAAGGCGGAGCGGTGGACGAAGAAATTGACAAGTCTTGGTTCATGCCCGAAGAAGGCGAACCACACGAGCGAACTTGGATGTCTTTTGGTGCAAGCAAGAGGATCTGGGGCGGCGATCTGATTGACGAAGTCAGAAAAAACCTGGCCACGATTGCCGAAACGATCGCTCAATTTGAACCTGTCGTTATGTGTGTTCGGCCAAAGCAACTCAAGCTCGCCAAGGAGTATTTCACAAGCTTGAAGAACATCGAGTTTGTCGAGTGTCCGTTAGACGATCTTTGGATTCGAGATTACGGCGCTGTCTATGTTGTCAACGATGCAGGTGAAAAAGCCGCTGTTGATTTTAATTTTAATGGGTGGGGTGAAAAGCAAAAACATAGTAGCGATGCAGGCGTTGCCGCAATGATGGCAAAAAAATCAGATGTTGAATTGATTAAGACGGAGCTTTGTCTTGAAGGAGGCGGGGTCGAGATTGACGGAGAAGGCACCGCGATCGTCACGGAAAGTTGTGTTTTGAATGCGAACCGAAACCCGAAATGGACGAAAAAAGATTGTGAAGAAGAACTGTTAGAAATCCTTGGTCTCGAAAAGATCATTTGGCTTCCTGGAGTTCGCGATGCCGATATCACGGACGGCCATACCGATTTTTATGCTCGGTTTGTAAAACCGGGTGTCGCCATTGCTCACTTCGATACCGACAAAAATTCGCCGGAACACGACCTCACCAAACGGCACTTGAAGATCCTTGAATCCGCTACAGATGCTCGGGGTAAAAAACTCAAAGTCATTCCTATCGACGCGCCAACAGTTGTCCGCGAAGAATTTGAAACGGAAGACTTCTGCGCCGGCTACATCAATTTCTACGTGTGTAATGGTGCGGTGATTGCGACAGAATTTGGGGATGAGAAGGCGGACAAGGTTGCCAAGAAACGATTGGCAGAATCTTTTCCTGACCGTGAAATTGTGATGCTCAATATTGATGGAATCGCTGCTGGAGGTGGTGGTATTCACTGTGCGACTCAGCAGGAACCCAAGGTTTAACAGCCGATGCCGGTAAATCGGATCTGCGGTTATACTGTTGGCGGAATCCCAACTATCAGCCGCCGCAGACAACCATGAAACATATCCGGAATTTTTGCATCATTGCCCATATCGATCATGGAAAATCGACGTTGGCGGATCGGTTGATACAAGCTTGTGGTGGCGTGGAACAGCGTGATTTTCAAGACCAGCTGCTTGACTCGATGGATATCGAGCGAGAGCGTGGGATCACGATCAAAAGCAATACGGTCTCGCTTAATTACAAAGCTCCCGACGGGAAAGACTATTTGCTGAATCTGATCGACACGCCTGGCCATGTCGATTTTTCTCACGAAGTTCGTCGTTCGTTGATGGCGTGCGAAGGTGCTCTAATCATTGTCGATGCATCGCAGGGTGTCGAAGCTCAAACGGTGGCTAACCTGTATCTCGCGCTCGAGTACGATCTTGAACTGTTGCCGGTGATCAACAAGATTGACCTCCCAGCAGCCGACATCGAACGTGCTCAAGAATCAATCGACTCGGATCTTGGGCTTGATCCGTTCGAAGCGATTCCGGTCTCGGCCAAGACTGGATTGCACATCGAGAAAGTGCTGGAGGGGATCGTTGAAAAGCTTCCACCTCCCACCGGTGATCCGAAAGCTCCACTCAAAGCGCTAGTGTTCGACGCCCACTTTGATAAATACCGCGGCGTGATTTTGCAGTGCCGTGTGATGGAGGGGACGCTCAAAACCAAAGACACGATTCACTTTATGCATGGTGGTCGCGACTACCGAGTGGACGAGCTTGGCTACAACCAGCTGAAACTTAACCCTAAAGACAAACTGAGCGCGGGCGAAGTTGGTTACATCGTTGCCGGTGTAAAGAGTGTTCAAGATATCGAGATCGGTGACACGATCACGTTGCTGGAGAATCCGGCCGAAGAGCCAATTCCCGGATACCAAGAAGCCCGTCAGGTTGTGTTTTCATCCGTGTATCCGATGAGCACTGATCAGTATAAAGATCTAACGAAGGCTCTGGATAAACTTGCGATCAATGACGCCGCGTTGACGTATGAAAAAGATAGCTCGGCGGCGTTGGGGTTTGGATTCCGTTGTGGTTTCCTGGGACTGCTGCACTTGGACGTGATTCAAGAGCGGTTGCAACGCGAGTTCGATCTGGGGCTTGTGATTTCTGCTCCGTCAGTCAAGTACAAGATCACGTTAAAGGATGGTAAGGAGATCGAAGTCGACAATCCAAGCTATTGGCCTGACCCGACTCAGATCGAATCCATCACCGAACCATTTATCAAGGCGTCGATTTTGACTCCCGAGCAACATGTTGGTCCGGTCATGGAGCTTTGTCGTGAGCATCGTAGTGAAAGCCAAACGATGAACTATCTGTCGGCGGGTCGGTTGGAAGTCGTCAGTGAAATGCCGCTGGGCGAAGTTCTGTTCGATTTCTACGGCAAACTAAAAATGATCACGCGTGGCTACGGCTCGTTTGATTATGATCCAATCGAATACCGTAAAACCGACGTTGTGAAAGTTGATATTCTTGTCAACAAAGAGCCAGTCGACACGCTGTCGTATCTGGTCCATCGAGATAAAGCGCGCACGAGGGCGCTGCATTATTGCGAGCGATTGGCCAAAGAAATTCCTCGCCATCAGTTCAAGATTCCAATCCAAGGCGTGATTGGTGGCAACGTGATTGCCCGCTCGACGATCGCTCCGTTCCGAAAAGATGTGACGGAAAAATTGTACGGTGGCGATGTGACGCGGAAGAAGAAGCTGTTGGAAAAGCAGAAAAAGGGTAAGGCCAAGATGAAGCAGTTTGGCTCGGTCAACATTCCGCAGAAAGCGTTCGTTTCAGTGTTACGTGCTGATAAAGATTGAGGTACGTCGATAGATGGTTAAGGGCTAAATACGCTAAAACAGCAAGCACCTCCGCGGAGGTGCTGCAAAAGCGAAACCAAAAACATACTAGTCGTCGCACTGACACGCTTCTGTTAATGGCAGACGTTGAATGGCTGATGCACGCTGAACTTTCATTATCGTCCAAACCAATCACGAACAATGTTTCCGTCTGCCCGAGAAAGCAGTAGTTTAAATTTCTGAATTGAAAAGTCTTTTGGGCAAAGATGGGTACTGCCATCTGAAAGTGCGACCGTAAACTCTCGAGCCAGAATTTTTTCTAGCATCGCGTCATCGGGAGCAAAATCTGTGGGCTTCGTCCACTCGACCGCCAATTCGTCGGGTGCTTCGAGCAACAGGATTGTGTTGGACGATCCATCGGTGATCATTCCAAACCCAATCCCCGTAGCCGCACGTCGACCAGAGATGTTCTTTGAAGGTGGAATGATAACTCCGGTGCTACCTCCGTTTGCCATCGCGGTCGTCTTTCCAGATTTGGCGGCTCCGTCGGAAAATTGATAACATTTTGGCAGCTTTGAAACGAGTTTGATATTGTGTTCGCTATCCCAAGGCTCATCGAGTTTGAACTGCTCATACAATTGCATTTCGTCAAGAAATGGAAGGATGTGAACGCGCCAACTCAAAAGTGGTTTTCCGTCATTGTCCAAGCTGTACGCTGAAGGAAATGTTCGGTGCGCGGATTCGAAATTATGTAATGCGAGTGCGATTTGCTTCAACGCGTTTCGTTTTTGCTCTTTAGCAAGCAGCACTTTGTCCGCTTCGTTAAGCATGTTGTCGACCGATAAAACAACTGCACTGTTGTCGTCGATGCCGTACTTGGCATCGGCTTTTGCTTGTCTTTCACGTCTTGCTTGATAAGAAAGTCGTGAACTGCGAACCCTTGAGGTGCGCTGAAACAGATCCGGAATAACATTGCCGTCATTCATTTCCATCAACATTTTGAGAGTCCGTTTATCAACGGAATCAGGTAAGAATTGAACGGAGCCATCACCTATGGAGACATTGGTTCCGCCTGAGTACATGCCGAAGATTTTCTCCATGTCAAAGTTCTCAGGGTTGAGTCCTTCGTCGGGTTTTGACCAGGGCACGGCGAGTTGGTCAGAAGTTTCGATCAGGAACATCGTATTAGAACTACCGTCAGTGATTCTTCCAAAATCCACTCCTCGGATTCCAGATTTGCCACGAGTAGGTCCAAGCATTCCTGTCTTCCCACCGACGCCGCGGTAAACCGTTAGTCCATCTTTGGCTTTGCTGTTAGGCGAGCGATATATTTCAGGCATGAGTTTTGCCAACGGTTTGTTATTCGGGCTGTCCCATGGTTCGTCCAGTTTAAATTTTTCGTAAAGGTCGTTTTGTTCAATGAAGGGAAGTAGGTAAACACGCCAGCTCAATAAAGGCTGCTTGTTATCGTCGATCGAATAGCCGGCAGGGAAATACTGATGTGCGCTATGATAGTTATGCCCTGCTAACGTGATTTGTCGCAAGTTATTCTGCGAAACGACTCGTCGTGCACCGCCACGTGCTTGTTGTAGAGCCGGCAGCAACAAACCGACAGCCATTGGAGCTATCGCACCCGTGTCGATGCCAGGAATCGTTTGACGAGCATCAAATTCAATTCCCAAATCCGTGCGACGAATAGCCAAGTAAGACGGTTTCAAATGTTTGTGAATGTCACGAGCGGGAGGTAGCCGAATTCCACTGGCAATGGCAGCGATGGCTTCGCCCGGTCCAGCCGGCAGCCCCAAATCTCGAGACAGATTTCCACGAGTCATCGCCAATGCGACCTGGACATAAGGATAGGAAATTTCAAAATGTCTAGCTGCATCAACGTAGATCATTCCAATCAACTCGTTCCGGTTAGATTCGTCCGCAAACGATTGCGTTAAGAACTCGTATTGTGGTTGATCAATCAACAAATCTGGTTGATGTTTCGAAGCAGAGATGGCGGTTTCTACGGCTTGTGGGAAGAGCCCAAGGATGATGCGATTGTTGTGAATGGTCCAGCTTGGTTGAAATGGCATCGACTCGCCAGTGAGAGAGAAACTGTAAATCTCGGCATCACCTGATTTACGTTTAGTAAATACTGCACCGTTTCTGCTTCGTTCTTTTTGGATCAGCGAAATTTTGATTAGCGAGTCGATGGCGTTCTGGATTTTTTCCTGATCTTTGACCGTCGCCGTCATGGTCAGGCCGCCGAACCAACCATCCCCTGCTCCGTTGTGAATGGTCCAGCAGTTACCAAACTGATTGACGATATCCTGTTCAAAATTAACGCCAATTTCTCTCTCCATTGCCATTGCCATCTCGGAGAGCGGGTCAACTCGACTGCCCATCATTAAACTCAGCGTGCGGAGATACTTGTATGCCCGTCTCGGTTCGATAGAAATACCACCCGCAAACAAGGAGTCTTTTGGGAATAACGAAATGTCTTCGGATTGAATTCCTTTCTCAAACGCGATGTCGAAAATGCCTTCCGGGCGCCCATCGGTTCGAATTAAAATTCTGCTATATGATTCGTTCTCCGAAAATCCAGAAACAGATTCGATTGATTCCACATTTCCAAAACCGATTGCTTCGATGATACCTCTCGCGTTGAACCCACCCGCTGAACTAATTTTGCGGTTAATCAATTTGGTGTTGATAAAACTCAAACCGCGAATGCGATCGGAATGACTGACGATGTTGGATAACCACTGAGGTGTTTTTCCAGCAGGAGCGGACATTCGCCGAAGAACGCCCTGCATCGTTTTTTCTCCCATGCCAATCATGAGCACGCCTTCTTGTGCGCCAACGTACAACTGGGTGTTCAGTTCTTCTGCGAGTGCGACCTCGTAAAAGACAGTTTTTTCGATCGGTCGTTTTGTGACTCCGTTCTCTGCAAATAATTCGGCGATGTTCTCTGCGATTGAAATAGCATTTTTCCCAACGTCCATCCCGAAGAATAGTCCGATTTCTTTTGGGCCTTTGCGAACATCGAATTCGATGTCTTCAACGAAAAAGCAGCCTTCTTTTTGAAAGGCCGCTTTTGCGAGTTCCGAACCGATGGCTTTGAGTCGTTGGTGTCTTTCGTCTGATTCGAGACCGATGGTTTCGGAGGTCTCGGCCATCGCTGGCAGCACTAGTCCGGCTCGCTTGGTCAAATCACTAACGAAGCGTTGGACACTCGGTTCTGCAAGAAGTCGCAAGGAAGCATTTTTATCATTCGGATCGAGTGTCTGACTGGCTCGCCAACTCGAATAGACCAAACAATTTTCTGGCGCTGCACGGTCAAGTTTTGAAATCTGCGGATTCGATTGAGCCCACAAGAATTGTCCAGAAATCATCATTCCAAATAGGACAGGCCAAATTAGTTTTGTCTGATTCATTTCGGTCACCCGATTGGTTGGTTGCGTTCCATTCGTCGTGCATTTTTGCGGTATTTCCCAGTCAATGCAAATGATATGGAGCTAGAGAACTCCCGAAAAATTGGAAGGACTAAAAAGAGTTGTTGCGGAGTACAAGTAAACGACTGAGTGGAGTAAAGCGGTTTTGAACGCGATAATTTTCTTGAAAAGCCAAATCGAACCGGGAAAATGATAGAACCTGTATAGATTTTCACTAGCAGCAGCCGTGATCAATGGAGTATTTGAATGCTTGATTGCAGTTCTTTTCAAGATCTACCTCCGGTTCCCAACTCGGAATCCCCGCCCCCAGTTTTGCTTGAGGCTCCAGTCGAGTTGACGTTGTCTCCTACGGATAACTCAGATGCTTCTGTTCAACTAGAAGATGGTCAGATCGATCTTTCGCCCGCTAGCGAATCTGCGCCACCCAAAAAAACGGCGGACGAACAGTCGGGAGATGAAATCCTGCAAAGCGATGGAACTCAAGTTCAATTGGGAGCCAACCAAAAGACTGAAGAATCAAAGACTTCCTCCGGTAAAGACTTGTCAGTTCCAGAATCAAGTGTTTGGGACTACTGGTGGGTTCCGTTCTTGATCTTGATTCCACTATTACTTTGGTGGTGGCAGGGCCGTCGCGGAACCAACCAACGAGCTTCGTTTGAAGATGATCTAGAATCGGACATCGAAAAGCGATTGGAGGTTATTGATCCTGACAACAATGCGTCATCGTCAGGGCTCGTCAATGAATATGAAACTCAACCTATCGATTCCAAACAAGACTCCAAGAAATCGGAAATGTCAAACGGCGTGGGTGCCGGGATCGCGGCTTTGGGAGCAGCAGCTGTTGCCGTTGGACTTTCAAGAAACGAAAACGAAAACGAAAATGAGAACGAGAGTAACGGCGAGTCACTACAACCTGCGACCACATCCAACCTCGCATTTTCTGGAAGCAACGAGGGCATCGCTCTCAATCCAGTGAGCGACGGCGTCGATTCATCGCCTGTTGACAACATTAATCTTGCAAGCGAGTTGAGGCGTGAACGCCAAAAACTGGTTGCGCTTGAAAATTCGCTTAACCGAGCCAATCGCGAACTTGAAACAACCAAAGATCAGAACGAAGCCTTGGCCAAGCAAAACCAGTGGCTAGAGAATGGCGCGCAAGAATTTGAGAAGAAAACGCTGGCTTTGGAAAAAACGCAAAAAGACAATAACTCGCTACAAAATCGAATTTCCAAATTAACGGCAGAACTGGAAAACGAAAAAAAGAAGAACGACTCAACGGACCTTCGTGAAGAACTAAACAAGGCGAATAAAGAAAAAACAGACTTGGTCTCAAAAGTCGACAAGCTCAAGATCGAATTGGAAAACGCGACAAGGATCGCCGAAGACCAAAAGCACAAACAAACCATCATTTCGCAAAACGAGATCAATTCCGTAGCGGCTAAATTGTCTGGTTTTGAGACCGAAAACGCGGATCTAAAGCAACAGGCAACAGCCTTAAAGGCAGAGCTTGATACGGTCCTGCACGACAAAACAAAATTGTTGTCTGATCACGATGAACTCAAGAACCAGCATTCCAATTTGTTGCAGGAAACCGCCAGTCTCCGTGGTGAGCTTGACACTGCCCAAGACGATGGTGAACTAAATTCCGCGAAAGCATCTATCGAATCGCTTGAGTCGCAAAATCGTGATCTCATAGATCAGATTGCCAACCAGAAAGAGTCATTTGGTTCGGAGAAAGAGAAACTGAATGAAGGAGTTGAGGAGCTAAAAACGGAATTGGCAGCTTCCAATGCGAAGGCGAAAGAGCTTGGGTCAGAGCTTGAATCGACAACCACTTCGCTTGCTTCCCTCGAAGTGGATAACAAAACACTCAAGGATGAACTGGCGGCGGCTTCGGCAGCCCAACAAAAATTGCAGGCGGAGCTTTTGGCCGCTCGCGATCAGGATCGATTAAACGATCTGCAAGATCAGGTTGCCAAGCAGAATCAAGAAACGGCTCGATTGCAATCAGAGCTTAAATCGGCAGTCGAATCCAAGGGCGCTGAGTTGGCCGAATTGCAAACGAAATTGGCCACGGCAACGTCAAATCTTGAAGCCACCACAGCGAGCCTGGAAACTGCACAACAGACTGCAGCCTCACTTCAAGCGGACAAAGAAAAGCTTCAGGCTGCGTTCGATGATACGGCAGGCGAAAAGGAACGGTTGCAAGTTTCGGTTGGGGAGATGCAAACCAACCTGACACAGTTCCAAGCAAAAGCTGCATCAGCAACCGAGTTTGAGCAAGAACTTGTTTCGCTCAAAACAAGTCTCTCTGACAAAGATCGAGAGATCGAAACGATCTCGGCTACTCGCGAAGAACTGGCAAAACAGATCGATCAAATTCAAGGTGAAACCTCGGTGCTCAGGCAAGAGGTCGAAAAAGCTCACGAGGATTTGAAACAGCATCAAGAAGAAAAGAAATCGCTTCAAAGTTTGTTAGAGCAATCTCAAACGGACTTGCAAAACGCAAAAGCAGAAACAAAACAACTAGAACTTGAATCGGCCCAATTGAACGACAGGTTGAAGTCGTTTGAGTCGGAGAAGGAGAATCTTATTCAAGCGGCTGAATCAACAAAGCTGACTTTCCAGAAACAGCTTGCCGAAAAAGAGACGGTCGTCCAATCTCTCACGACTGCAGTCGAAGAGCAGAAAATGTTGGCTCAAGAACAACGGGCCTCAGCCCATCAATACAAGGATTCCGCTGAAAAATTCGAGGCAGCCGTCTCGGAATTGAAAGCATCGGACTCAGCGGAAATAAAAGAGGCGATGAGCAAAATTGAATCGTTTGAAAAGCAAACGGCTGAACTTGAGACGCAAGCGGAACAGCTTTGTTCTGCCTTGGACGAGAAAGAAGTCATCCTCGAAAAAGCGAATCAAGAACGCGAGAGCTTGGCCAAAGCAAACGCTCAATCAGAATTTGATCGCCGATCGCTCATCGATGTCCGAGACAAACTTGACTCAGAATTGGAGTCAACTCGAAAAGAGGTCGATCAACTTTCCACCCAGAATAAGCAACTAGAGAGTACTTTGGCGGAGCTTAAACAGACTCAAAAGAGCCTAGAGAAAGAGAACGAAGAAGCGAGATTGTCTATCTCCAACCAACTCAAAGAAGAATCTGTCAAGGTATCTCAGCTCAACGAACTCAACGAAGAAAAGCAATCGCAGCTTTCGGAGGCTCGGCAACAAATAGTTAAGGCG
>CAZQQR010000215.1:0-2625 GCA_964595515.1 uncultured Pirellulaceae bacterium
GAGATCGCAAATGGATTGCCGGACGATATGCCAATCATCATTGTCCATCTGGAACCACTTTGTTGGTGGCAACCGAATTCAAACCGGCCTAAAATCGTCGGTGCTCTCGCGACTCGAAGCGCTTCCACACATGTCGGGATCGCAATGTTCTCAATCCACCACCAAAGCTCAGTTCGTTTTTGATTCAGGAAACCAATGTTAAATCGAATTACCGCCACCGTTTTTCTGCTTTGTTACCTCTTGGTCACGCCGATCACTGCTCAAGAGGTCACGCCGATCACTGCTCAAGAAACGGATAAGATCGCACGCGTATTTTTGCTGGTTGGCCAATCCAACATGCAAGGCCATGCCGTGGTCTCGCTTGATGATCCAAAAGATTACAACGGAGGCAAAGGCACGCTTGTTCAAGTGATGAAGAAAAAAGCCAATCAGCGGGTGATGAAACATCTAACAGACGCCGACGGCAACTGGGCGGTGCGAGACGATGTTTTCTGTTGGTATCGCACTCCCAATGAATTGAAAACGGGTGGGTTGTCCGTCGGGTTTTCGGCTTACCCAGGCGAGCCGCAGCATTTCGGACCAGAATTGCAGTTTGGGCACGTGGTGGGCGATGCTTTTGAAGAACCCGTGATCTTGATCAAGACGGCTTGGGGCGGAAAAAGTCTGTACAAAGATTTCCGCTCGCCTGCTGCGGGCGGAGACGTTGGTCGCTCCTACGTCAAAATGCTTGAGCAAATCGGAGAAGCAATGGAAGATGCGGAAAAAGAAATGCCGTCTCTCAAAGATCATCAATTGGTCATCTCAGGTTTGGTTTGGCAGCAAGGCTGGAACGACATGATTGACGATGAAGCGACCGCTCAGTACGAACAAAACATGCTTCATTTTATTTCTGATATTCGAAAACAAATCGGCGTTCTCGATTTGCCAGTGGTGATAGGGGAACTTGGCAACGGCGGCCAAAAAGAAGTCAGCCAGCAGATGAAGGCCTTTCGCGGGGCGCAGGCGGCCGTCGCGAAACATGGTGATCGCAACGTTGCGTTCGTTGAGACCGCAAGTTTCGCCCGTCCTGCGAAACAATCTCCCAACGTTGGGCATCTGCACCACTGGTATGGGAACGCGGAAAGCTATTTCCATGTGGGAGATGCACTTGGCCGGCAAATGGTTGATCTTGTTAAAAGCAAAGGCAAATCGCGTGTCCTAATTTTGGGCGACTCGATTTCAATCGGCTACACGCCATTTGTAAAAAAAGCTTTGGAAGATTCCGTTTTTGTAACTCGACCAATGCGAGGTAATCGTGCTGAAAACTGTGCGGGAACCGACAGTGGGATCAAAAACATTGATCGTTGGTTGACTCTGAGTGGCGGCAATTGGGATGTGATTCACTTCAATTTTGGCTTGCACGATCTAAAGCATGTCGATGGCAAGACTGGACAAAACTCCAACAAGGCTGAAGACCCGCTTCAATCATCGCCGGAAGAATACGAGCGGCAAATGCGAGCGATCGTCGCCAAACTAAAAGCGACCGGAGCGAAGTTGGTTTTCTGCACGACGACGCCGGTCCCTGAAGGCTGCAAGCCATTGAGGGAAACGACATCACCGGGCGTTTACAATGAAATTGCTGTCAGGATCGCGAAGGAAAATGGAATCGCGGTCAATGATTTGTACACGTTCGCCAATAGTAGGCTGGAAGAAATTCAAAGACCCGCCAACGTGCATTTCACAGCCAAAGGTTCAGAGCTGTTTGCCGGTGAAGTCACCAAGGCGATTAGGTCAGCATTGAACGATAAGTAAGTTCAAGTTCTTAAAGCGAGTGTCGGCTCTTATGCGATGTGAAATGTTTTTTCATGGGCCGAAGTCGCGAGAATCGATAAAAAAAGGCACGAAAGCAATTGCTGCTTTCGTGCCACAGTTTTTGGACTTAATTTTTTGACTTAATCAATATCAAGAACGCCAGTGAAGAAACGCCATTAATGCAGGGAATTTAATCTTCCTGAGCGTCCGGATCAAAACGTTTTTGAAACCACAGTAAATGAAAACCGGTATCGTCGTCGGTGACGATTTGTCCCTGTGGTTTAAAGTACTTTCGCATTTCGTCGAAAGGCGGAAGCGGGTTGGCGTCCAATCGGTCTTTGAATCGCTCCAAGTATTTAGCGTATTCCGGTGTTTCCTCTTCAGCATTTGCGATTTCTAGTTGCGAGCTAAAGTAGCCTTTGGTTTCGTCTGAGCCAGCCAGTTCAAACCACATTCTGAATGCCTCGGCAGGATTACTGTAGAACATCGCGACGGGCATTTCGTTTTTAAGAAGTTTCGTCATCGTATCGCTGATGTCGACATACTCATCGTTATCAGTCAAAGCCGGTTCTCTACCCTGATCAACATCGATCGCTTTTTGGATGGCCGTGAGGCTTTGTGACATCAACAGATAGTCCCCGACCAAAGCAAACGCTGGTTGTTGTTCGTTCATGGATGGAGTGACTCGAACCGGACGTCCTTGTTCTTCCGCCCGTTGGCGCTGTCTTTCTCGACGACGTTCTTGGGCGTTTTGGATTACTTCCATATCAAAACACCAGATCCGAATTCCTTCGTACTCTTGCTCAATCCATTGGTCAGTTTCATCCGATTCTG
>CAZQQR010000215.1:2725-5176 GCA_964595515.1 uncultured Pirellulaceae bacterium
AGCGTCACGAACGCGACGACGATTCTGTCTCCGCTCGCTGCCTTCTTTATTCATGGCTTCGACAATTTTCTCGAGCGTAGGCTCAAAGGCTTCCGCGTCTTCAATGCCTAGACTCAAAATGGTCAGCTGGCTGTTTAGTCGAATCGGCTCTTCATTCCATTGTGCAAACGTAACGCGTCCCGAGACGGCTTCGAGGATGTCAGTTTTGACATCGAGCCCCATTGTTTCGTTAAGGTTCTCTTCGATCCATTCGTCAACGGATCCAATCGGCTGAAAGTTCTCAATGATCTTAGTAAGCTCAGCCAGTAACTGTTTGAAATCCCAACTCGTTGTTCCGTAGTTGATAACATCCGATGGAATCCAAGGCTCGGGCTCGTACATGGTCGGTTTCATCGCCACCATTTCGAAAATTCCAGCACGAGGATTGGCGAGCAAAAGGTGTGCGTGCATCACTGATTCAAAGTCTTCTTCTGAGAGCAGCAAACTTCCTCCGGCCCCAAGCAAACCATCCAAGCCAAAGATAGGAAGAAAGTTCAAACTCGCAGACGCCGCAAAGTTGCCTCGCGTGGCACTTTTGGCGATTCCAATCGGGTCAACGAAGAATCTCGCTTCTGGCGGAACATCTTGGTTACCTTTGCAACGATTCATGATGGTGATGAATTTTCGATTCTCCGCCAGCGTGCGAACCTTTTCGACTTTGCGACCCATCCAGCGATCGACGAAGGCATCGAGTTCTTCTTCGGAAGTGCAACCAACCAGTAGACCGTCTTTTTCAAAGTACTTGACCTTTTTGTCGTCGACTGTGAATGTCTCGTATTCAATTCCATCATCGGATTCTTCAGTGGTGATCTCCGCACCGTCCTCTTGAATTTCGTCGCGGATTCGATTGAGGACTTTGTCTTTGGAGTCAGTTTCGTCATCGAGTTCAAGTAGCAACAGGAACTCTGGGTTCTTACGTCGTGGAGCGATTATTGCGAAGCACAATTCGCCTTTTGGAAGTGCCTGAAAGTCTTCAATGTCGAGTCCGACTTCTTCCTTGGCGTTCTCGTCATAAGCAAGTTTGGCGTCATCCCACAGTCCCTCAAAAAGTGGCGCGACCTCTTCGTGCTGAAACATTTGGAAGAAATTGGACTCCTTCATCTTGAGAGCCATGTCGGCAAAATTGTCGATTTGCATAAACATGACGGTCGTTTCAGGAAGCAACTCCTGAGTCGGTGGGCGGGACTCAGGATCAATTTGCGCATTGATGAAACTCGTGAAAGTACAAATAGAGAGTGTCAGTGCAAGGACGAACGATCGCATTTGGGTAAAATTCATTTGTTTGCCAGTAATTGTGGAAGTCCGAAGTCCGGTTACTAAATAGAAACCCGCTGACGACTGCGATTGTTTCGGTGTCGCCTGGAGATTCCCGATTTTTCCGATTGGGTTCAGTTTAGTTGTTTTGTTGGCCCTGAGCAGGTCTGTTTTGCATCAACCATTTTGCCGTGTAGTTCTTTTTGAATTCAGCGAGGATCTGGACGATGATCATTAAACATCGTTCTATTAAAATCACGCGAAAACGACGAGATTACGCAACACGGTTTTAAATTTTTCGTGTTTCATGTTTGGATTCAACCGCAATGTTCAATCCTCACGAGACGTCATTTTTGACTCGAAAACATCAAGGGTTGTCAGATGAAACAGATTATACGTGCAATTGCGTTTGGTTTCGCAGTACTGGTTTTTGCTATTCACGGATCTGACCTGAGAGCACAAGGCGGCGGCAACATTGGTGGTGGCAACATCGGTGGTGGGGACAATGGCGGTGGCCAACAGATTCCGAACCAACAAATTCCTGACGCTGGCGGAGAGGAGACAACGTCGGCCACGGGAGGTGACGGTCTCATCGGTGAACCCAATAACGTTGAGATTTCTGTGTCAGACGATATACGAAATCAGGGCTTCGTTGGTCCAACATCCACTTCGATTGTTCAAGGTCGAGATACCGAGGACCCAAGTGCGTTTCGGCGGAACGCAGGATTTATTGGTGCTGCGTCCGATACTTCCGGTCCTCCGATCGCTGATGGAGGTTCATTCGGCGGTGAAGGAATCAACACTGGAAGCGGATTTGCTGGGGGCGGAGGTGGTCGAGGTGCTGCTGGATTTGGCGGTGCACAAAATGGTTTTTCCGTGGTTCGCCAAAGCACACGAGCGAGGCTAGCGCCCAGTTTCTACGCCCCACGTCCCCAACCACAGTTTGTATCAAGTCGATTTAACAATCGGCTTGTTCGTCAACCTGGCTCGCAGAATTTGGGTGGGAACTATCAAGTCCGGATCGAGAACCGAACGGCATACATCACCGGTGTCGCTGATCGATATGAGAGCCAGCGGATTGAGCGACAGTTGCGACTCGAGCCGGGTGTTTATTCGATCGTGAATCAATTGCAGGTTAGCGGGCAGTAACTCGATGGC
>CAZQQR010000215.1:5276-9718 GCA_964595515.1 uncultured Pirellulaceae bacterium
TTCAACCTGGTGATTCGTGTTCGTTGCCGTATTGGCGTCGCAGGCTCCTGATACGGCCTACGTTTTTCGGTCAGTGTTTTTCGGCCGACGTTTTTCGGTCAACTTTTGCCACTTTCTTACTTCTTTTAATACCGAATCAGACCGGGTTTGATATCAAGGTCTAGTTGTTCAAACATTCCTGCTTTGAATTTTTCGATCGCGATCGCGCCCATCACAGCGTTGTCAGTGCACAGCTCGAGCGGAGCAATGTGCAGCGTGACTTTTTCGGAATCGCATCTCTGTTTGAGCTGTTCTCGAAAGCTTCGATTGGCTGCGACGCCACCGCCAACGCAAAGTGTTCTCAGGCCGGTTTGAGCGATCGCTTGAAGTGATTTCTTGACCAGACAATCGACGACTGCCTGTTCGAAACTCGCGCTCAAATCGGCGATTTGTTCTTCGGATAATTTGATCGTCGAAAGGTCTACATTGCCGGGACCAGCGATGGCATACCGAACTGCAGTTTTAAGCCCGCTAAAACTGAAATCCAGTCGGTCTTCGTGGATGAAGCTTCGTGGAAACGCGTACGCTGTCCGGCTTCCGTTGGCGGCTTTCTTCGAAACGGCTGGCCCACCCGGATACGGCAGCCCCAGCATGCTCGCGACTTTGTCGAATGCCTCGCCAGCCGCGTCGTCAATGGTTCCACCAAGATAGGTCGGCTCCAGTGGCGTAGCGTATTGGTACAGATGCGTGTGTCCGCCACTGACAACCAGCCCAACACATGGAAACACAGGTTCTGCGGCTGCTATTTGGCAAGCGTAAACATGGGCGTGGAGATGGTTGATTGAGATCAAAGGGACATCAATGGCCAGACAGAGCGATTTGGCTGCAACCACTCCCACCAAGAGCGACCCGGAAAGCCCGGGAGTATTGGCGACGGCAATCGCGTCAAGGTCTCCCAATTTGCACTGTGATTTTTCCAAAGTCTGGTGAATTACGGGCAAAATCCGCTCGACGTGAGCTCTGGCAGCAATCTCGGGCACGACGCCGTTAAAGTCTTTGTGAAGATCGTCCTGAGACGCGACAACACTCCCCAATACACGCAATTCCCCGTCCACGACGGCCGCGGCGGTTTCATCACAAGTGGTCTCGATGCAAAGAATCTTCATTAAGTCGTTATTTGGTTGGATTGGCGAAACATTTTGGAAGAACGTGAGTTTAAAGGATGTTGGTTCAGACTCGAAGAACGCCAGAGGCAATTCCTTCATTCGTGGTCTGTGCCCATCTCAGGTCTGTACCATCTGAAACGGTCGTTTTGATCCTTTCAGGTGGAACAATCCATCGCTGGAATTGCTGGGTTATTACGTCTGGCTGGAATCGGTAGTTTTCTGCCATTTGCCAAGCAATACTAGTAAGAATACGGATTTGAGACGGCAGCCAATGGGGTCACATCGGTACACACCTGGTTTTCGCAGAGATGATGTGAATAACTGGCCAGATTTGCGGGCTCGCCTCCAACAACGACTTAATCGGATACAAATCACAATGAGATCGTCATTCTTTTTCAGTTTGATCTGCTGTTGTTCAGCAGCCTTCACATCAAACGCACAGGCTTTCCAAGACGCCGTTGCTCAAGAAGTTACCGAGCCGACAGTAAAAGAAATAAAGTTAAAGGTTGAAAAAGTTCAGCCCGTTGCTCAGGAAAAAACCGCCGCCGCGCCAGCAGCTCAGGAAAAAACAAAGCCAGAGACCGCCAAACCACGGTTTGGTTCGGCAGAAGAAAACAAAGTCGAAGACGGGAAGATTTACTTCACGTTCAATGAGCAAAGCTGGAAAGACGTGATTCCATGGTTTGCCGAGCAAGCCGGATACACGCTGCAGCGTGTGGACGATTGGCCAGAAGGCGTATTCAGCCTTGCCGACAAGGAAGAGTACACAACCGTTGACGCGCTCGACGAGTTGATTCGCTCACTTCGGTTGATCAAGCCCGAGCCCTACACACTCGTTAGGAATCGGAACAAGCTGTACTTGGTGAAGCTCGCTGATGCCAGTCTTCCTGAAGATCTTATTGAGCGCGTTAGTGTCGACGACCTCGAGTCGCGGGCCAAGTACGAAACGATGAAGTGCATCTTCGAATTGGAAGACCTCAATGCAGAAGAACTTTCGAACCAACTGATGCCGCAGATCAGCGAACAGAATCGCAGACATTTTGCAGTCTTCCCTGCAGGCAACCAAATCATCATTCGAGAGACTGGGGCGAACCTTCGGACCATCAAAAGAATGATCGATGCCGCACGGCAACGAAAAAACGCTGGCGAAACAGGTTTGTATATTTATCGTTTGCAACACATGGACGCTGAAACATTCATGCCGATCATTCGCGGTTTAGTTGGAATGCCCGTCGACGTGAATATTCGTGACGATCGTGAGCTAACGATTGCCGTGGAGCCTTTTGGTGATCGGTTGTTTGTGCAAGGAACAGACGAATGGCTTGAGAAGTTCAAATCGCTGTCTCAGCAAATTGACATGTCGGGCGAGGAAGCTGAAATTCAAGAGCTGGATGAGCCAAGACTAAAAACTTATGCCGTGATGGTCGATCCGGCGAATGCTCTCAAAGTTCTCGATACGATGCTGGCCGAACGCGATGGCGTTCGAATGGCTCAGGATGAAAAGACCGGAGCGATTACGATTCTTGGTCGCGATGAAGACCATGATCTTGCCCAGTCGACGTTGGATACATTGTCGGGACATGGGGCGGAGGATTTCGCTTTGATCCAGCTTGAAAATGGCGATCCAGCTGAAATCATCATGGCCCTTCAAAGTCTGTTTCGGCAAACCCCAGAAGACTCATCTGGCCCGGTATTACTGGGTAATGCCGACAAAGGACAAATTATCGTTCGGGGAACACCGCAAGAAGTAGTGGCAGTCAAGAACTACGTCAGTCAGTTCGATGCGAATTCGATTCCTGTAGAAACTGGGCCTCGCACGAGCACTCGAATTATTGAATTAAACCCGCGTCAGCAAGAGGACGTTCTCCCAATGCTTGATGCGTTGCTTGGGTCGATGGGGCGCCGTAACAAACTCAACATTGTTGAACCAGAGGATCGGAAAAATTTCCGTGAGCGATTCCCAACGCCGTCCAGGTTGTTGGAACTTGATCCTGGAACCGAGGCAGCACCTGTCATTCCAGCGAATCAAGGCAGTCGAATTGACATCAACAGATTTTTTCAATCTGAGCCCTTCGTTGTTGCGGCTGCCGCATTGGCTGGTCCTCAGTTGTTTGCGACCAGTGTACTGCCCTTTCAGGAAGAGGTCGGGCAAACAACGGATGAATCTGACCAGAACAGGCGAGCGGAAGGATATATTCCTCCGCCCCGAATTGATTCAGTTCCAGGTGACCCGATCAAAGTTCGGATGACGGATTTTGGTTTTATTCTAGAGTCCAATGACCTCGATGCTCTTGACGATCTTGAGTACGCCATCGGACAGCGGGTTGATGTTGATTCTGTGGACGAAGCCCCTTTCTTTTTCCGATTGAAGTATCGCCCAGCCAACGACGTAATGGCTTGGCTTGAAACCTATTTTGGTGTCGCTGACTCAGGTGGTGGTGGCGGAGGCGGAAACCTGATGAGCAACATGATGAGCAATATGATGGGTGGCGGTGATGATTTGCTCGGCGGGTTGCTGGGAGGCTCGGATAGCGGTGGCGGAACAGGGACTCTCGAAGGCGACGTTCAGTTTGGCGTCGATATGAAATTTAATACGCTTTACGTTCGCGGTGCGACTAGCGTGGACCTGGATGAGATTGTCCTGTTGATCGAGATGCTTGATCAACCGGAAGCCCCCCACGATCCAGATGTGTTGGGCGTCACTCGAACGATCGATGTGATTCATCGTGATGCTGCCGAAGTCAAAGATTTGGTTCAGGCACAGCTTTCAGATTTGATTGACACGGGCGAAGACGGTGGTCAGAAAAATCAAGCCAACGAGATGGCGAACATGGCAAAGATGATGCAGCAGCTTACCGGCGGTGGCCGCAAAGGTGGCGGTGGATCTTCGGAAGACTACGAAAAAGAAAAACCAAAGGCTAAACTGGACGTCGATGTTTCAACGAGCCAACTGCTTGTGACTGGACCAGAATTCATTTTCAAGAAAATCCAAGGCGTTGTTCTTAAGTTGGACAAACCAGAGCTTAGCGAGCCACCAGATTTTTTGCTTCTCAATCCTGCTATGGACAAAGAGAAAGTCAAAGCAACATTGAAGGCGATTTTTGGATCCAAAATCGAAGTCAAATTGAGTGATGAGGTTGGTGGCCAAGAATCCGGTCAAAACAACGCAACCAGAAATCGAACCACTAGCGGTAACCAAGACGCAGCTTCCAAGGCGATGGCTCAAGGTCAGGACGCGGCTCGTCAAGCAATCATGCGTGCCATGCAACAACGCCAAACACAACAGGGCGGAGCGCA
>CAZQQR010000216.1:0-5947 GCA_964595515.1 uncultured Pirellulaceae bacterium
CTTAAGAGTGCCATGGCGGTTCCGTAGACGCGGCCGAGTTCGTGGGAGTCAACGAAGCAGCCATCGATTTCTGGCAATCCCATGATGATGTCCCGTTGAAGCTTCATCAATTTCGTTTTGGCAGTCTTGTCCTTGACCAAGTTGATGGCTTCACTCCGCGCTCTCATGTCGTACCAGAAAAAGAAACCGCCGTAGGCTAAGTGTGATGTGTGGTCGTCATACTTGAGCGCGATGTTCAAGTTATCTTGAAGAGCGATGGAGCGCCGGATTGCAGACACTAGATCCGCATCGGTTGAACGGTCCCAATACCACAAACCCATCTCGCATAGTGGCATTCGGCCAGCAGAAGCCGAAATGGTTTTTTCGGTGCCTGGTTTGTTTCCTTGTTTTGCGTAGCTGTCATACGGAAACGATCCGTTACCCATTCGGTCCTTGGCAAGGGATTCGACGCCTTTGGAGACTTTTGACTCGTCGATTTGGTGGCCGCCATTTTTGGCTTCTTTCAGTGCCGCAAGGGCAGTGGCAGTAACAAACGGATTGTTATATTCGTGGTACCATCCACCGCGTTGGCCTTGAACGCGTTCAAGCGATTTAATTGCGTTCTCGATGGAGGCCGTCAATTTATTCTGGTCAAGGATTTCAGGCGCGTCGACGACTTGGAGTTGCTGTTTGGCACGAACAAGAAAACGTAAGCGATAAGCGTATGCCCAGAGGATTTCGTCCTTGTCGAATCTATTGATGTTGTCATCATTGCTTACATAGTCGACCGCTTTTTTGATCGCTGAAATAGTTCGGACGGTTTGATTTTTGCTGAGTTTGCCCTTCTCCATTGCTTTGAGCATCGACATGCCCGACAGCGAAGTTACGGCGACGTAGACATTGGGAAGGCTGTCCGTCCCGCCGTAATCATAATCGCATTGAACAAAGCCCCCGTTCTCATCCTGCATCCCGAGGATGTACTCGATTCCGCGACTCCAGAGCTGGTCGGATGTAAAAGAAGATTGTGCTGCTGCCGTCCCAAACAGTTTGGCGGTCTTGTTTGAGTAATCGGCAGTCAAATCGGAATAGACTTCGAACCCGCGTCGAAACGGACCGATACCCTCGGCCTCTGCGGCGGCTTTCCAGCCAAGCGGATCTTCTGGGAATTTTTCGCTAACGAGTTTCCAAGTGGCGGCGGCTTCGGACTGTTTTCCAAGCCGGAAAAGCGCCATGCCTTTGAACAGCATGGACTCTGCGTCGTCAGCTTGGTTGTCGACAACGGCTTGGTAGTTACGCTGCTGGAAATCTTTCCAATACTGCGGCCGCGACGTTTCGTAGTCGTTAGGCTTGGCTCCGCTTCGGGCAAGGACTTCGTTGAACCACTTGGGATGAAGCGTAGTGATCCGGTCGACCTTTTCAATCAATGTTCCTTCAGGTTTCAGGATGACGAAACCAGGCTCAATGAAATCGAAAGGCGCGAGGCCATATTTTTCCATTTGGTTTTTAGTGGGGCTGGCCTTGAGCGGAACAAAGTTTTCGTTGATGGACGCAACCGTTGGTCGCCAAGAAAACGGGCCTGCCATCATGTAGCGATCAATTTCCTTTTTGCGGTCCATGAACGTTCCGCGAAGTGTCGGGACGTACCAGAAAACTGGTTTGTTGACTTGTTGGGATTTCGCGATCGCTGCGCCAAATTCTTTCTCCCAATGGACGGCGGTGCCAATTCGGCTGGCTTGCTGAGATGGTTTGACGCGAATTTTTTTGATCGAGTTTTTCGTTTGCGATTGAGTTTCTTGCGCGTCAGTGTTGTTGGCGGCCAACAGAATTAAAACGGCTAGAATCGTTGCAAAGGATGTTCTTGCTAAATTTCGATTGGTCATTTTAAGTTCTCTGTTGAGTGCTCTTAGTTCATACACTGGCGAAAAATAATCGCATTGAGTTTCATCAGTGTGCAACACAGGCTGTGAAAATCGCTGATTCTTGAAACTTGGAAACGCAAAATTGTACTCGGTGAGTGGAGCTAATCCTAACCAATCCTGATCCACTTCACCAACCGCTGATCGGTTAAGCAAAGAAGGCATGTTGAATACCTTGGGGCTCGATGATTTGCACTGGCACAAGGCGGTTGTTTGATGGGCGAAATCTAACAAGTCTGATTTAGTAAGTTAAATTGGGATTAGCGCCGACTTTTTTAAGCAGATTCGAATTCGGTTCAATTGTCCAACTGACACCGGTTCGGCTCAAGCATTGTTGATTTGAAAAGACGGCTACCGTCAAGCTTCGTTTAAGCTGTGTTTTTGACCGAATTTGCGCGGCTTGGTTTTTGCTTTTATAAGAATGTCATTGGGCGCGAATGGAATTCACTTTATGATAGGCGTGATCTTTGGACCTCTAATCGCAGACAGCTTTTATGAACAAACTGTATTCAATTTTTGTTGCTACTTTCAGTTTCGCGACTCTCGTGTTTGTGTCTGGCCCAACTGACGACAGTACCAAAGCTCCGCCTCTTTCTCCCGAGCGTTCTGTCGCGACCATGAAGGTACAGCCGGGTTACACGGTTGTTCCAGTCTTGAGTGAGCCACACATTGAAGAACCCGCCGTGATTGCTTGGGATGGCAATGGGCGAATGTATGTTGTCGAGATGCGGACTTACATGCAGGACATTGATGGCTCGGGAACCATGAAAGCGACCAGTCGCGTGTCGCGTCACGAAGACACCACAGGCGATGGCGTTTATGACAAACATACAATCTTTGCTGACAACCTGTTGCTGCCACGAATGGTCTTGCCGCTGTTGGACAGTGTGATCATTGGCGAAACCAATACGCTTGATTTGAAAAGCTATCGTGATACCGATGGCGATGGCGTGGCAGATGAGATTAAGATTTGGCACGAGGGCGGCGGTCGCGGGGGGAACTTGGAGCATCAGCCAAGTGGATTGATCTGGAATATCGACAACTGGATTTATACGACCTACACGGGGGCGAGACTTCGGTTCACTGATGGCAAAGTCGTTTCTGAGCCGATGGCGTTCAATACCGGTCAGTGGGGGCTGACACACGACAATGTGGGGCGAATGTTTTTCTCAACGGCTGGCGGCGAGAATCCTGCTTACGCGTTTCAACAGCCGATCGTCTACGGAAAGATTGGTCTTCCCGGCGAACAAGCGGATGGGTTTCGTGAAGTCTTTCCGATTGACAACATCCCTGACGTTCAGGGCGGTTTGAAACGTGTTCGAGACGACAACTCCCTGAACCACTTTACGGGCGGCGGAGGTCAGTCTGTTTTCCGAGGAACGGCGCTACCAAGTGAGTTTGATGGCGACTTGATCATTTGCGAGCCAGTCGGACGTCTCATTCGGCGTGCAAAGGTTACCAACGAGCAAGGGAAGGTCGTCGTTTCCAATGCTTACGATGGACAAGAATTCATTGCGGCAACGGATCCGAACTTTCGGCCAATCAACAGTGCGACCGGCCCCGATGGAAGTCTGTATTTGGTTGATATGTACCGGGGGATTATTCAAGAAGGAAACTGGGTCCGAAAGGGTTCTTATTTAAGAGAAGTCGTGCAGGAGTACGAGCTTGATAAAAACATTGGTCGTGGAAGAATTTATCGTGTCGATCACGAAACATCCAAGCGAGGTCCGCAGCCTCGAATGCTTGATGAGACGCCCTCCGAGTTGGTCAAACATCTTTCGCATCCAAACGGGTGGTGGAGAAGTGAAGCACAAAAACTAATCATTTTGCACGACGACAAAAGCGTCGTTGCGGAACTTGAAAACGTTGCGATCAGTCACGAAAATCCGCTAGCTCGGCTCCATGCTCTCTGGACGATTGAAGGCCTCGATACCGTTTCGCCTGAGGTTTTGGCCAAAGGCATGCAAGACGGGGATGCGCGTGTTCGTGCGGCCGCCGTTCGAATCTCAGAGCCCCTGTTGGCGAAAGATTCGCGGTTTAATTCGGCTCTCAAAAAATTGAGTACAGATGATTCGGCAGAAGTCGTAATTCAGACGCTTCTTTCAGTCAATCACGGTCAACACCCGAATGCAGAGGCAATCACGGACTGGATTGTGAAAGCAAACAGTGCCAACACAAATGTGGCTTCGATAGCCAAGCAGTATCGTGGAAACTTGGTCGCAATCGAAGAAGAACGTAAAAAATTCGCGGAACTGCAAAGACGAAATAAGGAGCTTGCCGATTCCGTTGTTCGTGGAAAAGTCATCTACTCGACGCTTTGCAAAACATGCCACGGTGAAAACGGAAAAGGTCATCCTTCGCCGCAAGGTAAGGATTTGCATTTGGCGCCGCCCTTGGCGGGTTCACCCCGAGTGCTTGGACACAAGTCTCGATTGGGACGGATTCTGCTGCACGGTTTGATTGGTCCGATCGACAACAAGACTTACGCGGACGGATTGATGATGCCACTGGCGTCTAACTCTGACGCCTGGATTGCAGACGTGGCAAACTATGCCCGAAACAGTTGGGGCAATCAGGCTTCGATCATCAAAGCAGCAGACATCCAGCGAATTAGGAACGAGTCTGCGTCTCGAATTGGACCTTGGAAATTGAATGACTTGGATTACTACGATCCGCCTTTTTTGGAAAATAAATCGGAGTGGCGGCTCACGGCCAGTTCAAATGAAGGCAAGCTTAACAACGCGATCGATGGCAACCCAAAGTCGCGTTGGGATAGCAATGCGTTTCAAAAACCTGAGATGTGGTTGGCAATTGAATTGCCCGAGCCGGTCAAGGTGATGAGTTTAATACTGGATACTCGAAAATCAAAAGATGATTACCCGCGCGGGTATGTCGTGGAAGTATCCAAAGACGGTACCAATTGGGATGGCCCTGTTGCCAAAGGCTACGGGGGCAAGTCAGTCACCAATATTGAGCTGGATAGTCCGGATATGGTCCGGCATATTAGGGTTACTCAAACGGGAGAATCCACGAACAAGTACTGGTCCATACATGAGCTTTCTATTACTGCAATTCCACATGGTGCGGAGCCGCCAGTTTCGATGGCGGAATCGTTGGCAAAGATCGAACCAAAAGTTTTAGCTGAGGAAGCTCAAAAGACTGGTGACGCGAAACGAGGGGCGGTTTTGTTTTATGATAAATCCAATTCTTGTGCCAAGTGTCATGATCCTGAAACAGGTCCGCGACTGGGCCCGGATTTGGCCATCAAACGCGAGGGAGTGACGGATCAGACTCTTGTCGAGGCTGTTTTGGATCCGTCCAAAGAAATTCATCAGGACTTCAAGCAAGTCTCGGTTTTGACTGCAGATGGTTTGGTACTGAAGGGGTTCCCAGTCAGCGAAAACGACGACGAGTATGTGATCCGTGAGCCTGCCGGTGGGCAAGAAATTAAGATCGCCCAAGACGATATCGAAGAGGTCGCGCCGATGAAGGTCTCAGCCATGCCTGCTGGACTGGTAAACCAAATGACGGACCGGGCTCAGTTCGCGGATCTGATTAAGTTCCTGATTGAGATCCAAGAAGGCGGTCCCGAGGCGATGCAGCGTCTGAAAAAGTGATTGACAAACTCCGAGCGTCGGTCAACAAAAACTCTGGCCTTAAAAACAATCTCGGGAACGGTGAGTGACTGATAATTCAGGCTTTCCAATCGCAGTAATTCGGTTTTGGGCCCGCAAGCTTCTAGAGCTGCCTGGGCTGGATGGCAAGTACTAATAGTTCTCGAAGGAGATACGCTGATTTTGCAAAGCTTAGAGGTAACTTGAGAGTATTCCCAAAACTGCTTTGACTATTTTGGAGATAGCAAATCAGCGGAATGGAACGAATCATCGACTGTCCCGGCTTGATTTGCGCCGTTGGCTCGATGGCGACGCGGACTCTGTTAATGCGGGCCCTGTCAACGCGGATTCTATCGACGCGGACTCTGTTAATGCAGACTCTGTTAATACGGACTCTGTTAATACGGACTTCGTTAATGCGGATTCTGTTAATGCGGA
>CAZQQR010000216.1:6047-7212 GCA_964595515.1 uncultured Pirellulaceae bacterium
GTTAATGCGGATTCTGTTAATGCGGACTTCGTTAATGCGGATTCTGTCAACGCAGGTGACCCGGCAGATTTATTCTCAGTTCACAGGCGATGATGGTCCAGTGCCTACGAGTTTCAATTTTAACGAAACCAAAGGAGTGCCGGTGGAAGGGGCAACGCTGTCCGATGCCGTCTTTAGTTCCGGAGGAACGGCATTTTCTAGCCTGGCACTTTAGTGCCAGGTTACAGACGTCAATTTAATTTGAGTCCCAGCGGGACGGCATTGCGTTCGCTAGACTCACTGGCAAAGATACCGGCTTTGGCTTCTCCATTTATTGCCGGATTGGCGTCGCAAGCTCCTGATCCGGCCTACGTTTCTTGGAAAAAGCAAAAAAGGAAACTATCTTTTAGTGGAGTAGACTACCGATAGGAAAACCGGACGAAGGCGACTGTTATTGAGTGCGGCGTCATGATGGCGGGATTGTATTGTGCGAAGTTCTGGCTGTCTGATTTTCAAAACAACTGATCGCTCGCTCTGCATGGTTTACGCGTCGCTGGATCTCGTCTCCATCGTTATCATTTAACTGCGCGTTTTTCGCCATTTGTCCGGGGTAAACTCACCCGAAATAAAATGCTAAAGTGGTATTCGTGTAAACACCTATATTTCCTTCGAGGCCAAAACCATGAGCCCACTTCAAATCTTGTTGGTTGAAGACAATGAAATTGATACCATGGCGTTTGAACGTGGGATGAAAAAGCATGGGCTAAAAAATAACGTCGTCATCGGGGGTAACGGAGTCGAAGCTCTTGAAATCCTAATGGGAACTCATCCCGAGAAGACGATTGATCATCCGTATTTGATCTTCCTTGACCTAAATATGCCCATGATGGGGGGCTTGGAATTTCTGGAACGGGTTCGCAATGACGATACCATCGGTCTCAGTACTGTATTTGTGTTAACAACTTCGGAATACCGTTCTGATGTTCTGGCTGCTTACAAACAGCATGTTGCAGGCTACATCGTGAAGAAAAGTCTGGCGGATTCAGAATTCAAAGTACATGACTTAATTCAACGGTACGAGGAATTGGTGTTGTTGCCGGGTGCTCCGGGAAACAGTTCACTTTGAAATTGAAACTTCTTTTTTTGACTCTTTTGCCAATCGCTCTTTTGCCAATCGCTCTTTTGC
>CAZQQR010000216.1:7312-9716 GCA_964595515.1 uncultured Pirellulaceae bacterium
CTCTTTTGCCAATCGCTCTTTTGCCAATCGCTCTTTTGCAATTTCAGAATAGGCTAAGTCTCGCAGATGAAATCGTCGAATTGTTTTTTCAATGCAAATGTTCGTTTGTTGTCTGCAGCAGTTGAACTGATATCCTGCGGAATTTACGTGCGACCGAATCAGTCTGGCATCTCGTACCTGCAAGCAGACGATTCTGGTGAAAGGGAAAGAAGCACCAAAAGCATAGTTCTCTCCCATCAATTGCTTGAGTCCCTTGGGCATGAGGCTGGGAACGCAGAAATCTCTCTGGCAGAGTGGCAGCAGCTTTTTCACCCGGACGACCTCCCGGGTGTGGAGGCATCTATTGCCGAGGCGACGGAGTCTGGAAATTGTGCTGCTTCTATAGAAATCGAGTACCGATTACTGCGCGGGGACGGGACTTATCGTTGGACTCGTGAAACTGGTCGCCTGGTAAATCATGATGACAGCGACGTCTGGCTGGGAACTCTGACCGACATCGATGCGGAGAAGTCCACATCGATCGCGATTGCCCAGCAGCGTTATGAAGCGGAAGCAATTCTCGAAACCATCCCGACTTATATCTGGGTCAAAGACGCAGAGACTCGAATTCTTCAAGTCAATCGTGCTGCTGCCGAGGTGACCGGTATTAGCAAAGATCAAATCGAAGGGCAGTTAACAGCCGACGTCTATCCAATCGATGCAAAACGGTACGCAGAATCAGATCGTCAGACTTTGGAAGCCGCGGGCGTCAGTAAACGTCCGGAAATGTTGCACGGTCAAACTGGTCAGCAACGAAGCATGTTAATTGACAAATACAAGTTGACGCATTCAGGCCATCCCGACCGAATCCTCGTCGTCGGAACAGATGTCACTGAAATCGAAGCCGCGCGGCAAAAGCTGATGAAAAGCGAAGAGCGGTTTCGCCAATTGTTTGATTCTGCTCCGATCGGAATGTTGCTGATCGATTCCGATGGCAAGATTCAGTTGAGCAATGCCCAAGCCAACCAGATGTTCGGCTTCGAAGAAGAACGGTCAGACGTTTCTGTTGCGATTCATATTCCGCAGTTGTTTTCCGATTCACTCGACGAAAATGCCAACGATATAACCAGGCGGCGCGAGTTGACCGCCGTACGATTGGATGGATCAACATTCACGATCGAGGTGACTTTGACGCGGGAGCTTTACGTCAACGACCGAAGCGTGACTTTGGCCAGCATTTCTGACGTTACTGAACGTGCCATTAACGAACAACGATTGAACCTCGCGATTGAGGCTGGCAATGTTGGTTTTTGGGAGTACGTGCCCGACACTGGCGATGTGCTGATGTCAAAACAAGCGTTACGTCAAATTGGACGGACGGATGGATGGACGGGCTTGGACGATTGGACAAGAACGTTACACCCGGAAGATGCCAGTGCTGCGTCAACCAAGTTTCAAAAGTTTCTCGATGGAGAGCTTCTTGAGTACGAACAGATTTTTCGGCTTTTGCATAACGACGGCGAGTACCGGTCAATCTTGTCGCGAGCCCGTTTGATCAAAGATGAATCAGGGAGGCTCCAGCGTGTTGTTGGTTTTCACATTGATGTTACCGATCAACAAGCTGTACAGGCGGAACTCGAGAGAAGTAATTTTGACTTGAACCGTTTTGCCTACGTCGCTTCGCATGACCTAAAAGCACCACTTCGTCGAATCTTGCATCTTGCGGAGTGGGTGGAGGAGGATAGCCCAGAACCATTGGCGGAGATTTCGCAATCTCATCTTGGCAGGCTGCGTAAACAAGCCGAAGGGATGAATCGTCTGCTTGATGACTTGCTTTCTTACTCTCGAGTTGACAGAGTCGGTGGGCAACGTGAGCCCGTCGATATCAACGCGCTCGTTCCTCAGCTTTTCGAGTTTCTTGCCCCGCCAGAACATGTTGAATTGCAGGTCACAGGTGAACTGCCCAAACTGACGACGGCGAGAACTGCCCTGGAGCAAGTCCTAAGAAACTTAATTGCAAACGCGATTCAGCACTCCGGTGGTGAACAAACCAAAGTTGTTGTCTCTTATCAGCTTCGCAACGGCATGCACTGTTTTTGCGTCGAGGACTTCGGGAAAGGTATCGAGCCGATTTATCACGAGCGAATTTTTGAGTTGTTTCAGTCGCTTGAAGCAGACTCGGGCATCGAGAACACAGGTATGGGGCTTGCACTCGTCAAGCGACTTTGTGAGCGAGTTGGCGGCAAAGTTTGGGTTGAGTCGGAATTGGGCGAAGGAGCCCGCTTCTTTTTCACGTGGGTCTAAGAACGCTTTTCCCGTTGCGATTTCTTTTGTGCTTCGAATGCGGAATTGGCGGAGAAGCCTAATAAGCGGAGAAGCCTTTTACGTTTCGATGTGGCCTCATGTCATGGCCATGCAAACTCTG